>JBIKTV010000001.1:0-55126 GCA_044347905.1 Myxococcota bacterium
GCTTCTTGGCGACCGGAGATCGACTAGGTCCCGGGGGCAAGAAAACCACCCCGGAAAACCTAACCCTGCTCCCGGGCTTGCGCTGGGCGAAATACGGCTCAGGCGACTGCGCGGGCTCGAGAAGGTCTCTCTTTCGCGGCCCAAACCCGCGCCCAAGCGCTCAAAAGTGATACGGAAACTTCTTAAAGTCCTTCGGCCGCTTCTCCAAAAACGCGTCGCGGCCCTCTTGCGCCTCTTCCGTCCCATAGGCCAGCCGCGTCGCCTCGCCGGCAAACAGCTGCTGACCCACCAGGCCATCGTCGACCATGTTAAAGCCGTACTTGAGCATGCGCATGGCGGTGGGCGACTTGCTGTTGATGATCTCGGCCCAGCGCAGCGCCTCGTTCTCTAGATCCGCATGGGGAATCGCGGCGTTGCACATGCCCATGGCCACGGCCTCGTCGGCGGTGTAGTCAAAGCCCAGAAAGAAGATCTCGCGGGCGCGCTTCTGCCCGACCATCCGCGCCAAGTACGCTGAACCATAGCCCGAATCAAAGCTGGCCACGTCGGGATCGGTCTGCTTGAAGCGGCCGTGCTCCTTGCTGGCCAGCGTCAAGTCGCAGACCACGTGCAGGCTGTGGCCGCCGCCGACCGCCCAACCGGGCACCACGGCAATGACTACTTTGGGCATAAAGCGAATCAACCTCTGGACTTCCAGAATGTGCAGCCGGCCGAGCTTGGCCTTGGTCACCGGGTCGTCGGCCTTGCCGTACTGGTAGCCGTCCTTGCCGCGGATGCGCTGGTCGCCGCCCGAACAGAAGGCCCAGCCGCCGTCTTTGGGCGAAGGGCCGTTGCCGGTCAGCAGCACGCAGCCGATGTCTGGGCTGGTGCGGGCGTGTTCGAGGCAGGCGTAGAGCTCGTCGACGGTTTGCGGGCGAAAGGCGTTGCGGCAGTCGGGGCGATTGAAAGCGATCCGCACTGTTTTCTGACCAATCGCGCGGTGATAGGTCATATCCTTGAGTTTAAATCCTTCTACCTCTTGCCATTTACTTGGATCAAAGATTTGGCTGACCATGGGGTCCTCTGCAAGTGGGCAGGGCCACAGGCGAGTCACCCAGACTCCGCGAGGGCGCTGCAGAAAGGGGAGGGGCCGCTATTGGACGAGGAGGGGCGCGACCACGTCCTTGGTGCTGCCGTTGCCGATTTGGCCAAGGTTGTTGCCGCCCCAGCAGTACAGCTCACCCGCGGTGGTGCGCACGCAAGAGTGCTGATCGCCCAGCGCCATGCTGCTCGGGTTGGGGAGGCCGGTGATCTCTGTGGGGGTGAGCACGTAGATCGCCGCGCTGGCCGGGGCGCTCTGGCGCTTGCCGTTGTCGCCCCAGCACATCACCTTGCCGCCAACCCAGGCGCAAGTGTGGGCGCCGCCTGCGGCAATCTGGCTCGCACCGTTGATGCTTGGCACGCTGGCTGGGGTCAGCTGGCCCATGCTGGAGCCGCTGCGGCCGGTCTGCTGGGCGTTGTTGGCGCCCCAGCACATCACTTTGCCGCCGCCGACCACGGCACAGGCGTGATCCGAACCCGTGGCGATTTGCGAGGCGCCGCTGACGCCCTTGGCCAAAGTTGGAGGCGTATTGGCGGAATTGCTGTAGCCAAGGCCGATCTGGCCGTTGCCGTTGACGCCCCAGCAAGAAACGCCGCCGCCGCTGACCACGGCGCAGCAGAAGTTGTTGCCACAGTCCAGGTCGATGGCCGAGGCGCCGATCTTGGCGACAACCGCGGCCGATCCCGTGGTCTGGCTGACTTCGCCGAGCTCGCCGTTGGCCGCTAGGCCCCAACAGCGCACCGTGCCACCGGAATCGCGCGCGCAGGTGTGGTTGAGGCCTACCGCAACTTGGGCGGCGGGCTGCAGGACTTTGTACGGCGTCGGCATCGGCTTGGCTTGGCCGGCGGGTGGGGCGCCCGTAGCAGTGATCTGGCCAAACTCGTTGTTGCCCCAGCAGTACAGGCCGGTGGAGGTGACCGCACAGCAGTGGTTGCCGCCGCAATCCACTTGGTTGGCGCCGGCGAGGTTGACCACCGCCTGAGGGCTGGTGGCCCATTTGCCTTGGGTGCTGCCGCCGCCGAGTTGGCCGGATTTGTCATCGCCCCAGCAGAACACCTTGCCGTCTTTGTTGACGACGGCACAGCTTTCATCGCCCCCCGCGCCCACCCAGGTGACCCCGCTGGCCACGCCGCCGCCACAGCTGCCATTGGTGCAGGTTTTTCCGCCGCCGCAGTCGCTGCCTTCCTTGAGTTGTGTGTGGGAACAGCCTGCGCTAGAGTTGCAACCATCTGATGTGCAGGGATTATTGTCGTCACAGTTGCTCTGGCCGCCGGCCTGGCAGCTGCCCGCAAAGCACACGTCGTCGCTGGTGCAGGCGTTGCCGTCTTCGCAAGGGCCCGAATTCTTCAGCAGCGGATAGCAGCTGCCGCCAGAGCATTGCCAGCCCTGGCATGGCCCTGTTTCACCAGTGCAACTGCTTGCGTTGGCACAGGTTTGCGGTGCCCCAGTGTCCGCCGGAGCCGTGTCCTTGGGGCTGGTGTCCGGCTGGGCGGTGTCCGGCTTGGCTGTGTCGGGTTGGGTTGTGTCAACTAGATTTATGTCTACTTGATCTTTGTCTACCTGACCGCCATCTGTCACCGCCGTGTCCGCCAGGGTTTGGCCATCGTCGGCGTCATTGGCGCTCTGGTCCAGCCCGCTGGCCTGGTCCGCGGCGGCAATGTCCGCGTTGGTGTCGGCGCCCCCAAGGATATCGACGCCAGCAAAGTTCTGCTGATCAGGGACTTCGCTTGGGCATGCGCTCAGCGTGGTCGCTGCGACCGCCCCAAGGCAGAGCTGCAAGAGGCGCATCGGGAACGGCAATGGGCGGACAGTGGGCATGGTTTTGCGACTCGCAAGCAGATCTGCCGCCAAGCTTAGGGCCGCAGCCGGCGCTTGCCAACCCCAGCCGGCGCCGCTAACCTCCGGTGCTAGCGACCTCCAAGGCGGTGCCGTGCTGAAGACCTGGGCCATGCTGCTGACCGCGCTGATCGCCATCCAGGCGATGGGCCTGCAGTTGCTGTGCTTTTGCGGCCATTGCCCCACCAGCTTGGCCCTTGGGGTCCACGCTCAAGAAAGCGGCGAAGGCGACCACAGCTGTTGCGCGGGTGCGCTCGACGACCAAGCCGCGGCCCAGGGCATTGGCCAGCTGAGCGATGGCGCGCCCTGCTGCGGCGATGAGCACCAATTGCACAACCAAGACGCCAACATCCACGAAGCGGACAAGGCTTGCACCGGCCCGCTGCTGGTGGCGACCGCGCTGGACACAGGCGCCTGGATGGCCCAACGGCGCTTTGCCCAGGGCGAGCTTGCAGGGCTGCGCGGGGCCCGCGGTCCGCCCGATGCGCCGCCGCCAAAGCTGATCCTTTCGCTCCAACACCTGCTGATTTAGCCCCCCGCGTCCATTTGGCGGGGCAGGCTGAGGCGCGTCGACAACGGGTCGGCGTCCCAGTGGATTAAACTATCCATTGATGGCTCCCCGCTTCCTGGCGCAGTCCCAGCGACTGCACTGAAAGGGGGAACTGTGTTGAAATGGATGGGGATCGCCATGGGCCTGCTGCTGGCGGGTCAACTGCAAGCCGCGCCGCTGGCCGAGCACCAGGCGGTGCAGCAGGCGCTGGGGCGGGCGCCGTCGCTCCACGGGGTCCAAGCCCGCGTGAGGGCTGCAGAAAAGAACATCGCCTCGGCCGGTGGCCTGCCGCCGCCGATGATTCGCATGACGATCAGCGAATTGACCTACAGCGAACACCACCAGAAGCAGCCGACGGCCTGGGTGATGGTCGAACAGCCGCTGCCCCTGGGCGGGCAGGTGGATGCGCCGCGGACTCTGGCGCGCACCCAGGTGGCTCAGGCCCAAGCCGAGGAGCCGGGGCAGGCGGGCGAGGTGGCCTATGCGGCGCGGGTGGCCTTTGGCGCGTGGCGGGCGGCGGCGCACAAGTTAGCGATTCTCAAACACCATGTGGGCATTGCCGAGGCGATTGAGGGGGTGCTGGTGCGGGCGATGGCTGGGGGCCGGCCGGTGTCGACCCTGCGGCTGGCCCAGGCCCAGGCCGATGCGGAAGGGCTGCGCGCAGAAGAGGCGGCGGTCCAGGCGGCGCTGCCGGGGCTCAAGCAACAGCTGGCTCTGTGGATGGGGATATCTGCTGATGAGCTGGGCGAGCCCGAGCTGAGCCTGCCCGCGGCGCCGACGCAGGTGCTGGATTGGCCGCGGCACCCGGCGCTGCAGAAGGTCGACGTGGCGCGGCGCTCGCTTCTGGCGCGGGCTCAGGCGGAGGCGGCGGCGGCGGGCTGGACGGTCACGCCGGGCCTGGGCCTGATGACCATGGACCAGATGCCCTGGGGCCTGATGCTGAGCCTGGCGCTGCGGCCGGGCGATTGGCCAGATCGCCAGCGCAGCACAGCGAAAGCCGCCGCGACGCAAGGAGAATCGGATGCGCTCATGCCGATGCAGCGCGACCGCCTTCAGCGCTTGCAGGGGGCGATGGTGCAGGCGGAGAGCGAGCTGCGCCAGCTCGAGCTGCGGCGGGAGTCCTTGACTCTCAAAGTGATCCCCGCGCTGCGTCGTGCGGTTCAGGCGGCGTTGCCGGGGCTGGCGAGCGGAGCCGTGTCGGTGGCCGATGTGGTGGAGGCGGAACACCGCCTACTGACCTTTGACCTGCAACTGGCTGATCTTGAAGCACAGTGGCTGCTGGCCCGCGCCCGGCGCATCCGCTTGGAGACCAGCGATGGCGACGGCCCTTCGCTCAGCGCCGGCGGCTCGGCGATGTCCAGTGGCACGATGGCGGCCGATACCGGTTCGCAGATGAGCCATTAGACCCCCTATTCTCAACGGTTTGTTGACGCGAGGTATGCCATGGACAGTCAAGAACAAGGGGATCGCCCAGAGAATCTAGCGCAAAAGCCCCCAAGTGTGCTGGCGCTGCGGCTGGCGGGGTTGGCGCGCTGGGCGCTGGTGCTGGCCCTGGGCGGCGGCGCGGCGGTGGTGTGGTGGCAAGCGACGCGGCCGGTGCAGGCGGCGGGTGAGACCTACACCTGCCCGATGCACCCGACGTATCAGCAGCCCGGCAAGGGCGCGTGCCCTGTCTGCGGCATGGACCTGGTGCCCAAAGCCTCTCTGGCGGGGGATACCTCCGAAACTCCGGACCCCGGCAAGGGTTTTCGCCTAGAGGGCATCGCCGGGGTGGCGCCGACTCGCGTTGACGTGGGGCGCCTGCAGCGCGCCGGGGTGCGTTCAGCGGCGGTGGCCAAGCGCGATCTCCGCGTAGAGACCCTGCTGGCGGGCCAGTTAGCCCTGGATCCCACGCGCAAATTCGCTGTTACGGCGCGCACCGCAGGGTGGCTGCAGAAGGTGGCCGAGCGGCGTCCGGGCGAATTGTTCAAGGCGGGGGAGGTCTTGGCGGTGCTCTACTCGCGCGAGCTTCACGAAGCCCAGGCCGAGTATCTCGCCACTGCGGCGCTGGACATGGGCGGCCACGGCGCCACGCCGGGCGGTGAGGTCAAGTCGGCGGCGGGGGAGCGGTTGCTGCGCCTGGGCATGGGCAAAGGCGGCGTGGCGGGGCTGGGCAAAGCCCGCGGCGTGGCGGTGGTTTCTGCGCCCAAGGCCGGCATGGTGCTAGAGAGGCCGTTTGAAGTTGGCCGCTATGTGTCGGTGGCCGACCCGCTGTGGCTGGCGGCGGACCTGGCGTATCTGCTGGCGATCGCTGATGTTCCCCAGGCTTTGGCCGCCCAGCTCCAGCCGGGGCAGACCATTGAGCTCGTCTTGGCGGACGACCGCGTCCTGCAAGCCCAGGTGCTGACGCCTGAAGTTGAGGCGCGGGCGGATTTGCGCACGGTGCGGGTGCGGGCGCTGGTGCACAACGGCGACGGTGCGCTGCGGCCCGGCATGTTGGCGCGCTGGCGCCTGCTGCAGAAGGCCGAACAAGTGCTTGCCGTGCCTGAGGATGCCCTCATCGATGTGGGCCACGCGCGCTATGTGCAGCGCCTGGGCAAAGGCGGTCTGGTCACGCCCACGCGGGTGGAGACGGGGTTGCGAGACGGCGGCTGGGTCGAAATTCGCGCGGGGCTGGTGGAGGGCGACCGCATCGCCGTCAGCGGGGTGTTTCTGGTCGACGCGGAGACACGCCTGGCGGCGGGCGTACCCGAGCCGGCGACCAGTACCCAGCTGGCACCGAGCGAGACCGCGGCCGAGCACCGCGCCGCCGGCCACCGCGACCACCAGCACGGCGGCGGCGCCGGGGGGCCGCAGCCGGTGCCCGGGCAGGTCCAGCCGCTGATCCAGGCCTACCTGGCCCTGGGCGACGCCCTGGTGGCCAGCGACGCTAAGCTGGCCCTGGCCAAGGCCGCCGAGCTGCGCACCGCCGCCGACAAGGCGGGGCTGCCGCTGCCGGGGCTCGGCGACTTCCCGGCCGAGCTTGCGGCGCAGCGCCTGCGCCTGGGGCCGCTGTCCGAGGAAGTGATCGCCTTGGCGCGGCGCGCAGGGCTATCTAGCGACCTGCAGGTCGTCTGGTGTTCGATGGCCCCGGGGCGCTGGCTGCAGCGGGCGGGCGAGGTGGCCAACCCCTACTACGGCCAAGAGATGCTGCGCTGTGGCGATATCCAGGGCGCGCCGACGGCCGCTCCAGCGCAACCGCCCGCGACGGAGCTCTAGATGATACTCGACAAAATTATCCGCTCTAGCGTGATGCACCCTTGGGTGGTGGTGGCGCTCAGCCTGGCGGCCACTTTGGTCGGCTGGCACTCGCTGCGCACCGGCAGCCTGGACGCCATCCCCGACCTCAGCGACACCCAGGTGATCCTGCTGGCCGATTGGATGGGCAACCCCCCGGATCGCATTGAAGATCGCCTGACCCGGCCGGTCGTCTCTGCGCTGGTGGGCGCCCCTGGGGTCAAGGCGGTGCGCGGCTATGCCATGTACGGAATGGCCTTTATTTACGTGCTATTTGACGACGACACTGACCTGGAAGACGCGCGCAACCGCGTGCAACAGCAGCTCGGCCAGCTTCAGGGCCTGCTGCCGCCGGGGGCGCGGCTGAACCTGGGGCCAGACGCCTCTGGGGTCGGTTGGGCCTATCAGTACGCGCTGGTGGATGAGTCGGGGCGGCTCGATGTCGCCGATCTCCGCGATCTGCAAGATGGAACTGTGCGCTTGGCCCTGGCCAGCGTGCCGGGCATCGCGGAGATCGCCACGGTGGGCGGCTATCAGCGCCAGGTGCAGGTCGATGGCGACGTGCAGAAAATGGCCAGCTGGGGCGCGACTTTGCCAGAGTTGGCGGCAGCGGTGCAAAAAGCCAGTTCCACGGCCTCCGGCAGCCTGATTGAGATGAGCCAGCGCGAGTATTTTGTGCGCGTGCAGGGCCAACCGCCAGATCTGCAAGCGTTGCGCGATACTCCGCTGCGGCCTGGTTCCAACCAGCCGGGGCCGACGATTGGCGATGTGGCTGCGGTCAGCTACGGCCCGGCAGCGCGGCGCGGCACCGCGGATTTTGACGGCCTGGGCGAAGCGGTGGGCGGCATCGCCGTGGTGCGAAGTGGCCAAAACACCTTGAAGGTCATGGAGAAGCTCAAGGCGCGCATCGCCGAACTGGCGCCGAGCCTGCCCGCCGGGGTCAAGCTGGTGCCGGTCTACGACCGCTCGCGACTCATTCACGCCGCGGTGGACACGCTCACCCGCGCCTTGGCCGAGCAGCTCATCACCGTGGTGGCGGTGATTCTGCTGTTTTTGATGCACTTTCGCTCCACCTTGGTGCCCGCGCTGATGCTGCCCGCGGCGGTGCTGCTGGCCTTTGCGCCGATGAAGTGGCTGGGCGTGTCGAGCAACCTGATGAGCTTGGGCGGAATTGTCTTGGCTGTGGGCGATCTTGTGGACGCAGCGGTGGTCTTGGTCGATGACGCGCACCGCAAGCTCGAACAGCTCAAGTACCCGTACACCCGCCAGCAGCGCATTGACGCGATTCTGCAAGCTTGCCGCGGTGTTGGCCCGCCGATCTTCTTCTCGCTCCTGCTGTTGGTGGTGAGCTTCTTGCCGGTGTTTGCCCTGGAAGGCCAGGGGCGGCGTCTGTTCCAACCCCTGGCGATGACAAAGACTTTTGCCATGGCTGGGGCGGCAGTGCTGTCGATCACCTTGGCGCCGGCGCTCATCCGCCTGTTGGTGCGCGGCCGCATTCGCAAAGAGAGCGACCACCCCGTGAGCAAGATCCTGCTGCGCGTCTACCGGCCGATGGCGTGGGTGGCGCTGCACAACCCCAAAACCACGTTGCTGATGGGGGTTTTTGCCGTGCTGAGTGCGATTCCGCTGGCCGCCAACCTGGGCAGCGAGTTCATGCCGGCGCTGCAAGAGGGCGACATCCTCTACATGCCGACCACGGCCAACGGCCTGGCGATTGGCGAAGCCCAGCGGGCCCTGCAGGTTCAGGACCGGGTGCTGCGGGCCTTTCCTGAGGTGGTGAGCGTGTTTGGCAAGGCCGGGCGGGCAGAGACGGCCACCGATCCGGCGCCCCTGTCGATGATCGAGACGGCGGTGCAGCTCAAGCCGCGGGCGGAGTGGCGGCGCATCCAGGTCCAGCGCTGGTGGCATGCCAAGAAGGGCGAACCTGCAGGCTGGGTGCTGGGCGGCGGCGATGGCGCCCTGGCGGGGCTGCTGGAGCGGCTGTTCCCGTCAGAAAGGCCCATGAACTTTGACGAATTGACCCGGCAGATGCAGAGCGCTCTGGATCAGGCCGGCTGGACCCACGCTTGGACCATGCCGATCAAGGCGCGCATCGACATGCTGAGCACTGGCATCCGCACTCCGGTGGGCATCAAGCTGTTTGGCAAAGATCCCGCAGAGTTGGATAGGGCGGCGGTGGTGCTGGAGAAGGGCCTGGCCGATCTGCCCGGCACCCGCAGCGTGTTTGCCGAGCGCAACCTGGGGCAGTGGTACATTGATGTCGAGCCCGACCGCCAAAAGCTGCACGCCCTGGGGCTGACGGTGGGCGACGTCGACCAAGCGGTGGGCCTGGGCCTGGGCGGTGCGGTGGTGGCGAGGCTGCCCAGCGGCCGTCTTTCTGTGGATGTGCAAGTCCGTTTAGCCCGCGGCTATCGCCAGAGCCCGCAGGACGTGGCCGATCTGCTGCTGCCGCTGCGACCGAGCCAAGCGGGAGCTGTGCAAAATCTGCAGCAGAGTCAAGGATCAGACAATGCCCAGGGGAGTGTCGGATCGGCGATGGGCGGCATGGGCGGCATGGGCTCAGCGGACCCGGCGCCGTCGAGTCAGCAGATAGGAAAGTCCAATGGTGCCGCCCAGCCTTTGCCCGCGAGTGTCCGTCTGGGCGACGTGGCCAAAGTGGTGGTGCGAGAAGGGCCGCCCATGCTCAAGAACGAAGACGGCCAGCTGGTGGGCTACGTGTACGTCGATGTCGCGACGGATCTGGTGGACGTGGGCCGCTGGGTCGATGAGGCCAAGGCGCGCACGGCCAAGCTGACCTTGCCGGCGGGGGTGCGGCTGGCGTGGACCGGCCAGTACGAGCTGTTGATCGCCATGCAGGAGCGGATGCAGGTGCTGGTGCCGTTGACCTTGGCGCTGATGCTGCTGCTGCTGTGGCTGAACTTCCGCAACTTTGCCCAGCCGCTGATTGTTTTGGGCACCGTGCCGTTCGCTTTGGTGGGCAGCATCTGGCTGCTGGCCGCGCTGGATTACCGCTTGAGCACCGCCGTTTGGGTCGGGCTAATTGCCCTGGTGGGCGTGGCGGCGGAGACCGGCATTGTGATGCTGATGTACCTGGACGAGGCCTATGACCGCTGGAAGCAGGAGGGGCGCCTCAACAGCGTGGACGACCTGCGATCTGCCGTGCTGGAGGGGGCGGTGCAGCGCGTGCGGCCTAAGCTCATGACTGTAGGCATGAATATTCTGGGTCTTGGGCCAGTGCTGTGGGCCACAGGCGCCGGCTCCGAAGTGACCCAGCGCATTTGCGCGCCGCTGGTGGGCGGGCTTTTGACGAGCACGTTCTTGACGTTAGAGATCATTCCGGTCGTCTACGTGCTCTGGCGCGGCCGGGGTCTGCGCTTGCCGGCCAGCGCGGTCAGGCCGCCCGATCAAACTGGGCAAACCGCATCGTGAAGGTTCCGCGCCCCTGGGTCAGCGAACGCAATTCCGTCGCGTAGCCAAACATTTGCCGCAGGGGCGCCTGGGCCAGCACTGCGCGAAAGCCGCCGCTTCGCTCGACCACATCGCTGACCACGCCGCGCCGACCGCTCAGGCTAGAGAGGGCCTCCCCCAGCGCGTCCCCCGGCACTTGAACCTCAACATCCATAATGGGTTCCAGCATCACCGGCCCGGCGTGGCGCACCGCTTCTCGCACCGCCTTGGCCGTGGCGATCTGGTAGGCCATGGGCCTCGATTGCCCGTCTTTCCAAAGTCCGTCGATCAGGGTGACCTTGAGGTCGTCGAGCGGATAGCCTTCGACCACCCCCGCGTGCATCGCGTCATACGCCCCTTGCCGACACATCGCCGCGGTCTCGCCCTGGGTAAAGTGCCGCTCCGTCACGCCGGGATCAATGGCAAATTCAAAGCCTTGGCCGCGAGGCAGCGGCTCTACCCGCACCTTGACCGAGCCAAACAGGTGCAGCTCTTCGCCGTGCTTCTCGCCTTGGTGCTTTTCCACGTGCCGCTCAAAAATACCCTGCGCTTCAGCGGCTTTACTGATGGTCTCGCGCAGCATCACCTGCGGCTTGCCCACGCGCACTTCCAGGCCATAGGTGCGCCGCAGCCGGTCGACCGCCACCTCCAGGTGCAGTTCGCCCATGCCGCTGATGACCAACTGCCCGGTATCCTTGTCCTCTCCGCTGCGCAACGTCGGATCCTCGTCCACCAGCTTGGCCAGCGCTTCGATCAGACCGTCGCGGTCCTTGAGCGCCCCGGGCTCGATCGCCTGGGTGACCACCGGCTCGTAGCCCGTCATCTGCTCCAGCAGAATCGGCTGGTGGGTATCCGCCAAGGTATCGCCGGTCATGGTCGTTTTGAGGCCCATCACCGCGCAAATCTGCCCCGCGCTCACACTGGCCACCCGGGTCTTTTGCACCGCGTGCAGCAGCACCAGCCGCGAGACCTTTTCGCTTATGCCGCGGCTGGCGTTCCACACGTCATCGCCTTCGCGCAGCGTACCGGAGTAAAGCCGCAGAAATACAAAGCGCCGGCCTTCATCCAGCGGCGAAACCTTAAACGCTAGGGCGCACAGCGGACCGTTGGGGTCGGCATCGCGGTGGAGCAATTCGCCGGTGCGCGGATGCAGTCCCTCCACCGCCGGCACGTCTAGCGGCGAAGGCAGCCAGTCGACAATCGCGTCCAACAGCGGCGGAATCCCTCGGTTTTTTAGCGCGGATCCGCACAGCAACGGCACAAACCGCCCGGACACGGTGGCGCGGCGAATCGCTTGGCTCAGCTCCTCTGGCTCCAAGTCGCGGCCCTCCAACCACGCATCGGCCACGGCGTCGTCGACATCGGCCAGCACCTCAATCAGCTCCTGGCGGCGCAGCAATTGGTCGCTCGTCAGGCCAATTTCCTCTTGCATTGCCTTGGGATCTTCCGGGTCTGGAAAGAGCAGCTGCCGGCGCCACACCAGGTCGGCACAGCCCACAAACTCCGCCTCACTGCCCAGCGGCCACTGCACCGCGGCGATGCGCTTGTCGATGCCAGCCGGCAGGCCAGGGGCGCTCAGGGCGTGGTTGGGCCCGGCAAAGTGCTGGCGCATCGACGCCAAGGTCATGGCAAAATCGGCGCCTACCCGGTCCATTTTGTTGGCAAAAGCGATGCGCGGCACCCTCCAACGGTCGGCCTGGCGCCACACCGTCTCGCTCTGGGGCTCTACGCCGTTGGCCGCGTCAAACACCGCCACTGCGCCGTCCAGCACGCGCAGAGACCGCTCAACTTCCACCGTGAAATCAACGTGTCCAGGCGTATCGATCAGGTGCAGGTCGCAGTCGCGCCAGGTCAAGCTGGTGGCCGCAGAGGTGATGGTGATGCCGCGCTCGCGCTCTTGGGGCATCCAGTCCAGCACCGCCTCACCGTCGTGGACCTCGCCCATGCGGTAACTGCGGCCCGCGACAAACAAAAGCCGCTCGCCCACCGTGGTCTTGCCGGCGTCGATGTGGGCCATGATGCCCAGGTTGCGCATCTGCCGCAGCTTGAATTGGCTAGGGGCTTCCTTGTGGCTCATGGGGCGACCTCGCTCTGGCGTGCCGCGATGCTACACGAAATCTCAGCCCAATTCGACGTACACAAGCTCGACGATGCGCCGCAGGCCCTGTTCCACCACTTTGGTCTCCGGGTGGCGCAGCAGGGCAAAACCGTCGCCCTCATAGCTGCTGTTGGGCCGCGCGCCCAGGTGCGGCAGCTTGGTCTCTACCACCAGGTGGCCCAGCTCGCGCTGCGCCTGTTCCAGGCCGTGGATCGCCTTGATGCGCCCCTGACCCTGCCCGCGGAAAAATGCGGCGCCGGCTGCGTACTTGCGCTGCGGCACAGTGAACTGGCCGTGGGTCATCAGCAGCGCCCAGGCCTTGTACAGGTCAAAATCGCAGGCCAGGCTGTTGAGGCTGACGATCTGCGCCCCCGGCGGCCGTGCGGCAATTTCGCTAATGGCCAAGCGCCCATCGGGGCGGCGAAACCACTCCATGTGCGACATGCCGGTGTCCATCCCCAGGGCCTGCAGGGCGGCAAAACCGGCCTTGCGCACGTCGTCATAGCGGGCGTCGTCGACCTCGCGGGGCAGCAAGACGCACCACTGAATCCAGGGATTGCGCACGGCATCCAGGGGGTTGGGCAGATAGCGCGTCAGCGACTGCCAGAGCGGCTTGCCCTGAAAGCTCAGGACTTCAAAGCTATATTCATCGCCGGTGATGAACTCTTCGATCACCGCCGGGCGATTCTCCGCCGGCCGCACGTTGAGCAGCGCTTCGGCCAGCTGCTTGTCATTGTCCACGCGGAAGGTGCCCTTGGAGCCAGCCCCTTCGCGCGGCTTAATCACCAAGGGATAGCCGACCTTGCCCGCAAACTGCCAGGCGTCTGAAGACGACTTGACCTCGCGGTGGCGGGCGCACGGAAGCTCGGCTTGCTGCAGCACGTCCTTCATCCGCGCTTTGTCCCGGAAATTGCGCGCTGCAGCGGGGGTCAAGCCGCCCAGGCCCAGCGCCGCCCGCACGTCGGCCAGCTGCACCTGGATGTGCTCCAAGGCCCCAAAAAGCTTGTCGATCTTGCCGTGCTTGCTCTCCAACAGCTTGGCACCGCGCTCGATGTGGCGGGCGTCCAGGGCGTCGTCGATCTGGCAGAAGCCGCAGAGCTGGGCGCGCAGGTCGTCCGGCACTTTGAACGGCGGCTCCTGGGTCAGCAGCGAGCAGCGCACCCCAGGCGTAGTGGCCACGGCGCGGACAAAGCGCAGCGTGGTGTCCATGAAGAACGGCGCGACAAAAACAACATGCATAGCAAGGCCTTTCTTGCTCAGGAGCGGGGCCTGAGGGGTGTTGGCGACGGGAATGGGCGGCGGCTAGGCTTTCTTTGCGCGCGCGGCCTTCTTCTTGGCGGGCTCGGCCAGCACCAGCGGCTCAGCGGCCGATTCCACGGGTATTTCCGCGACAACCGCCGGCGCAGGTGCCACCTCAGCCACGGGCACGCCCAGCCGCACGTCGCGCTGCGCTTTGGCCACGGCCATGCGGTCGACTTCGGTCTTGCGCCAGAACTGCACGAGCCCGTAGAAGTGATCGGTGAACTGCTCGACCTCATGGGCCGGGAACAGCGCCGCCACCTTGGCGCGGACGATCTCCTTGGCCTTGGGGGTGCCAAAGAATTCCCAAACGACTTCATCGATGTGCGGCAGGTGCTTGTCGCAGAACTCCACAAAGCGGTCGGTCTCAAAGCGCTGATGGGCGATCTTGGTGTACTCGCGCATGCGGTCTTCGAGCGAGAGGTCCTTCTTGACCACGGCGTAGTACGGCGCCCAATCGAGGTTTGGCTTGAATTCGCGCTTGGTTGCGGCACAGAACAGCGACCACTTGATCATGTTCTTGACCATGACCGGGAAGTGGTAGTGCAGCGACGTGACCTGGAAGTCCGGGCAAGCGTTGGCAAAGTCGATGGGATAGAAGGTGCCGTTCTGCCGCAGCGACTCGCAGGAGTTGAACTCCCACTGAAAGAAGCTGTTGATCGTCAGGCACATATCGCTCAAGCGCTGGTACTCGGCGCCGTCGACAAAGTTGAACGCCACCTCATAGCGACCGTGCAGCGGCGCGTCGGGGTTGTACTTGACGATGTGGGTCTGCGGCCCAATGCCAATCGCGCGGACAAACAGGTCAAACGGCGCCACGGCCTTCTGCACGTGCATGAGCCGCTGCCCGGATTTCTCATACGCCGCCTTGAGTTCCTGGTCATTGTTGATCTTGGTCACGCCCACCCAGGCGCCGCCGTCGTAGGGCTTCATGAACACGGGGTAGCCCAGCGACTGGCCGACCTTGGTCAGGTCAAAAAGCCGGGCGTAGCGGTTCAAGGTGGTCTTGGCATCGCTGAGATCTTGGCTGTATTCCTTGGGCGGCACCATCCAGGTCTCGGGCACCTGCAGGCCCAGGTGCATCATCGCCGCGTAGGACGTGTGCTTCTCCATCGACTGCAGAGACCATGGATTATTCAGCACATACAGACCGTCCATGATCACGGCTTTCTTGATCCACTCGCGGGTGGTCTGGTACCAGTGGGTCAGGCGGTCGATGACGACGTCGTACTTAACGGGCTGCTTGAGGTCAAAAGGCTCAATCGTCACCCGCTCGATCTCAAATTCCACCGAATCGCCGTCGATGGGCAGGGTCAGCTTGAGGTTCTTGACGATCTCTTCATAGGCTGCGGGCCAGCACAGGTCGGCACCAAGCGACAATCCGATTTTACGCGTGTAGTTGGCCATGATCGCCCTCACTTTTTTGAGCTGCCCGTGGATACCTTGCGGTCCATGCCCCCCAAGCACCGCCGCGGCGCGGGAGACGGACTTCGCGCTGACGGCCAGCAGTAAGCGGCCTGCTCAGACTGGCCGCGGATGGTAAGGGATTTGGTGCGTTCGCGCTACAGCGGCAAGGTTCGCACGCAGCGAAAACCCAGGTACTCCACGCGCACCGGCGGCCCGTAGGCGCTGCGGAAGGCAAAGCTGGCCTCGCCCTTGCCATAGCGGTAGTTGCCGCCGCGGAACACCCGATTATCGCCGGTCTTTGGCCCAAGCGGATCGCTGACGGCGCTGCGCGGGTATTCGCCTTGCCAGTCCCACACCCACTCGCCGGCGTTGCCTAGCATGTCATAAAGGCCAAATGCATTTGCGCGTTTACCCTTTATAGCCTGAAGCTTTAGATTCGAGTTCTCATCAAACCATGCGGAGTCCATGATATTAGCCGGAGCACTAGCCGTCTCACCTGCGCGTGCGGCGTGTTCCCACTCCGCTTCTGTCGGCAGGCGATAGCCGCTGCAGGCCACGCCCTCCGGCCAATGCACCGCGAAGCCGTCGATGCGGTAACACGGCGCCAACGCTTGCTTCTTGGACAGTTCATTGCAGAACGTCGCCGCCTGGTACCAGGACACCATCGTCGCCGGGCAATTGGCGCAGCCGCTGAGCTGATCTGCAGAAGTAGCCATCACAGAAGCGTAATACTGCGCGGTGACCTCGGCGCTCATCATCTCAAACGGCCGGCTCAGGGTGACCGGGTGCTTGGGGGCGTCATTGTAGCCCGGGCCGTTGTCTTCATCGCTTTGGCCCATGTCAAAGCGGCCGGCGGGGACCACGACAAACCCTTCGGTTTTTCCGGCCTTGACGCGCTTGGGCGCCGCTGACTCTTGAACCGCTGGGTCTTGGCCTGCTGGGCTGGGCGCTTCAGCCAGCGCCGTTTCGCCCGCAGCGGCCGTGGCAGGGGCCTGGAGCGCAGCGCCCAGCTGGGCGGCTGGGGCCTTGGCTTTGCACCCCAGGCCAGCCACGGCGCTCAGCGACCAGAGCAGGGCAATGCGCAAAAAACGCTGGGAGCAGCTAGGATTGTACATGGGTCCCCCTTCGACGCGCGGCGATCAGTGCGGCCGCGGTCAGCAGCGAGACCAGGCTAGCGAGCTGACCTTGCGGTGAGGTGTGGCAGCCGCTGTCGACTGCGGGCGGTGCGGGGCTGGGCGGCGATGGAGCGTCTTTGATAAACGTCAAGTCGCTATTTGTCAATTCCTTGGCCGCGTCACCGGCCTCGGCGGACGGGGCATCGCCGGACGGGGCATCGGCGGCGTCGGAGATATCGCCAGCAGAATCAAAGGTATCTGCGGGGCCAGCGTCTGTCGG
The DNA here is from genome assembly GCA_044347905.1 of Myxococcota bacterium. Lineage (GTDB taxonomy): Bacteria > Myxococcota_A > UBA9042 > UBA9042 > UBA9042 > SXRM01. Next base: position 16,369 of record JBIKTV010000001.1, read on the forward strand.
GTTGGCGTCTGTCGGGCCAGCGTCTGTCGGCTCGCTGTCTGCGGGAGCGACATCGCCGGCATCGACGGGCCCACCGGCGTCTGGCCCAGCGCCCGCATCGGGGCCCACCGGCTCGCCCGCCTGAAGGCACGCGCTGAGGTCATCGCCATACGCCTCGCCGCCCAGGGCCAGCAGCGCCGCGCCTGCGCCAAAGCCCATCATCGGCACCGCCCCGGCAAATTGCCCGGCGTTTGCGCCCACATTGCCCAGCAGTTCAGGAAGGATGCCGCCGCCTTGCCGGGCCACGAGCCGCAGCCGCTCCCGCAGCTGATCGAGCTGAACCTGAAGAGGGGCGCCCGCAGCGACGGCGCGGTCCAGCCAGCGCAGCACCCGCAGGTCGATGAACAGCCACTCCTGACTGTCGTACTCGCCGCCGTCGTCGTTGCGGAAGAAGCCCGGCCCGCCCCCTGCGGCCAGCTGCTGCCAGGCGCTCCACGAGGCCTGCGCCACCTGGCCCCACGGGGAAAACTGGCCGTCGACAAAGGCTTCTACCGCGGCAAGGTCCAGGGCCTTGGCGGGCGGTTCCTCAAGATTGCCCAGAAGAAAGCTATTTCCAGGAGCGAGCTTAAGCTGGATAGCTTGATGTATCGCCTTCGCTTTACTCCGATACTGCCCAGCCAGCTTGCCTTCTCCCGCCGCAGTGGCCAGCCTCGCCGCGCCGCACAGCCCGCGCACCGCCGTCAGCGAGGTGTAGGCGAAGTGCTTTTCCTGGCCGTTCCAGTGCACTTCCCAAATCGAGGAGTCTTTCTTCACCAAACCAGTGTCATCCGTCGAATTCATCAGAGGATTTGCGATGAGATCGCGGATCGACGGCCACCACTGCGCCAGAAAGTCGCTATCCGCGGAAGCGTCGAAGTAGCGCGCCGCCTGCCACAGCACCAGACCAAAGCCGTCTAGCTCAATGTTGGGGCCAAACTCATTGAAATCGCTTTCTTCTGTCCCGCCGCCCCAGTAGCGCGTGGCTGAGATCAGATAGGGCGCGCCCACCTCCTTTTGGAACTGGCCCACCTTGCCGCGCAGCAGGAATTCCAGAGCCGCCTTGGCCTCTTGCAGGTGACCTGTCGCCGCCAGCGCCACGCCCGCGTAGGACTGGTCGCGCGGCCAGGTGATGTTCCACATGCCCGGCGGCAGGCTCGCGACGATCTGGCCTTGGGGAGCCAGACCCGATCCGGCCGGCCCCAGGTTGTCTTCGCGGCACTGGGCCATGCGCAAAAGCATCAGCGATCGCCGGTAGATCAGCAGGTCTTCCGCAGATAGACCCGGAAGTTCTGCAGCTTTGGCGTGCCAAGTCTGCCAATCGGTCTGCTCGTCTTGCAGCAACTGCCCGGCGCTGCGCCCTTGCAGCCACTGGTCGCCTTGGCTCGCCAGCTGGACCGCAGTGGCCCCGTCGCCGTAGAGGGCCAGCAGCGCCACCGTCGCCGATTTGCCAGCGGGCACCTGGAGTTTCCACAGCATCCCGCCTACGCGATCCGCGCCCGGCCCAGCGTCAGCGCTTGTGCCCAGCGGGGCGCCGCTCTGGAAGCTGTTGTAGGGATTGAGGCTTTCCAGGGTCTGTGGCGTCCCAGGCCCGCTCTGCGCCGCGTCGGCCGCCAGACCATCCACCGCGCGCACCCACAGCCGGTGAGGCGAGGCGGAGCTGCGTTCATACAGGGCTCGCGGCGCGTGCTTGGAAATTTCCTCTGGCGTGTCGGCAGGTTGAGGAGCCCCCGGGCCGACATGAAAATTCAACAGCGCCGCCAGCTCCAGGGTCTGGTCGGCGGAGTCGCCATTGACCACCTGGGCCAGCAGCACAAAACCGCGGCCCTTGAGGCTCTGCGGCACCCAGGCAAAAGTGTGAAGCTCTACTTTAGGATTGGCAGTCCAACTGCGCTTGTCAACGATGATTCCAGAGGCATCTAAATAGCCAAAGCTCGGCTGGTCTCCCAGGCAAGCTTGGCCCTTGGCACAGCCCACCAGGGCCATGTCCTTGCCCCATTGGCCGCCCGTTCCGGCCGCGCTTCGCAGACCAAAGTAGGCGTCGTGCAACACGTCTTGGCTCAGCTGCCCGGGCAGAATCGCCTGGTAGGGGTGCAGCCAGAGGTCGGTCAGCGCGCCTTTTGCGTGGTCCATCACCGCCACAGCCCGGCCATTGGCGGCGATCCTGAGCGGATACGGCTTGGGCGGCGGCAGAGCAGCGAGGGCAACGGAGGTCGACAGAAATGCAAAAAGCGCAGCCACTGCCGTGTGTTTGAGGAGGGTCCCCCCGGCGATGGGCCAGGTGCGGGACGTGCTTTGCTTGCGGGCCAGAGGCGGGAGTTGCAGCTTCATGCCCCGGAGCCTATACCCCTCGCCGGGCCAAGTCGACACAGGCTAACTGGGCAAATCAATAGCGATCGTCACGCCCGCCAGTTGGCTCAGGGTGCTCGCCAGGATCTGCGCCAGCTCATCGCCGTGGCGCGGGTCGACCCAGCGGCCGTCGGCCTGCCGCTCAAAGTGCCAAGCGCGGTCGCCCGCGGCGTACCAGATCTGGCTCACGGGCACCTGGTGGTTGAGCACGTAGATCTGGCCCTTGGCGTTGCGGATCTTGACGACCCCGGCGGACAATTCGCCTTCAATCACATCGGGATCTTCGCGATCGAGCCGGTTGAGCACGCTGCGGTACAGCCGGTCCGTGTACTGGCGGAATTCGAGCTCGTTCATCTAGTCGGTCTCCTTGACCTGATTGCGGTTCCACGCCGGGATCTCCACCACGATGTCCTGGCTGCCGTCCGGCACCGCCTGGCAGGCGAGGCGCGACTGGGTGGTCAGGCCCGGCGCGGTGTCCAGCATGTCTTCCTCCGCCTCTTCGGGCGGGTTGCAGCTAGAATAGCCTTGGCGAATCACCACATGGCAGGTCGAGCAGCTGACGACACCGCCGCACGCGTGGTCCACTTTGGCGCCGTGGTGCAGCAAAATATCCAGCAGTGAGCCGGGCCGACCGTCGCGGCCAAACGGCAGCTGCGCCGGATCGACCTCGATCACCTGATCGCTGCCTGCGACCGTGACACGGTAAGGCCGCTTGGGCAAAGGGATAGAACTGGTCCGAATGTAGGGGTTGACGCCGCCCATGAGCATGTCCTCGGGGCCCTCGCCCCATTGACGGACCATTTTAGTCCGAGAATGGCGCCGCAGCAACCTTCGCCGCGCAGCCACCTGGAAAGCTTGGCGTTTGGTTGGGGTTTGGAACTGCTGCACCTTCGCGCTATGCTGCCGCCCATGCATTTGCACCGCCCTTCCGCTCCTAGCTTTAAGAAGACCCCACCACCGCTGCGGCGGATCGGCCGTGTTGCGACTTTGGTCGCCGCGCTCTCGCTGATCTCCGCGCCAGTGCAAGCGTTTTCAGTGGACGTACACCGTTGGCTGACCGAGCAAGCGCTGCGCGGCGTGGTGCCCATCGGCCCGCTCATGACGCCGACGGAAGAGCAGTACATGCAGTGGTGGCTGTGGTTTGGCCGGGCCATGGCCTCGCCGTCCGGCAGCGCGGAGCTGGACGGCAGCGATCCCAAGCGCTTTGCCAGCCGCTATCCGGGGCCGCGCAGCTTTGACGCCTTTGCCATCCGCGGCTTTCTGGGGCTGTCTCAGGAGCCGACCCCTGCCGTCATGGGCCTAGATGACTATGATCGCGAAGGCGAAATTGACCGGTTCAACCTGGTGGTGCGCGGCTCGGCCCAGCCCGATGTCGACCGGCGCAACCAGGAGCGATTTGCCTATGACGCCAAGCGCTTGCCGCTCAAGACTGCGGATGGTCGGCGGGTGCCGGCGGATCCTGCGGCGCTGAACATGGGCGGGCCCACTGGGCTGGACAGTCAGGCCCACGCCCACTACCAGCTGGCGACGGAAAAGCCCAGCGATGACCCGGAGATCCTCCAGACCGAGCCGTGGAACTTTGCCGTGGCCCTGGGTTTTGACGGGCCGGTGGAGACTTCTGCGGCAGAGATGGCCCAGGCCCACTTGGATATGGCGATTGTGATGCGCGCGTGGGTGGACGAGCAGCAGGGGGTGGTCAGCGACTACCTGCCGATCCTTTGGGCGTCTGCGGGGTTGCACTACGTTCAGGACGCGGCGGGGCCTTTGCACAATGTCCAGGTGGGCAGCTACGACGTGTTCAAGCGCGCCAAGCTGATGTGGTATCTGCAGGGGCTGAAGACCGCCGGCGGCTATCTGGGCGATCTGCCGACATTTATGTCCATTGGCGTCGATCTGCTGGGCAACCTTCACCTTTTTAGCGAAGCGTGGATGGCTCGCGAGCTGGACCAGCTGCGCCTGGGCAAGCCGGGGGTCAAGCCGCTGCAGGCCGTGTGGGCCGCGCCGGACAAGCCCGACAGCGAATTGATCAAGGCGTTGGGGCAAAAGCTCGACCCCCACTTGGCGGATCCCTTCAAGGTGCAGCCGTGGCAGGACGGGCAGGGCGCGGCGACGATCCTGGTCCACACCCTGGCGCGCTTGGGCAGTCGCGACGGCGCGGCGATCTACAAGGCGGCCTTGGACCTAGCGGACGGTGAGGTCCTGCAGGTCGGCTACCGGCTGTCAGACAAAATGCCTCTGCAGGCCAAGCACTTGGCTAGCGGCGAAGCGGCGGAGCAGGCCGCGGCGCAGATGGGCGAGCTGCACGCGCGCTCCCTGGCCCGGGCGATGACGGCGACCCGCTTGTATTGGCGGGCTTATGAACAAGGCAACGCCGACACGGCGGCGCGGCGGCTGCGGCGGTTTTCGCTAAATCGCCTTGAGAAAGAGGCGGTTCGCCAGAAGGCGTGGATGGCCGCGGCGCCCAAGAACGCCCTGAAGGCCGAGCAAAGGCCGGAGTTTGCCGCGGGGCTGGCGGTTGCGGCGACGCTGCTGTCCGGTCTGACGGTCTGGTGGCTTCGCCGCCGCAAGGGGAACGCATGAGTTCGCAATCGCCAAAGGCCGAGACCTGGGCCAAGCTCGACGCGCACATCGCGAGCCTGGTAGAGCGCCCGGATCAGCTGCAACACCAGCTGCGGGCTGTGCGCGGCGAGATCCACGAATTGATCCGCCAAAACCCTGAGGAATTGGATCGGCTCGCGGCGAATTGGTGGGCGTCCAACGGCGCTCCGGCGCGGCGGCTGGTGCTGGAACCCGTGCTGGAAGGCAATGAGGTCGGGGCACTGCTGGCGGAGGCGCTGCTAAAAAGCGTTGAGACGGCCGACGATCGCTCGGCCAATGCGGCGCTTGCTCTCCTGGCTGGGGAGGCGGAGCTGGACCAGGCCCAGTGGCAGCGCTTGGCTCGGGTGGCGCGGCGGCAGCGCTCGGCTTGGTTGCCGGACATCGACGCGGTGCAGCTTTTGGCCCGCCGCGGTCCGCCCCAGGCCCTGGCGACCGTTGCGTTGACGGCTTTTCGCCAAGGCCCAGAGGATGCGGATGACCGGTTGGCGTGCATCGCCGCGCTGGGCCGCTATGACGACGACCGCGTGCTGGGCTGGCTGACTTCGCTTGCGCGCACGGGATCCTGTTCGATGGAGGTCTTGCAGGCGGCGGCGCAGGCCATGGCGCTGGGGCTGCACGGCGGCCAGAGAGCAAAGCCATTGGAACATCTGCTGTTTACCTTGGCCCGCGGCGATGAAGGGCTGGACGCGCTGCTGCGCTGGTCGGCGCTGGAAGGGCTCAGTCACTTGCGCGGCACGGAAGCGCTGCCTGCTGTCTTGGCGGCCCACCGCGCGGGCGGGAGCGATCTGCCGGAAGGGTATGCGCAGGGCCTCGCGGCGTTGGCGATGTCGCTAGAGCCCAGCTTGGCCAAAGGCGGGGATACCGGGCTGGCGGCAGCGGCCGAGGCCATCGCGGCGGGTGACCGCTGGCCCCCAGTGCCGGGGCGCGACCAGAGGGCCATGTCCCGCGACGCCCGGGTGGCGCGCCAGGCGGCCTTTGAGGAACCCCAGCCCAGCGCAGAGGTTTTGCACGCCCGCGCCGGCTTAGAGGCCGCCCTGGTGGCGCGCAAGCAGCTGGTCGGGACGCTGCTGGCCGCCGCCGCGCCTGCGCCGATTCCGGAGCGTTTTGCCGCGAATTGGCGCTGCCTGTCGCAAACAGAGCGCGATCAGCTCGCCAACGAAGAGGCGAGCTGGCTAGGTGCCGAGCGGGCGTGACGTCGGCGGCGGCAAGAACACCAACTGAATTCGCCGCAGGGCTATCGCAAGAACCGCTGGACCGCCCACACCGTCATTCCCGCGAAGGCGGGAACCCAGGCGAATGGTTTGGTTTTAGCCTGGGCCCCCGCCTCCGCGGGGGTGACGAAGGGGGCCAATTGGACCGCGCGGTCGTCTTGTGACCGCAGATCCATGCTTCTTGCGATAGCCCTGGAATTCACCGGCGTCAAGGTTGCCGATCGCCAAGCTGATTGGCTATGCTATTGGCGCTTGCGGCCAGAGTTCTGGTCGGGCTGGGTGGTTCGACTTATGGTGCTGTTTCTCCGCGTTCAGCTTGGGCATTTTGCCGTTCGCGGGGTGGCCAATTGGGCGCTAACGCTCATGGCGCTGGTGGTGCTGGGCGGTTGCCTGGAGACCGAATTTGGCCCTGCCATCGGCGACGGCGGCGGCCAAGACCTCGCGCAACTGACCGACAGTCAAGGCGATGGCGCTGCGTCGACCGATAGTTCCGCGGGAAGCGACGCTCAGGAAGACACCGCGGTCATTGCGGATGCCGACGCTGGCCTCAGTTGCCCCGGAAATCCAGGGTGTTCCTGCAAAGACTACGCCGATTGCGGCGCGGGAGCCTGTGTGCAGACCGCGGCCGGCAAGCGCTGCGCGGCGTTTTGCGTGGAGGGCAACTGTGACCCCGGGGCGATATGCGGGGCCCTGGCCGTCGACATCCCTGGCGCAGCCACCTCGACCAAATTTGGCATCTGCTTGCCGCGTTGGCCCACCGATTGCGTGGCGTGCAAGGACAACAGCGTTTGCGCAAATCCAGCCGATCCCTTGGCAGCGTGCGTTGATCCGACCGGTAGCCCTGCCGCAAGCGCCGGGGCCGGGGGCTGGTTCTGCGCGGCATCGTGCAAGCAAGACGCGGACTGTTCGCCCGGCCGCAAGTGCAAGACCAGCGCCGGCCGCGACGGAAAGGATCACCAGGCTTGCGTCCCAACCGACGGACTTTGCAGCTGTAGTCCTCTCGCCATTGACGTCTCTGCCACGACCGACTGCTTCAATACGGGCGCGAGCGGCGGCGCGGGGGTCGGCAAGTGCAAGGGCGTGCGCGCTTGCCTCAGCAGTGGCCTGAGCGCCTGTAGCGCCGCGGTGCCCAAGCTTGAAACCTGCAACGGTGCCGACGACGACTGCGATGGAAGCATCGACGAATCCTCTGACGCGACGCCGATTTGCGACGATCAGCAGGCGTGCACGCAGGACAGCTGCAGCGGCAAAGGCGGCTGCGTGCACCTGCCGACCAGTGTCACCTGTAGCGATGACGACCCTTGCACGGGCCCAGACGGCTGCGAAATGGGAGAATGCACAGGCGCCAAGCTGGATTGCGGCGATGGCAACCCGTGTACCGCCGACTCGTGTGCCCAAGACACCGGCTGCAGCTACGCGGCGGTCAACGGCGGGTGCGACGACGGTGACAAGTGCAGTCTGTCCGACCAATGCCTCAACGGCCAGTGCGTGGGCGGCAAATCGGCGACTTGCGACGACGACAATCCCTGCACCAACGACTGGTGCGATCCCGCCAAGGGCTGCACCGCGCTGCCCAACGACGCCACGTGCACAGACGACAACGCCTGCACCGGCGCGGATTTCTGCAAAGGCGGCGCGTGCTTTGGCCCGGTGCTTGCGTGTGACGACGGCTGGGGCTGCACCCTGGACAGCTGCGATCCTGCGGGCGGCTGCTCGTTTAAGCCCACGTCCAGCGGCTGTGGCCAAGCCCAGGTGCCCTACGCTTTGGCGATGGACTGTTCCGAGACCGCCTTTGAGGGCTGGCGGGTCACCGCCCAGGGAGTCGGCCTCGCCGAGCCGCAACCGCCGCTCGTGGCTTGGAAACTCGACGACCAGCCGGCCATGGGTGGCACTGGCCAGTGCACGCTCAACATCAACAACGGCAAGAATCTGGCCTGCGGTTGGGGGCAGAACCAGATCGAAGCCTACGCTGACTCGCCGTGGCTTGACCTCATGGCGGTGCCTGGCGGATCGGCGCTGGTGCTTCGCTTTGAGAGCGCCGGTTTGTGGGGCAGCGGCTGGTCCGCTTCGGTGCAGACGCGCGAGCAAGGACAGGCGTGGAAGCCTTTGATCGCCAAGATGGATCCCTCGGGCGCGCTGTGGGGCAAGGTCAACTTGAATGTGCCGCAGTTGGCCGGCAAGCTGGTGCAATTGCGCTTTCAGTTCACCAACGCCAGCTGCAGCGACTCCACCGGCACGGGCTGGTTCCTGCGCAAAGTCTCTCTGGCCGTGGACCCGTGCGCGAACAACAACGGCGGCTGTGCCTCCACCGCCCTGTGTTCTGTCGGCGGCGACGGCTCGGCGATCTGCACCTGCAAGACCGGCTACAGCGGCAACGGCAAAACCTGTGCAGATATCGATGAGTGCAAGAATCCAGCCCCAGTGTGCGCTTCTGGCAAGACCTGCACCAACACCCCCGGCGGCTACACCTGCGGCTGCCCGGCGGGCTATACCGGCGACGGCACGACCTGCACGGACATCAACGAATGCGCCAACGGCACCGCGGGTTGCGCCAGCACCGCCACCTGCACCAACACCCAGGGCAGCTTCAGTTGCACCTGCAAGTCAGGCTACAGCGGCAATGGCAAGATCTGCTCGGACATCAATGAATGTGCTGTTGGCTTAGCGGGTTGTGCGACATCCACTCAAGCGACCTGCACCAATTTGCCCGGCAGTTTTCAGTGCGCGTGCAAGGCCGGCTACACGGGCAACGGCAAGACCTGCGCCGATGTGAACGAATGCGCCGTCGGTTTGGCCGATTGTGCGACCACCACCGCGGCGACCTGCACCAACGTCCCGGGATCATTTACCTGTGCCTGCAAGCCGGGCTATCTGGGCAACGGCAAGACCTGCCAGTTTTACGGCAGCCTGGAGCTGCCCGCACCGTCCTGCAAAGCGATCAAGACGGCCAATCCTGCGGCAACAAGCGGGACCTACTGGCTTTTGCTAGCTGGTTCGCCGGTTCAGGTCAGCTGCGACATGGTTACGGAGGGCGGCGGGTGGACGCTGGTGACGTACAAGAACGATCTCGCGCTTAGTGCGTGGAACAAGGTCCCGGGGTGGCAATGGCTCGCGGCCGATTTTCAGACCGCGTTGACGGCTGCGCAGATCAAGGCGCTTCAGGCGGTCTCGACTGAGGGGCGGCAGACCTATGTGGGCCTGTGTTCGCGGCAAGCGCATTACTTCAGCGCACAGTCGAACCTCTACGACCGAGCTTTTGGCTTCCGCTTCGCCGACGGCAGCATTTCCGTCAACGGCAAGCAGAGTTACTCGCCGCTGGACATCACTGTCCCCAGCGACGCGTGCAAGAGCCTGTCCACCGGCACCCAGAGCACGGTGTTTATGGTCAAGTCGGCTAAGCTGCCGATTGTCAACGTATTTTCAATGTACTCGCTGATTTCCGGCAAGTTTGGCTCGCCGCTCATGCAGAACCCGGCGATGCTGCGCTAGCTGGTCATTGCCAACCCGCTGATAGGGCTTGCAGCGCCAGCAGTTTTCATTCACAATTCGCCGCCTGCGCGCCCAAGTTGCGGCCCGCCCAGCCACTGCAGTCATGCACCGGAGTCTATGCCCATGCGCCTGTTTTCCAAGCGTTCGTCCCTGTCTGCCTCGACCGTCGGCCTGTGCGCTGCGGCGTTGGCCCTGACCGTTGGCTGCAAGAACAAGGAAGAGCCTAAGCCGGCCGAGCCCCCCAAGACGGAGGAGCCCAAGGCTGAAGTGCCCAAGGCGGAAGAGAAGCCGATCGAGCCGCCGGCTGCGGTTTCGCCAACGGAAGCCGCGTCGCCCGCCACCGCCCCGGTGGAAGCCACCCCGGCCGCTGCGGGTGCTGTTGCTCCCGCCGCTCCTGCCGCTGGCGCCGCTCCTGCGGTCAACGAGGCGGCGATGAAAGACCCCAAGCTGGCCGTGGAAGTCGCCCCGGAAGAGTTCCGCGTCAAGGTTGAAACCACCAAGGGCGCGTTCACCATCGCCGTGCACAAGAAGTGGTCGCCCAAGGGCGCGGATCGCTTCTACAATTTGGTGAAGATCGGCTACTTCCAGGACGTGGCTTTCTTCCGCGCGATCGCCGGCTTCATGGCCCAGTTTGGCATCCACGGCGATCCGGCGGTCAACAACGTGTGGAAAGAGGCGTCGATCGACGACGATCCGTCGGCCGGCCAGTCGAACAAGGCCTACACGGTCACGTTCGCCAAGAAGGGCATGCCGAACTCGCGCTCGGTGCAATTCTTCCTCAATTTCAAAGACAACGCCATGCTCGATCAGATGGGCTTTACGCCGTTTGGCGAGGTCATCGAGGGCAAAGACGTCGTCGACAAGATCAACACCGAGTACGGCGAAGGCGCGCCGCGCGGCATGGGCCCGGACCAGATGCGCGTGCAGGCAGAAGGCAACGCCTACCTCAAGAAGGACTTCCCCAACCTCGACTACATCAAGTCGATCACCGCCCTGTGAAGCGGAGCTCGATACCGAGCGCAGGTGCGGCCTGGATCGCGGTTATGGCGATCTGGGCCGTGCCTGTTTTTGCCCAGCCGGCAATTCCTCCGGTTCGCCAAGGGGACCAAGCTGCCGTCAAGGCGGCCGCACCTCTGCCGGCCCTGCTGGAGCCCTACGCCGGCTTTGACGTGGTGTTTGGCCCCGGTGGCCCGCGGGTGTTGGGCCCTGATGCGGCGCCGCAGGTGCAGGCGATGCTGCTGGGCCCGGGGCTCGATCTCGGTTCGCCGGCGTGCCAGATCGGCGATGTGCGCATTGAGGCCCGCCGCTTGCTGGTGCAAATCAGCTGCGCGGACGGCAAGGCGACGGCGATCCTGGCCGTGCGCGAGCCCGGCGAGCCCAGCAAGAATTCCGCTGATACGGTGTGGTTTTCGCTTGCTCTGCCGCCGTCATGGCAACAGCCCGCTGCGGCAGATTTGCAGCTCGCCCGCACGGCCGCGCAAACGGAGCTGCTGAGGCGCGTGCAGGCGGGGGAGGCCAAGCTGCCCTGGCAACGGGTGAGACCTGCGCCTGGCAGCCCGGCGGATGCGTGGATGAGCGCACTGCTTTTGGCCCAACGCGCTGCAGCCACAGGCGATCTGCCGGGCGCCCGCCGCGCTCTGCAACAAGCCAAGAGCGTGCGGCCGTTGACCGAATTGCGCGCCACCGAGCTCTTTGACTTTGCCCTGCTGACCCTGGCTTCGGCAGAAAAAGCTCTATTACAAGAGGTCTTGCAGGCCTTACAGGCCAAGCTGGCCGCCCAAGCGCAGCCGACTCCCCAGGGCTTTGCCGGCAGCGACGCGGCGGACCTGAGGGCCCTGGCGGCGGCGATTCCAGCGCTATCGGGCGACCCGACGTCTACGGTGACCAAGGCCAATAGCTGCCTATCTCCGCCTGGTTGCGACGTGCTGCCGGCGGTGCGGGCCCTGGCTGCGTCGCGCGCGTATGCCCAAGCGGCAGACGTTCTGGACGGTGGGCCGCTGGCCGGGCAGGGCAAGGTAGCGTTTGATTTGCTGAAATTGCGTTTTGGCCTGGCGAGCGCGCTCAACGACGCCGCGGTCGAGCTAGCCGTCGCAGAGCGCATGACCGTTGAGCATCCGGAGATGGCTGAAGGCCTGGATTTGCGCGCGGCGGGTCTGGGTCGGGCAGGGCGATATCGCGAAGCCATTGAGATTTTGCATGAACTCAGCCAGCGCCATGCCGATCGCGACATCGTGCTGGGGCGGATTGCCGGGCTGTTGGCCTTCCTGACCGCGGAGGCTCTTGAGGACCCCAGCAAAAAAGCAGAGCTAGAGCTGGTAGAGCGGCGGATGCGCGAGGCAGCCCAGCGCGACAACGACATCGTTGCCCGCTTCATTGTCGCCACCCGCGGCTATTATGCTGGCGAATTTGCCAAGGCTCTTCCTGAGTTACAGGCGCTGGCCGCTACAGCCAATCGCGATCCGCGCATCCCGCTCTACTTGGCGATGGCCCATTTCTGGCTAGGTCACCAAGCGGACGCGGAGAAGTGGATCGCCAAGGCCGTGGAGATCGGGCCTTCTGATCCGGACGTGTTTTACTGCCGCAGTCAGATCGTGCGGCGCTCAAATTTGCCCCTGGCAATTGCCGACTTGGAGCGCTACGAGGCGATGACCAAGCAGCCCTGGGCCCTGGGGCCGCGGCAGAAGTCGGAGCGCGTAGAGGCGGAGCTGGCGCTGATGCGCAAGGGGCGGATTCCGCCGGACTGGGACAAGCCGGGCCCGGACCGCGCGGTGTTCTTGCCCGCGGAACAGACCGGTACTGCCGCGTCAGAGCTGGCGATCCGCGGCCCGGATGGCGCCGGGGCCACGGCAAAGACCGCGGAGTCCGCCCAGCCCCAAGCGAGCGCGACGGCGACGCAGAGCGAAAATCCCCAGCCTTTGAGCGGGCCAACCCCTAAGACGCCGTGGACGCTGATCGGCCTAGGGGCGGCGATTGCCGCAGCGCTGGGGTTGCGCTTCGTTCGCGCGCGTCGCAAATAGCCGGGACGTCGGGCGGTTGCGCCCTACCTACGCCAGCGACAGCGGGTACGTCTCCAGGCGGGTATAGCGCGAGCCCTCGTCGCCCGGAGTGCTTGAATACAGGTGGAATTCCTCGACCTGCCACGGCCGACTCTTCAAGAGCGAGTGGGCGGCTAGAAACGCGGCGACATCGCTGTCCGCAGCGCGATCCAGCCGAGCCAAGGTGACATGCGGGGCGAAATTGCGCTTTTCCGGCGGCGCCCCGGCCTGGCGCACCAGGTGCTCGACCTTGCTCTGCAGCCGCTCCAGGGGCTCGCTGGCCTGCACGCCGGTCCACAGGGAGTGCGGATGGCCGCGCGGCGGAAAGAAGCCAACGCCACAAAGACTCAGGGAAAATGCGGGGAAGCGCAGGCACTCCAGCAATTCGTGGATATCGCGGCTGCGGCTGGCGTCGGTGGGGCCCAGAAACCGCAGCGTCAGATGCAAGTCATCGGGGTGAGTCCAGCGCGCCCCGGGAAGGGGACCGTAGAGCTCGATCAGCTGGTCGGCGATGTCGTCGGGGAGCCCCAGGGCGATAAACAGGCGCATCACAGGCTATGCGACCTCGCCAAAGCCAAGGACGGTGCCCATGCCGCGGTTCTTCTCAAACACGCCTTCCTGCGCGCGGTTCTGCGGGTTAGCGGTGTTGCCTTCAATCGTGGTGATCGAGCCGTCGCCGTTCACGGACTTGACGATGCCGACGTGGTCCGCGCTCTTGTCGCCGTCCCAGTCAAAGAACACCAGATCGCCGGGCTGCGGGTCGTTCTTGCCCTTCCAGCGGCCCTGCTTTTTGAGCTGTTGCACAAAAGTCGGGGTGTACGGGCTATTGGTGGACTTGCCGGCCTGGGTGTAGACCCAAGAGACAAAGTCGGCGCACCACGGCTCCGGACCGCGGCCAAAAAACTGCTGGTATTTCAGAGCTGCACCGCGGTTTTCGCCGCGCTCCGTCGTGCCGATTTGCGACTCGGCCACCCGCAGAATCTCTTTGCGCAGCTGCGCCTCGTCGCGGGGATTGGCCGGCGGCCGACGACTGCCCTGCTGGCCCGGCTCGCGCTGCTGACTTGGATTGCGCGGACTCTGGCCTTCGCCGCCCGGATCGCGCGAAGGCGTGCCGTATTGCGAGACGTCTAGCTCCATCCCGGAACGCTCGCGCAGGGCGGCCCAGGACTGCGGACCGATGATGCCGTCGACCTCAAGGCCGCGTTTCTCTTGAAACTGAACCACGGCGCCGTGGGTCGCGGGGCCAAAAATGCCATCCGCAGGACCGGGCTGAAGGCCAGTCTTCTTGAGCAGCGTCTGGGCCATGCGGACTTCCGCACCCGTAGAGCCGCGGCGGATCATCTTGGGCAGGTGGGCCATGCCCGGGGCGACGCGGCCCTGTTGACCTTGCTGGCCCTGTTGGCCCTGTTGGCCCTGTTGACCTTGCTGGCCCTGTTGGCCTTGTTGACCCTGTTGGCCTTGCTGACCCTGCTGCTGAGGGCGGATGGGAGCTTGTTGGGCGGGCATCGGAGACTCCAGCAGACCGCGTCGGCAGCGGCTGATCCATCAATAGCCGGGCCCGCCCGTCGCGTCAATCGAGCCGCTAGCCTGCGGTGCTACAGTTGGGGTCCGCGGGCCCCACAGGCGGATCAGCTGGCGGGGACTCGCAGCCTGCCGGGGCGCCTGACGGCGACGGAGCGAAGTGGTACAAGAGCCGCGCCTGCGCCGTGCGGGCCAGGGGGACCCCAGTGGAACACCAAACAAAGGTTGAGTTTTTGGCCATTGGCGATGAACTGCTGCGCGGCGAGTCGCGCGAAGGCAACGGCGCTTGGCTGGCTGGACAGCTGGCGCAACGAGGGGTGACCCTGGCGCAACTGCAAGTGATCCCTGATGATAGTCAGCGAATTGCCCTGGCGATCAGCGACGCTTCGCGGCGGCCGACCCTGCTCATCTGCAGCGGTGGTCTGGGGCCCACAGACGATGACTTTACCCGGGCGGCGGTCGCGGAGGCCCTGGGTGTCCCGCTGCGCCAAAGGGCCGAGGCGCTGGCGGCGATCGAGGCGCGCTTTGCCAAGCTGGGGCGGGCGATGCACCCGCTCAATGCGAGGCAGGCCGAGTTTCCTGAGGGATCAACAGTAATTCCAAATGCCTTTGGCACCGCGCCGGGGTTCGCGCTGCGCCGCGGCGATCTGACCCTGGTCTGCCTGCCGGGGGTGCCGCGGGAGTTTTGCGGAATGGCAGAAGCCGGCCTGGACCAGTGGCTCGCCGACCGTCGGATTGAAGTGGGGGCCGCAAAAACTGAGGTTACGCTTCGGCTTTTTGGTATTCCGGAGAGCAACATGCAGGGGATCTTGCAGGGCCTGCCCCACTACCACGCGGCCAAGCTGCGCTCGCTGCCCAGCTGGCCGGAGATCCGCCTCAAGCTCGCGCCAGTTAGCAGTCAAGCCCATGCAGAGTTTGATGAATTGCTTGCTGAAGTCCGCGCGGCCTTGCAGTGGCGCATTTACGGCGAAGGCGACGGCGACAGCCACGCGGCGGCGGTGTTGAGGGCGCTACAGGCCCGGCAATTGCGCGTGGCGATTGCTGAATCGTGTACGGGTGGCCTGGTGGCCCAGCTGATCACCCAGGAGCCCGGGGCAAGTGAGACGCTGATCGCCGGCGTGGTCGCGTACGCGAATTCGGCAAAGACTCAAATCCTTGGGGTCGATGCTGCCGAGCTGGAAGAACACGGAGCCGTGTCGCAAGCGGTGGCGGAAGCGATGGCCCGCGGGGCTTTGCGCATCAGCGGCGCCGATGTGGCGATTGCGACAACGGGAATTGCCGGGCCCACCGGAGGCTCGCCAGACAAGCCGGTGGGCACCCTGTGGTTGGCGCTGGCCTGGCCTGGGGGCGTGGTGAGCCGCTCCTTCCTGTTTGCCGGCGTGGATCGCCAGCGCTTTCAGAGCTCTGCGGCCCACACCGCGCTCAGTTGGCTGCGGCGCTACGCTCAGGGCCAGCTGGACGGCGAGCAGTTGTAGAATTCCTCCCCACAGGTGTAGAAATGGTCGACATTCACGAGGTCGATCGCCATGTCGCCTGCCCGCCGGACCGCTGCACAACTGCATGATGATACTGCGTTGCCCCTAGGGGCTGCCGACCCGCCGCGGGTAGGGCCGTGGCAAGCCGTGGAGGCCTTGACGCCGGGGGGCAGCAGCCAAGTGTGGCTGGCGCGTCGCGGCGATCAACCGCCTGCGTGGGTCATCAAGGTCGCCCGGCCAGAGCTGCAGGATGTGCTGAGCCGCGAATGGCGGGCGCTGCTAGAAGTGCCGCTGGCGATGATCCCCGAACCGGCGTGGATCAGCCCTGTTCTTAAAGGGTTACAGCCTGCACAGCCCGGTGATCCCCGCGGACGCGCCCAGGCTCTGGTGCTGCAGCGCTGCCCTGGCGAGCCCTTAAGCCTAGCGCTGGCCGGCAGAACGGCTGCCGAGGTGCGCCAAGTGGGCGCGGCGCTCCTGCGCGGACTGGCGGTGCTGCACGGCCGCGGCTGGGTGCACGGCGACCTGCATCCCGGCAACGTGCTAGTGCAGTGGCGGGGAACCCAGCCTCAGGTCACGCTTTTGGATCTTGGGCTGGCCGATCGCTGCGGCGAGTCGATTCGCGGTCCGGGGCGGCTGGATTGCGCGGCTCCGGAGCGGCTTCGCGGCGGGCGCGCCGATCCCCGCGATGATCTGTTTGCGGTCGCTGCGGCCCTGTGGCAGGCCTGGCTGGGCTCGCCCGCTTGGCCGGGGTATCCGCTGCAGATGCCGGAGTCGCAACAGCGCCCAGAGGTGCCGGCGGGCTTAGAGCTAGAGAAGCACAGGCTTTTGCTGGCCCTGTCTGCGATGCTTGCCCCAGAGCGCGACCATCGCCCTCAAGACGCGGAGGCGGCGCTGCGGCTGTGGCAAGGGCGCGACGACCAAGACGACAATCGCCAATGGTGGGCCCAGGCCCTGCGCAGCCTGAGCCATCGCAAAACCTTTTGGATACCTCAAGAATTTCCGGTCGCAGGCCCCCTGTGGCTTGCTGGGCCGGCGGGCTCTGGCCGCACTTCGCTGCTGACGAGCCTGGCCACGGTGGCGGCGGAAGCTGGGCAGCCGTGCGCGTGGTTGAGCGTCGCGAGCGACGGCGCGCTGGAACTCGCTTCGGCGATGCGGTTTGTTCGCCACTGCCCGGCGGCGCTAACGGGCTCCATGCTCGGCGACGGTCTAGCTCAACTGGCAGAGCAAGGCGCGCGCTGGCTGGGCGAACAGTTGGCGGATCTGGGCGGGCCCGGCCTGCTGTTGGTCGACGACGCGGACCGACTGGGCGCGCTGGCGGCGGCGTTGCTGCAGCGCGTGGTGGCGGACCCGGAGCCCCTCTGCGGCTGGCGCCTGATTGCGGTGGGCGGGCAAATTCCTCAGGGAGCCAGCAGCTTTTTGCTGGGTGCCCAGACGGAAGCTGAGCTGGCCGATCGCTTGAGCGCGGCGAGCGGCGGGCGGCGCTGGGACGCAGCGGTGGTCGCAGCGCTGAGCCAAGTGACCGGAGCGCGGCGCGGAGAAGTGTTTGAGCTGGCGTCTGAATTGCTTGAGCGTTCGGCCTTGCAGCTGGGCTCTGGGCTGGTCAGCTGGGGTGTGGATACCTCAGAGCCGCAGGCCATGGTCGCGGAGCTGGCCCTGGAGCGGCGGGTTTGGAGCTTGCCGGCGGAGTCGCACTGGCCTCTTCTGGCGCGGGCTGCGGTGGCGGCTTGCGCGCTAGGCGGTGTCGTCGGGGATATTACCGATGAAGAACGCGAGTTTGCCGAGCGCTCTCCGCTCGTGGCGCTGCGGGGGGCGGGCCAATTGGCCATGGCCGACGAGGCGGCGCGCGAGTTTGCCCTGGGCCAGCTTCCGGCGGCTCTAGTGGCGGCGGAAATGCGCAAGCGCGGGCAAGCGGCTCTGCGGCCAGACGAGGCGGCGCTCTGGCAGGCGCGCGCTTGGCAGCTCGACGCTCAGCAAGAACCTTCGCCAGAGCAGATGGCGGCGGCCGTGGTGGGGCTGCAGGCGCGCGGAGAATTCGCTGCGGTAGACGGGCTTTGCGCGCGGTGGCTGCCGGCCCAAGCGGTTAACAGCGCCGATCTGAAGCTGGCCGACGTGGCCGCGGCTTGGCTGGGGGCGCGGGTCGCCCAGGGGCGTTTGGCCGAAGCGGAGGCGCTGAGCGCCCAGTGGCCCCTGAGCTGGCGCGGCCATCGCGGCCTGCTTTTGGCCCGGGCTGAGGCGGCGTTTCGCGGCGGGCTGTATCCGCAATGCCGCGAGTTGGCACAGGATTTGACTGGGCGAGATCCCGGCGATGTCGACGGCTGGCTGTGGTTGGTGTTTGCGGCCACCTGGCAGGGCGACCGCCAGTTTGCGGCCGAAGCCCTGGATCGCGCCGTGCAACTGGCGAGCGGGCAGCCCGACAAACTGGCGATCTGCCAATACCTCAGCGGCTTGCACAGCTATTACGCCGGCCGCCTAGATGATGCCCAGGAGAGCCTGTCAGAGCTGTTGCCGCATGTGTCGGCGGGTCTGCTGTCGGCGGTGCTGGGCGCGCTGGGCCTTGTGAGTCATCGGCGCGGCGAATTGGCCCAGGCCCGCAGCCACTATCAGCGCGCAGCCGGCGTGGCCGAGGCGATCGGCGATCGCTTGAGGGCGATCAATATGTCCATGAATTCAGCCGTTGTTGACCACGAGGCCGGCGAGCTCGGCCGGGCTCTCGCGGGCTACGCGCGGGTCATCCAGCTGGCGGAACACGCGGGCAATCCCGGCGCGGAAGCCCGTGCGCGCAATAACCGTGCCAATCTCCTAACGACAATCGGCCTCTTTGCCTCTGCCCAGCGCGACTTGGAGGCAGCCCTGCGCCTGTGGTTGCAGGTGGGCAACGGCTACATGGAGGGCAACGCCCGCTGCCTGCTGGGCGAAATTGCCCGGCGCGAGGGACACTTGGCCGAGGCAGACCTGCAGTTGTCGCAGGCGGACGCGGCGCTTGAGAGCGCTGGCGCGGTCCATGAACGCTCCGAAATCCTCTTGGAACGCGCCCATTTGCTCCTGCTCCGCGGCGATCTCGCAGGGGCGCGGGCCCTTGTGCAGCGGCTGCGCGGCGAGGCTTCTGCGGCGGGGCAGCGCGAATTGCACGGGCGCGCGCTGGTGTTGTCCGCCCAGACGGAGCTGGAGTCGGCGCCGTTTCGCCCGCTCCAGACGGAAAAGCTCGCGCAAATCGACGACGACCTGCGCCTCGCCCTGGAGCTGTTGCCCACCAGCAAGCCCCTGCACCGCACCCTGGCGGCGGCGTTGCGCGTGCGATTGCTGTTGCAGCGCGGTAGGTTGCAGGAGGCCGTTGAGCTGGCTGCGGAGCAGATGGCCCTGGTGGAGCGGGTCGCGCTGACCTTGGAAGGGCCGGAGCGAACCGCCTTTGAGCGGGCTCCGGGCGATGCGGCGCCGCGGGCCGTGTTGATCGCCGTGGCTCAGCTTCACCTCGATCCGGCCACCCAAGGCGGGCGCAGCGGCCTGTTGCCGACCCTGGTGGCGATCAATCGCCGGCTCGGCGGCCAGAGGGATGTGGCTGAACTGCTAGAGACAGTTATGGATTCTGCGGTCCTGCTCACAGGAGCGGAGCGCGGCTTTCTCCTGATCGACGACGGCGACTGCGCCGATCCCCCCGAGCTTCGCGCGGCGCGGCTGCGGGTGGCGGTGGCGCGCAACCTCGATCGCGAAAACCTCAAGCGCCCCCAGCACAAGCTCAGCCACAGCGTCGCAGAGCAGGTGTTCGCCTCCGGGGAAACCGTGCTGTCTCTGGACGCGCAACTGGACGCGCGCTTTGCCGAGCAGGCCAGCGTCCACACCGGCAGCCTGAGGTCGATTCTGTGCGTGCCGCTGAGGGCCCAGAGCGGTGCCCTTGGGGTGGTCTATGTCGACAATCGCTTTGCTTCAGGCGCTTTTACGGCGGAGCACGCCGCGCTGCTGGCCGCACTGGCCGATCAGGCCGCCATCGCCTTGCAGACCGCGAGGTTGATCGCCGAACAGCGGGCGACTGCAGAAGCCCTGGAGAAGGCCCGCGCCGAAGTCGAGTCGCTCAATGGGCAATTGCGCGCTCAGCTGGCTGAAGTGGAAGATCAGCTCGATCACGCCCGCGCGGATCTCGATGCCCAGCGCCTCGCCATCGTCCGCCGCAGCGATTACTCGCAGATTAAGGGCGAAAGTCCCCATCTCCTTAGGCTTTTTGGCCTGATGGATCGGGTGCGCGACCACGATTTTCCGGTGCTTCTGCGCGGCGAGTCGGGCACGGGCAAGGAGCTGGTGGCGCGGGCCATCCACTTTACCGGGCGGCGCAAACGCGGGCCGTTTGTCGCGGTCAATTGCGGGGCGTTGCCGCCGAATCTCTTGGAATCCGAACTGTTTGGCCATACCCGCGGCGCCTTTACCGGGGCCGTAGCGGAGAGGCGCGGGCTGTTTGAGGCGGCCCACGGCGGCACGCTGCTGCTCGATGAAGTGGGCGAAATGCCGCTAGAAATGCAGGTCAAGCTGCTGCGGGTGCTGCAGACCGGAGAGATCACCCGGGTGGGCGAGACGGCGTCGCGCAAGGTGGACGCGCGGGTAGTGGCGGCGACGCATAGAGATTTGCAGGCGATGGTCGGGCAGGGCAGCTTTCGCGAGGACCTGCTGTACCGGCTCAAGGTCGTCGAACTGGTGATTCCGCCGCTGCGCCAGAGGCCAGAGGATATTCCCCTGCTGGTGGAGTACTTTACCGCAGAGAATCGCAAGGCTTCTCTGGGCAATGTGCAGCGCGTTTCCAAGGCGGCCATGGCCCGGCTCGTGCAGTTTTCCTGGCCGGGCAACATTCGCCAGCTGGAGAC
The DNA here is from genome assembly GCA_044347905.1 of Myxococcota bacterium. Taxonomy (GTDB): domain Bacteria; phylum Myxococcota_A; class UBA9042; order UBA9042; family UBA9042; genus SXRM01. The sequence continues at coordinate 36,909 of JBIKTV010000001.1, forward strand.
GGTGCTCAAGGCGGCCTGCCTGTTTGCCGACAGCACCGTGCTGGAGCTGCTGGATATCGAGCCGTTGCTGTCGCGAGAACGCGCCGATGTCGCGGTGGCCCATGGGCAAAGTGACCCTGGCGCTTGGTGGGAGAGCGCGAGCCTGCTGGAGATCGAAGAGCGCTTGCTGGCCAGCCGCCTCGCCCGCTTTGACGGCAACAAGAAGCGCGCGGCGGAGAGCTTGGGCATCGATCGCGGCACCCTCTACAACAAGTTGCGGGAAAAAGGGGGCAGACCGTGAGCGCACCGCCGCGGGTTTTTGCGGGCTGGCTGTTGCTGCAGCGGGTGGCGATCGGCGCGATGGCTGAGGTGTTTCGCGCGCGCAAGTTTGGCGGCGGGCCGCTGGCGCCAGATGTCGCGCTCAAGCGCTTGCTGCCCGGCTTGGCCGGCGATGCCCGCGGAACTCTGCTCTATCAGCGCGAAATGGAAGCGCTTCGCCGCATTCGCCATCCCGGCGTCGTGGCGCTGATGGAGGTTGGCGAGGCCGACGGGTTGCCCTACGCCGTCATGCCGTGGCTGGGCGGTGCCAACCTGCGCCAGCTGCTGCGCGCGGATCTCACTGCACCGCAAGGGCAAATTCCCCTTCCGCCGGGGCCGGCTCTCATGCTGGCGGCGCAATTGGCGGATGGTTTGGCGGCGGCCCATGCGGCGGGAATCGTTCACCGCGACCTCTCTCCGACCAATGTGCAGATCACGGACCAAGGCCAAGTGGTGCTGCTGGATTTTGGCATCGCCCGCGTCGCCGGCTTGGCCCTGACCGATCGCGGCGATCAGCTGCCGGGCAAGCGCGCCTACGCTTCGCCGGAACAACTCCGCGGTGAGCCAGTCGACGCCCGCTCTGACCTGTACCAACTGGGCTTGATCCTTGCAGAATGTCTGGTCGACCACCCTCTGGAGAGGGACGCAGCGGCGGCGGCAGCTGGTCTGGGCCCGCGCGCAGGGCAGTTGCTGTGCGCTCTGCTGGAGGCGGACAGGACTCGGCGTCCGGCCGATGCCGCGGAATTGGCGCAACAGCTGAGGAAATGTGCCCAAGAGGCCTATGGCGAGGCCGACGCCCTGCAGGAGGCCAGCCTGTGGTTTCGCCAGCGACTGCAGCTTGTGCCGCCGCCGCCCGCGGAAACAGCTTGGAGCGCCGCGGAGTTGCGCGGAGAAGAGGTGACCCACCCGCACCTGGACCCCGATGCGACAGCCGTGCATATGGGCGATGAGGCGTAAATCCTAAGGATTTTCAAATGGACACCGCAGCAGCCGCTGCAATTTCCCGCGGTGGTTGTAGCATCGCCCGTGCCCCCTCTGGAGACCCATGGCCAGCTCCTCCCCGTCCGCACCGCCGCCCAGCCGCCTGCGCTGGCTTGAAATCTCGCCAGGTTATGCGTGCAACTGCCGGTGTCTAGGCTGCTATTCGTGTAGCGCCGACGGCAAGGACCAGATGGAGTGGCCCGAGGTGTCGCACTGGCTGCAGAAGGGCCGGCGCATGGGGGCGCAGCACTTGTGGCTCTCTGGCGGCGAACCAACGCTGCGCAAAGATTTTTTGTCGACACTGCAAGCGGCTCGCCAGCTGGGCTATCAGCGCATCAAGGTGCAGACAAACGGGATGCTGTTTAGTTACCCGCAGTTTGTCGCCAAGGCCAGGGCCGCCGGGATGACCGAAGTCAACCTGCTGCTCAAGAGCCTGGACCCCAAAGTCCACGACGCCCTGAACCGCACGCCCGGCTCGCACGCGCTGCTGGACAAGGCGGTCGATGTGCTGGCCAAGACCGATCTGCGCCTTGAGGGCGACGTGCTGATGACCACCAGAAACGCTGAGGAATTGCCCCAGCTCGTGCAGCACTACGCCCAGCGCGGCCTGCGCCATTTCAACTTCTGGCTGTTTTCGCTGGTCGATCAGGGCGATCGCGATCTCGCGCGGCTGATCCCGCGGCTGACGGACCTCGCGCCGCTGATGCTGCAAGCCCGCGAGCTGGCCCATCGCCACGGTGCAAGCGTTTGTTCTCTCAATACGCCCCACTGCAGCGTGCCGCCAGAGGCCTGGGACCTGCAGTTTGACGCCAAGGGCATGGGCCTGCTGGTGGTCAATCCGGGCGGGCAGGCCTTTGCCCTGGAGACGAGCTCGATCGAGCAGGGGCGTTATGTGGGCGCGTGCGAGACCTGTGCGGCGCGGCCCTGGTGCCACGGCATGCGCGACGACTATCTCAGGGTCCATGGGGAATCGGAACTTCATGCGCTGACGGCGGATCAGCTGGCGCTCGGTCGGCCTCAGGGCTCGCGACTTGAGCTGCCGCTGCCTCGGGCGGAACCGCTGCCTCGGACGGAGCTGTTGGCTGATCGTCCAGACCTGCGGGGCTCTGACCCGGTGCCGGCGGAAGAGGCGATGCGGCCAAGCGATTCTTGAGGATCAGCGCGGCCTTGGTTGCGTTGCCCTCTAGCACAGCGACAAAGGCGACCGTCAACATAAAGGCGATGTTGGCGTAGAACATCCACAGGAGCAGCGCCACAACGCCGGTCAGCGCGCCGTAAACCGCGTCCATGTGCACCACGGACTTCACGTACAGCGTAAAGACCTGCTGGCCGACCATCCACAGCAGGCCAAAAGCCAGTGCCGTCAGCGAAAGCCGCCGCTTGCCCACCCGGCCGACAGACCAGCGCACCAGCAGGTAAAACACCAGCGATACCGGCACCGCTTGCGACACCATCACCAGCAGCGCCACCCCGTCCAAATAGCCCAAGCTCACCGTGCGCACGCTGGTTTTGGCCACATAGGCGCCCAGCTCCACCAACGGGCCCAACAGGTTGATCAGCAGGGCAAACACCACCATGATCGACACCAACCCGGCCATGTAACCGGCGGCGCGAATGGTCGATCGGCGCGGCTTGCCAAACAGGTCGCGCACCAGATCGTCGATGCTGCCAAACACGGTCAAGCCCAAGAAGATCGCCAGCACAAAGCCCACCAGACCGTGGGTCGTGCGGTGGCGCACCAGCGCGGCGGCGAATTCCGCAGGGTTCCAGGTGATTCCCGGCAAGGATTGGCGCATCCACAGGGTCAGCTGGCTCAGGGTGGACGACTGCAGCTCCAGGTCCAAGCCTGTGACATTGCCGGCTTTATCCACTGCTCCCAGCAGATAGCCGATGACGGAGAAAGCCGCCAGCAGGGTCGGCACCGCCGCGAGCATGGAGTAGGCCGCCAGCGCCGCCGCCCGATCGAGCACGTGGAGCTGCACGCAGCGCTGCCAGACTTGACCCATCAGCGGGTGATCGAGCAACAGCTGCCGCACGCGCTGGCCCAAATGAGCGGCGCGGCGAAGGGGCGCAACGAGGCTTTGAACGGCAGAGAGCGGCTTCATGGCCGGACCATAGCACGTTCGCGCGGCGGCGATGAGTGGCGCGGGCGCGGTTCCAATTCAGGGGTCAAGAAAATGACCCCTGAAATCCTGGCCCCGCGCCCCTACTAGGTGGGCCGCAAGCGCTCCGGCCCCGCACGATGTCCCCCTATTGGCCGAGTCCATCTGGGCAGAGTCACCGCTTCCATGGCCGGCAGCGCCGCGGCGAGCCCTGGCCCCCTTTTTTGGATCCTCACCCGAGTGGCGCAGTCCCGGGGCCTTCGCTATTCTGCGGGCGGGGTCAAAAGGCGGTGGGCGGATGCAGAGCGGGTTTTCGCGACGGGAATTTCTGGGTGCCGCGGCCGCGGGTGGCTTGCTGCTGCCGCGACTGATCCAGGCGGAAGAACCCGAGCTGCGCCGGGCGACGGCAGAGGACGAGAGCCGCTGGCAGCACCTCATGACGGAGAGCGGTGTGTCCGTGTGGCTGCGCGATGAGCCCGGGCGATCCCTGCCGATTTTCAAGGGCATCTCCACGATCGACGCCGGCATGTTTGAGTGCTTGGCGGTGCTGGATGACACGGCCCGCCATGTCGATTGGATGAGCAACTGCAAGGTTTCGCGGGTGATCAAGTCGGTCGACGAGTTTGAGCGCTACGTCTACAACCGCACCCGCGCGCCGTGGCCGGTCAGCGATCGCGACGCCGTGGTCCATGGGACGATCCAGGGCAGCGTGGCCAAACGCGAAGTCTGGAGCCGCTTTCAGGCCGTGGCGCTGCCGCAGATGCCGCCGGTCGACGGGGTGGTGCGCATGCCGGTGCTGCGGGGCTATTACCGCATGCAGTCCCTCGACGAGAAGCACACGCGCATCACCTACCAGATCGACGCCGATTCCGGAGGGATGTTGCCCAATTGGCTGGTGTCGCGCACGGTGCGGCGGTTGCCAGTGGAGACGATCGTCGGGCTGCGAGCTCAGGTCGGGCGAACGCGCGGCAAGTACATGGGCTTCTTGCAGAAATACGATCCGACTTTTGGCGGCACGGTGCCGGAGCGGTTTCGCGATTAGGCCTGGCGCTATGGCGCGTTGCGCGGGCCTGCGGTGTACGGCGAGGCGAACACGCTCAGGTGGCTGCGGCTGGCGTCAATCGAGCGCAGTTCCATGTGCAGGCCCAGAGGTTCGCGCTGGGCCGTCAGCAGCAATTTGGCTGGCAGCAGAATGGGTTTGCGAAAGCGCGCCTCGACGACCAGCGGCGATCTGGGCAGGTCGTCTTCGCACTCGGCCAGGGTCCGCGCCAGGCTCCACATGCCGTGGGCAATCGCCTTGGGAAAGCCGAAGAGCCGCGCCGTCGCCGCGTGGAGGTGGATGGGATTCAGATCGCCGCTGATGGCCGCGTAGCGCCGCCCCGTGTCCTCAGGCACCCGGAGCAGGGTCGAGCGCAGAAGCGCGGGCTGGGCGGCCTGCTGGGGCCCTTGGTCGGGCAATTGCCCCTCTTGGGGCGGCGCTTGGGGCGCAATGGCCTCGCTCTGGACCGGCCGGCGCGCCAGCATGGTAAAGACGGAGCGCCACACCACCTCGCCGTGCACCGAGGCCTGGGTCACCAGATCGAACTCAATGCCGCGGTGGCTCTGGCGCGCAGGCTCAAAATGGCACGCCAAGTGCAGCGGATCCTCGGCCCGAATCGGCTGACGTTGATCAATGCGGTTGGCCACATGCACCAGCCCGAGCGCCGGCACGGGAAACTGCGGGTCTGTGACCATGATCAGGTGCAGCGGGCTCGCCATGACCTGGGGAAAAGTCAGCGGTAGCCAAGGGGAATCGACAAAGCCGCACAGGCGTCGATAGCGCGCCAGCAGCTGCAGATCGGCCTTTTGCGGCAGCATTTCAAGGTGCTGCGTGGGCTCGGTGGGCAAAGGGCCCTGGGGCTTGCGCGCCTGAGTCACGCCTCTGACCCACGCGGGCACGGTGCTGGGCGCGCGCTCATAAACGCGGCGGCTGGGACTAGTCACGGCTGGCCTCCGGTGCTGCGATGGGCCGGCCACAGCGGCTCCTGACTCCAGGCGGCGGGCCAGGGCGATCCGCGGTTGCCGGCGATGTCCTCACCTTGGCTGCCCACGGCAAAGTTGTTGAAATCGCTAAAGGCGCGCTCGCGGTTGGTGCGGCCGTCGCGCTGTCGCATGGGTCTGAGGCGGGTGCTTGCGGGGCCGGTGGATTCGGATTCACCGCTCGCTTCCAGCTGGCAAACCTCGTGGGGCCCCAGCCGCAGATCCACCAGCGCCCCTTGGCGAGCCGGATTGAGCAATTGCTCTTCATTGCCAATGGGATCGCTGACCGTCTTGGCCTTTAGCGTCCACACCAGCAGCGAAGTCGGATCCTGATCGGGATACGTCTCTGCCAGCAGATCGCGTTCGCCGTAGAACTGTTTGCCGATGTCGTTCTGGTTCACTGGCCCAGCCATCAGGCACAAACCGCAAAGCAAATCGCAGTCTTCTGGTAGGTCGACCACGCCCATCAGCTCGGCCACCAACGCCGATCGCGCCGCCGCGGCCCCGGTGGCCCTGACCGCGTGCTCCCAGTCCAGGTGGTAGCGGTCCACGCCCTTGCGCGACAGCCCGCCGATGTAGATGCGCTGACCCACCAAGGCAAAGGCCTTTCGGCCCTTTTCAGCGTTGCGAGACAGAGCCTTGCCCGTCGGCAGATCCGCCCACAGCGGCAGGTTGGCGATCAGCTTGTCGGTCACGCGGTTCTGCTGGTCGCTCATCTCTGCCAGGCGCCGCTCGCCATCGGCTGTGAGCACATCCACCCGGTCCAAAAGCAGAAGATCCTTGGCTTTATCCCGCCCGCAATTGGTCCAGTGGTCAAAGGCGTTGTAGGCCGCGCGGCCGCACTGCGTGACCAATTCGTCTGGCACATCCATGGTCTGCCGCGCCTGGTATTCGGCCGGCGCCGTCTTTTCCGCGTTGACCCCCGGCAGAATGCGCTCGCTGCGAAAGGCCAGCAGGTTCGCTCCGACTTTCCTCAGGGTTTGCGCGGCGATCGGCGGGCGCTCCGCTGCTGCCACCTGGCCGACCTGCACCACCAGCGCCACCTTCCAGCCCTGGGCGCGCTGCTGCAGAGTCAGCCCGCACAGTTCTTCAAGCGCGTGGGCCACCGGCTTGTTGTCCCGCCGACCGCGACCGCAGAACGGCTGCATGAACACCTGGGCCATGCGCTCACCGCCCGAGGCGATCACCGCGGCCCTCTCCATCGCATCGGCCAAAATTCCCACGTGCAGGTGCTGCAGGTAGCCGATGGTCGGAATATCGTCGCTGTGGTGCACGCGTTTCTGATACGCGCGTTGGGCGACACTCGCCAGAGAAAGCAGCGGCTTGTGGCCCACAAAGGTGAGCAGAAGGGTAAAGGGCGTGCGGTACGGCCGCGCCAGCACGACATGGGTATACGCTGCGTTGTCAAGCACTTCTGCTTCGCGGTACAGCAAAGAGCGCAGCAAGTGGCCGATCTGCACCGACGTCTCTGGACCAAAGCTCATCTGGCGGTGGCCGGCAAAGTTGGTCGACTGCCGCGAAGACAGCACGCCCAGGCTGGATTCCTCAAACAGTTCGCGCTCTGACACCGTGCCGCTGGGCTCAAACTGCTTGGGACGGGGCAGGGCGAGCAGGGTCAACGCCTGGCGCGCTTCGGCAGAACTGAGCGCCAAGCGCGTGCGATAGCCCACGGGCGAAGCGCTGTCCAGGCTCGACGGCAAGCTGTAGCGCGTGCGCTTTTCACCAGGGCCCGCGGCGCGGATCTGCCGGCGCTGGCGCTCTTGGCTAGGCGGTGGGGCGATCGCCACGACCTCGATCGGCTTGCCGTCGCCGCGATCGGCAAAAGGCGGGCTGTGGCGGCTGCTGCTGGGGCTGCGCATCGGGACTCCGCGGCAAAGATGGCCGGTCAAGATGGGCAATTGCGACAGACGGACGGCCTGCGTGTCAACCCTGCATCGGTCGCCTAACGATCGCGGGCCGCACCAGGGTAGGCGGCGCCGCCGTTTCGTGGTATCGACGCGCGCCCCGGGGCTCGAGCCCGCGGCAGGAGGGGGTCTCATGTCGGTCACAGAGCTGGTTGAACTGTGGGCAGATCTGAGCCAAGAGGCGCAGCTACAAGGGTTCCGCGCTCTTGGCCGCGATGACGCGGAGGCGTTCTTCTCGTCCATTGCCTCCCGCGATGCCGCCGAGCTGCTGCTCTGCCTGCCGCCGTCCGAGCGCCGGACCTGGATGCGCTTGCTCGCCCCCGACGACGCCGCCGACCTTTTGCAGGAGGTCTCTGCGGAAGAGCGCATCGCCCTCCTTGGGCTGTTGGATGAAGTAAATCGCAAGGAAGTCGCGGTCTTGCTCGCCTATGCTGAAGACGACGCCGGCGGCCTGATGTCGACCCGCTATGCGCGCTTGCGGCCAGAACTGCGCGTTGACGAAGCGCTCTTGTACCTCCGGCGCCAGGCAAAAGAGCACTTGGAGACCATCTACTACGTCTACGTCACCGATCAAGAGCAGCGCCTGCTCGGGGTTGTGTCGCTCCGGCAGCTGTTCCAGGCCCCTGCCCAGGCCACGGTGCGCGAAGTCATGCAACCGGCGGTGGTCACCGTACGCGAAGATAGCGATCAGGAAGCGGTTTCTCGGCTTTTTCGCCACTACGGCTTTCTCGCCATCCCGGTAGTCGACGGCGAAGATCACATCAAGGGCATCGTGACCATGGACGACATCGTCGACGTGGTTGATGAAGAAGCTACCGAGGATGCACAGAAATTCGGCGGTATGGAGGCTCTGGATGACGCCTACCTGGACACGGGCCTTTGGCAAATGTTCAAGAAGCGCGCCGGTTGGCTCGCGGTGCTATTTGTCGGCGAAATGCTCACTGCCAGCGCCATGGCCCACTTTGAAGACGAGATCGCCAAGGCGGTCGTGCTGGCCCTGTTTGTGCCGCTGATCATCAGTTCTGGCGGCAATTCCGGCTCCCAGGCCTCGACATTGGTCATTCGCGCCATGGCCTTGGGCGAATTGCGGATGCGCGACGCCCTCAAAGTCGCCAAGCGCGAATTAGTGACAGGTTTTGCCCTGGGCGGCGTTCTGGCGGTCCTCGGCCTGCTTCGCGTGACATTGTGGGATGTTTTCTTTGGCAGTTATGGCGACCACGCCTTGCGGATCGGCTTTGTCGTCGGCATTTCTCTCATCGGCGTGGTGATGTTCGGCACCTTTGTCGGCTCGATGTTGCCAATCTTTTTGCGGCGGATGGGCTTCGATCCGGCCTCGGCCTCGGCCCCCTTTGTGGCGACTTTGGTCGACGTCACCGGCCTGCTGATCTACTTCTCTGTTGCAAGTGCGGTTCTTGGTGGCACACTACTGTGACGCGCGGGTGACGCCTGCGTCAATTCGTTGGTCGATGGGCCCCGGGGTGGTCAGCCTACCAACCGACGAACCCTGACGCACAGTCGCCCGGCAGGAGCGGTTCACGTGAATCATTTTTCGCTGCCTCTGACTGAAAGCCAGCTGGCGTCCTTGTCGGTGCGCCTGCGGGTTCTGGGAGATCCTGTGCGTTTGCGCCTGGTTCACCGCCTCGCCACGGGGCCCTGCGGTGTCTCAGAGCTGAGCCGGCATGTCGGTTCGACCCAGCCCAATGTGAGCAAACACCTCAAGGTTTTGCTCGGCGAGGGGGTGGTGGGCCGCACCCAAGTGCGCAATACGGCTATCTACGCGCTGATTGACGACCAGGTGGCCAGCATGTGGAAGCTCGTCAAGGCGGCCGACGTGGAGTGATCCACCGCGATTGTCCATGGAGTGGTGGCTGCCGTGCGGTTTGATGAGCCGAATCTGAAGGTGCTCACACGTTTGGCGAATCACGAAACCCTGCAAGACCTTGAAGGTGGTTTGTTGCACTCATTTGCTTTTGTCCGCATATCCACGGACATTGGCTCAGTGTCTATTTGGCTGGCGTGCCTGCCTAACGACCGTCGAGTCCCTCCTCCGGGTCGCCTGAGCGCCGCGCCGCGATCAGCCCCGAGTTACAGGTCCGCGGGCCACAGCGATTGGTGATCGCCTTGGGGAAGCGCTACCCTGCGTGACCGACCCGTCCTGGGCCGCCCGGAAGCCCATGCCGCCCAACCCGTCCCCTGTTGCCGATGTGCCCTCGCCCAAGGGCGCCGCGGCCCGCCCGCCGATGTCAGAGCAGGGGCTGGTGTGGATTGTCGGCGCCGTGCAGTTCGCAAACATCCTAGATTTCATGATGGTCATGCCGCTCGGCCCCGACTTTTCCCGCGCTTTGGGCATTCCGACCTCGCAGTTGGGCGTCATCGGCGGCACCTACACCGCGGCGGCAGCGCTGGCCGGGCTGTTGGGCATGTGGTGGCTCGAGCGCTTTGACCGCCGCAAGGCGCTGGTGCTCTCCATGCTCGGGTTGGCCGCCGGCACCGCTGCAGGGGCGTTTGCCACGGACCTGCCCACCCTGGTGATGGCGCGGGCTCTGGCGGGCTTTTGGGGCGGCCCCGCGACTTCTCTGTCCATGTCCATGATCGCCGACGGGGTGCCGCCAGAGCGCCGAGGCCGGGCCATGGGCGCCGTCATGGGGGCCTTCGCAGCGGCTTCCGTGTTGGGCGTGCCCGCGGGTCTGGAGCTGTCGCGCCAAGGCGGCTGGCGCCTGCCGTTCTTTGCCGTGGCGGTCTTGGTGCTGGTGTTGGCGGCGGCGGCGTGGCGGGTGCTGCCCTCTATGCGCGGGCACTTGATCCACGGCGCGATCAAGGTCGACCCGCGGGCCCTTCTCAGCCGCCGCGCGCCGCTGCTGGCTCTTGCCGTGACCGGCCTGCTGATGGCGTCTTCCTTTACCCTCGTTCCCAACATTGCATCCTATGTGCAAGGGAATATGGGGTTTCCCAGAGAGGACTTGGGCCTGATGTACCTGCTTGGCGGCAGCATCAGCTTCTTTGCCACCCGCTTGGCCGGCAGGGCCGCGGACCATCTGGGGCTGGCGCAAGTGTCTACCGCGGGCGCGCTGCTCTTTGCGGCGGTCGTGGCCAGCGGATTCTTTGTCGATCCGTCGCCGCTGCCCGTGCCGGCGCTTTTTGTCGGCGTGTTTCTCTCCATGGGCCTGCGCAACGTCCCGTATAACACCCTGATGACACTAGTGCCCGGGCCGCGCGAGCGCGCCACGTTCCTGTCCCTTCAGTCTGCGGCCCAGCACTTGGCGGCTTCGGCCGGGGCGTTTGCTTCGTCGCGCATGTTGAGCGAACTGCCCAACCATCGACTCATGGGAATGGGAAAAGTGGCGGTATTTTCAATGGGTTTAACCGCTCTGTCCCTGCCGTTTCTGTGGTGGCTCAATTACGCCGTTGGTGCAGATCGCCGGCGAACGTCGTAGCATCTGCATAGAAATCACTCATCTAACAGCACCACTTCTTCGGCCTGGTGGCGGGCGGGTTGCCAGTGCAGCAGCTCCGCTTGGGTCCCGCAAATCCTAAGGAAAGTGTACTGGACCCGCTCGCGGGGCAGCAGCACGTCGTGGGTAAAGACGGCGATCCACGTGCCCGTATTAAAGTACCAGCCGCGGTGGGTGGGCAAGGCCAAGCGCTGCACACTCTCGTCGTGGGTATGGCCAAAAGTCACCAACGGCACTTCAAGCAAGCGGGCTATCCGCTCGGCCGCATTGGGCATTGGCTGACCTGTGGTGGTCGGATTGTCCCGCAGCAACAGCAGGGTACCGCCAACGGTCAGGGTGCTAAAGAAGAAGAAGTTGAGGGCGACGAACCACAGGGTCTTTGAGGCTGACCCCAAATCGGCGTGCTGGATCACATCAAACGCAAAGAACCACAGCGCGATGAGCAGCAACGCGGCCAGCATGGAAATCCCCATGGTGCGCAAGAGATTGCGGGCGATCGACTCCACAGCGGCCACCACGTCTCCGCGCAGATCCTTGAGCGCTTCAATGTCCAGCAGGCGCCGACCCAGCCCCGATTGCTCTGCCAAGGCCTCAAGCTCCGCTGCGTGGACCGCAGGCAGAGCGCTGGGCGGCAGCAATTTCTTGAGGGTGAGGCGGCGCAGCCACTTGAAGGCAAAGGGTAACTGGCTGGTCGCCGCGCTCAAGAGCAGGGCCGGATTGTTGAGCAGCAGCCAGCGGCCGTAGCGAAAATTCGCCCGCGAAGAAGGGACCATAAACGTGATGGGGCCAAAGCCGTTGTAGAGATAGCGCTGGAAGAAATTGCCCAAAGGCTGGTCGAGTTCGGTGTCATCTGCAGCCAATTCACTTAGCTGGCCGCGCAGATACCAGCGGAAGGCATTCTCTGGGTCATACTGGCAGCCGTGCTCGATCCACACCCGCCCATGCTCGTGATAGAACCACGGGCGAAACTCCATGGCCTCTTGCGCCAACTGCTGGCCAGGACCGCCCAAGCGATCGACCTCCGCCGCTACAGTACGCCGCAAAACCGCCTGCACGGGCGGCCATTGCAGCTCAATGTCGTGGTTGCCCGGCAGAAACAGCAGTGGCACGCCGCCCATCAAGGCTCGGGCCAGCGCTTCTACAAAAGTGGGGTGGCCCAGGAGAATTTGCTCAAGGATTCTGGCAGCCAAGGCCGGGGTCAAAAAGGCCGGCGTGCGCCCTTCGCCGCGGCCATCCTCCTCCGGTTCTACGCGCAGCAAGTCAAAGGTGTCGCCGTTGAAGATCAGTTGCGGCTTTAGCCCCGCTTGGTCGGCGCCGATCGGATACGTGTCGCCACAGAGCCATTGGACAAAGCTGAGAAAGTCCTTGTCATAGAAAAACGCTTCCAGCGACCAGTAGCGCCCCGTATCGAGGTTCTTGCCGCGTCCCAAGTGGAAATCCGAAAGGACGATCAGATCGCGCATGGTGCGGAGTCCCTCGGGCGAGTCGGCTGCCCAGCTGCGGTCAAGGTGAGGATCCCGCGGGCCGGCGCCCATCACCGGGTGCGCGGGCAGTTCCGCAGCAATGCCGCAGGGCTCGCTGGGGGCAAGGGTACGCCGTCGCAGCGCCGGCCGTCAAATGCCGGTCCATGGATGGCACGGGGCCGATTCAGGGGGCAAGGAGATGCCCCCTGAATACCCGGCCCCGCGCCCCTACTAGGTGGGCCGCAAGCGCTCCGGCCCCGCACGATGTCCCCCTGTTGGATTGACCGATTGGGCCACGGCCACGCTTCCACGGCCGGTAGCGCCGCGGCGAGCGCTGGCCACTTTCTTGGCACCTCAGCCAAAGCCAGCTTCAGCCCTTGACGGCCTGAGCCGCCAATGTGTACGGTGCGGTTGCTGGCCGTTCGGGACCAGCGCCCTACACCTGCCGATTCAGATTAAGAAATGTCTCAAACTTCTTGCGCTCTGCCGCGCAACTATGCGCTCAAGTTGGGTCTGTTGGCTGCGCTGGTTGCGTTGGCTTGCGCCTGTGCGGTCGACAATCCGCCTCAAGACTGGGCTCCCGTGCAGCGGGCGTCCTTTGAGTGCGCCGTCCAGCCGATCTTTGCGCGCGAGTGCTCCATGCCCGACTGCCATGGCAACAGCGCGCGGCGTTTGCAGATTCTGGCTCCCGGCCGCATGCGCTTGGCCGCGGAGCTGACCAAAGCCCTGGCCGCTCAGCCCGCCGAAGAGAGGGAGGCCGGCCATCACCCGCTTTTGACGCCGGCAGAGATCGACTTCAACTTTGCCCAGGCCCGCAGCATGGTTATCCCGGGCCAGGCGCCTGAAGACAGCGCGTTGCTGAATCGGCCCCTGGCGGTCGCAGCGGGCGGCATGTACCACGTTGAGGCAGGAGACGTATTTGCAAGCGCACTTGACCTCGACTATGTGACCCTACAGGTTTGGATTGAAGGCGCAGGCAAGGAGATGTGCAAGTGAAACTGCATTTCTTTGCCGCAATCGGCCTCACCGCCGTTGGACCGCTGCTCTGCGGCTTTTCTGCCGGTTCCAGCTTTGAGACCTCTGCCGATGTGGGCGGCGGTGGCGGGTATACGTTTGTAGGATCAAGCACTTCCCATGGCCTCGACTGCGCTTCATGCCACCAGAGCAACGCTACCTCCGGTCGACTGTCGCTCGCTAGCAACCCGCCCGGCCTGTTTGATCGCGGCTTTGTGCCCGGAACAAACTACCTCATTGCCGTGCGTTTAGCTCAGGAAGTCAAAGGTTTAGACCGCAACGGCACCTGTGAAGCAGAGCAGGGCGGCTGCAATCGCAACGGCTTTGTGGCGGAGTTTCTGGGGCAGAACGGCCAGCCGATTGGGCAATTGTGCACAGATAATGGGGTGCTGAGCGATCAGGGCTGTGACAACGACGCTGGGAAGGAGACCACGCTGTTCAGCGGGGCCAAGGCCGTGAGCGGCGTGTCGCTGGAGCAACCGACGATCTGCAGCGGCAGCGCGGGCCAGGATCCGCCCGGGTGTGTCGACGTCGCCGCGCTGCAAGCGGCTGGAAAGTCCCAGAGCGAGATCGACAAAGTCCTCCTGTCAGCGGTCAAGGGCCGGACAAGTTGGCATTTTCGCTGGCGGGCGCCCCAGAGTGGTGCAGCGGTGGCCTTTCACCTAGGCGCTGTGGACGGCGATGGCGGCGTGGGTACCTCACCAAACCTGAACGATTACAGCGGTGATGTCGTCTATGCCGTCCATCGTTCTGTGCCTGTGGAGGGCTCCGCAGCTGAGGTGGCCGCCGGTTGCGGTGCGGCGCGTCCGAGGCCAAGCACCGGCTGGAGCGCAATTCTCGCCGGGGCCTCGCTGGCGCTCATCGCGCGTCGCTGGAACGGAAAAAGGAGAGAACGCAATGACTTCTGAGTCGCAGTGGCGCGTACTGGCGCGTTCTGGCCTGGCCCTTGGGCTTGCGTGGGCGGCCCTTGGCGCTGCAGCTCCGGCCCTGGCGGTCGAGCCGACCTCTTGCGACGTCAAGACAGGCGCCTCCTGTGCTTGGAATGAGGGCTGCGACTGCGACCACGACGGCTATGTGGTCAACAAGTCCAAGTCGATCAAGTATTGCCACCTTGAGAAATGCCCCCTCGACTCTGATGACAAGAACGTCAATAAGCTCGGGGTTGTATCGGCCAACAACGCCGATGGCGATGGCTGGACCAAGGCCTATGACTGCGACGACAACGACAAGTGCATCGGCAAAGTCTGTGGCGTGTCGACCTGCACAACCGCACCGCCAGACCCCGACAACGACAAAGACGGCGTCCCCGCCAGCCAGGACTGCAACGATGCTGACGCCAACATCAAGCCCGGATCGGGCGTAGCCTGCTGTAATTGCGCCAATTTGACCGATCCAGCCAAGGTCAAAGCGCTGGGCTGCAACGGTTGCCCGCTCAGCCAGACCGGGCCTGCCGACGCGGGATCCACCGATACGACAGGCGCCGACGCGGGTTCCTCGCCTGCCGACACCTCAGCCCCGGACGTTGCAGCAGTCGATAGCGCCATTCCACCTGCGGACACAGCTGCCGAGGACGCGGCCACGGACGGCGGGCAGACGGGCGCCGAAACAGGAGCGGATAGCGCTAGTTCTGTTGCCAAAGACGCCGGCCCAGCGCTCACGGACAGCGGCAGCTCCTTTGACCCCTCGGCGCAGGTATTTGTCGGCAGTGGCTCCGTCGTCCATGGCGACCCGCCCGCGCCGGGATGTACGGCCGCTCCGCAGGCTTCTCCAGCGATTCTCCCGCTTTTTGCGGGCCTATTGCTGGCCTTTGGGGCTCGCCGCTGGCGCTTGCGGCGTGCGCTCTGGACCCTTGGGCTGCTGGCCATGGCGACTGCGGGGTGTGTGCGGGTGGAGCCTTGGCAGCGCCAGCGCCTTGCCCATCGCTGCATGGTCCTGGGGCGCAACGGCGGCGAAAAAGACCTGGAGCAGCACGCTTTTCAGTATCGCGAAGGCTCCGCAGGCGGCTTTGGCGGTGGCGGCGGAGGCTGCGGGTGCAACTAGTTTCCGATACACCGCCGTCTCGGCCTTGCCTATGGCTCGCTGTGGCGATGCTGGGGCAATTGACCTGCCTATCGGCCTTTGCCGCGCCTCGGCCTGCCGCCAAAGGGCCCGCTCACCCTGCTGCTGTAGCCCCGCCGCAAGCCAGCACCGCTGCTTTGGACGAAGCCGGTGCCGTCGACCCGGTGGTGGAATTCGTGCCGGCGCCTGAGCCCAGCGAGCCCGTCGAGCCGCCCACCCCCATTGGCATGTCTGCAGAAACAAGGACGAATTACTATACGGACAATGACAACAACCGCATCGTTACGCCTACGGTCAACGTCTCTGCCGACATAGGCGAGCGCTGGGCCGTCGCTGGCCACGCGGCGATTGACATGATGACTTGTGCTTCCGTCGATGTGGTCAGCGCCGCCACGGCCAAGGGCTACTTTCAGGAAAACCGTCAGGAATACGGCGGTTCCGTGACGACCCGTCGCGACCTGCTCAAGCTCACGCTGGGCGCAGTTCACTCGCAGGAGAACGACTATTCCTCAGCCACCGGCTCGATCGCCATCAGCGACGAATTCGCCAAGCGCAACACCACCTTGAGCTTGGCCTACAGCTTTACCGGCTCCGATGTCGGCCGCGCCCACGACCCAAGTTTTTCGCGGCGTTTGGACAGCCACGCGCTGACCGCCTCTTGGACTCAGGTGCTGAGCCGCAGCTGGGTGGCGCAGTTTTCAGGCTTTGTGGGCGTGCTAGATGGCTTTCAGTCAA
Source organism: Myxococcota bacterium (assembly GCA_044347905.1). Classification (GTDB taxonomy): domain Bacteria; phylum Myxococcota_A; class UBA9042; order UBA9042; family UBA9042; genus SXRM01. The sequence continues at coordinate 52,934 of JBIKTV010000001.1, forward strand.
GCGTTTACCGCTTTGTGCATTTTGCCGACGGCACCTCCGGGCCTGAGGTGGCCCCCGATCTGCGGGTGCGTCAGGCGCTGGCTGCGGAAGTGCGCGGCTCGCTGACCCCCCAGTGGTTCACAGGCGCAAGCTATCGGCTTTACAGCGATTCGTGGGGGCTCCTCAGCCACACCGGCGAACTAACGGCGACCTACGCGCCCAACGACTGGCTCAGCCTGCGCCTGCGCGACCGCGTCTATCAGCAGCGCGGCGCCGACTTCTACCACTCCGTCTACGACCGGCCGATGCGCTACATGACCATCGACCGCGAGCTCGGGGCCCTTTACGGCAACCTGATCGGCTTGAAAGCGGCTATCGATCTGGGCGGTCTGGGCAGCACCCGCACCTGGCAGCTCGACCTCAAGTACGACTGGATGTGGCAGAAATTCGAAGACTTCCGCTGGCTGCCAGAGCGGCGGATGTCCATGGTCGAAGCTGGCCTGCAGTGCGCCTTCTGACCTCCGCTGAGTACCCACGCCGCCTCGCGCGTTGTCCGCACGGCCAGGGTCCAGCGCCCGGGCAAATTCCCCAAGGAGAATCCAAGATGATCGCACCCCTGCTGACCGCCGTTGCCTGTCTTGCGCTGCTCGGCGCCCCCCAACTCGACGGGTCGACCCCGCTGCAGCCCCTGGCGGCCAGCCCCGCGCTGAATCAAGCGGCCCCGCCGATCAAGGGCGCGCTCATGGACGGAAAACCCTATGACCTCAGTGCGATGCGCGGCCAAGTCGTGCTGGTGGATTTCTGGGCGACCTGGTGCGAGCCGTGCAAGCTGAGCCTGCCGCGCTATGCCGCCCTGGAGAAGAAGCTGGGATCCCAGGGTTTTCACATTCTGACCGTGAGCGTTGACGAAGAGACGGACGTGCTCAAGCGCTTTATCGCCGCGACCAAGCTGACCCTGCGGGTGCTGCACGACCCCGAGTCCAAGATCGCCGAGCGCTACCGCCCCGCCAAGATGCCGACCGCCTATCTGGTGGGCAAGGACGGCAAAATCACTTGGATACACTCGAGTTTTGTCGTGGGTGACGAAGCCAAGGTGGAAGCCGAAGTGATCAAGGCCCTGGCCCAGCCCGCGCCGTGAGTCGCACCTTGCGCGCGTTGGCGGCGCTGGCGGCGGCGGTTGTCCTTTATGCAGGGCAAGCTCGTGAATCCGTGGCTAGTGAGCCACAGACAAAGGCCAATTCCCAGTTTGAGGTGCCGCATCCCGACCACGCCAAGGGGCCATCGGTCGCCCAGTTGGCGCTGCGTCCTGGCGAACGGGTTGGCTTGGCTGTGGCCCGGCGGCTGGGCAAACCGAGTCGCGACCGGGCATTGTACAAGCTGATCGCACTATTTGACGCCACAGGTCGATTTTCGACATCGCAACTGAACGATCAAGCTCTTAACTCTATGGATAAACCGCTTGATTCGTTGGTGTCGTCGCTGGCCCCAGGTGTCGACGCCCTCCTCATTGACCGCGCCAACCGCTGGCATTTTGCCGGTCAGATGCGCCAACGCCTCAGCGACGCCCGCGGCGACGAGCCGGCGATGCAGTCCTTTCGCCAGCCGATCATGAGCACGGCCATTGACGTGGTTCTGCCCGCGGGGCCTGAGGCGGAGCGCCAAGCCCAGAAGGTCTTTGCAATTTTCCGCGAGGTGGAAAGCGAAATGAATGAGTGGAAGCCGGAGTCGCCGACCTCTCTCATCAATCGCCAAGCTGGCATCGCCCCGGTGGCCGTGAGTGCCGAGCTTCGCCAGGTCCTGCGCGTGGGCTTGGAGGTCAGCCGCAAGAGCCATGGGGCCTTTGACCCGACCTGGGCGGCGCTGTGGGGCCTGTGGGATTTCTCAGCCAAATCGCAGGGTAGGGTGCCCACGGCCGACGAACTGGCGCCGCGCCTGCCGCTCATCGACTACCGCCAGGTGCAGATCGACGAGCCCGCCGGCACCGTCAAGCTGGCCAAAGCCGGCATGAAGCTGGGGCTGGGCGGCATCGCCAAGGGCTGGGCGCTGGCTCAGGCGGGGATTTGGCTTCGCGATCAAGGGGTGGCGAGCTTTTCTCTCTCTGCGGGAGGCCAAGTGCTGGTCGCAGGGCTGCACGGCCAGCGGCCCTGGCGCGTGGGGATCCGCCATCCGCGCGGTCCGGCGAGCGCGGTGTTGGCGGTGCTGAGCGTGCGGGAT
>JBIKTV010000309.1:0-7094 GCA_044347905.1 Myxococcota bacterium
GGTCATCCAGACGTCCCTGGCGCGGCTCATGCCCGACTCGCGGCCAGCGACGGCGATCCTCATGACCTCTGGGCTTTTTGGCATCTACCACTTCTACGTCTCTGTTTCATTTGCCCTGACCACCTTCGCGGTCAGTTTGGCGTTTGGCTGGCTGTTCTACCTGCACCGCTCGCTATTGGGGGTGACGCTGGTCCACGTAGCGCTGGGGGTGCTGTCGATCGCCTTTGGCTTTAACTGACCGCCCGCAGGAATTCGCCGCCCGAGCCCCTCTCAAGGCCCCGCAGTATCACATCCGACAGTAGCATGGCTACTGCTAAGTCAATTTGCGGGCGGCCGGCAAGCGGCGACTGGGAGCGCGGGAGCGCCTAGCCCTGGGGTGATGTCGATCGCCCTTGGCATTCCCCGACCGGCTGCAGGAATTCGCCGCCCGCGCCCCAGCCAAGGCCCCGCAGTATCACATCCGACAGTAGCATGGCTACTGCTAACTCAATTCACCCGCACCCGGCAGGCGGCGACCCGGACCACGTAGGTGTCGATGCGGTAGAGGCCCTTGAACGCATCGGACGTGTCGGTCACCTTGGCGGCAAACCACTGGCCGGTGCGCGCGTCGGTCTTGTTGGGCGGCGCCAGGTAGGCCACGCCGTCGTTGTTGCCTTCGTAGCAGATCATGAGGTTGCCCAGGGCAAAGTCGCCGGCGACGGCCGGGCGGGTGCGGAAGTGCCAGGTGGCCCAGGCTTCGCTGGCGTCGCGCACGTCAAAGAACTGCGCCTGGCCTTTGGTCGCCGGGCTCGCCGCGACCTTCAGCTTGCCGATTCGCGTGCGGAACCAGCCGCTTTCTGGGACGTCCGTGGCAAAAAACCAATCGTCGGCCTGCATCCACTGGGCGTCATCGCCAGGGCCGTACGCTGGGCCGGGCCCCGCTTCGCCAGGGGTGACTGCAACGGCGCCACCTGGATCGATCTGCACTGGGCCCACCTGCAAGCCGCCGCAAGCGGTTAGCCCAAAGCAAACACCTGCAATCACAACTGCTTTCATCCACGCCGTCATCCCAACCTCCGCGCCAGTTCGCCCAACTCCGCGATCCGACCAGCGCGGTCGAGCGGCAGTTCAAGCGTCCATTTGCGCAGAAGCATGGTCCGATCAGTGGTCAAAGCAAGCGGATCTAGGGCGTTGGCTGGCGGACTTCGTCACAGAACTGTGAGAGGCGGTCGTCTCTGCGCCGCCGCGAGTCGGACTCAGCCCTCAAGCTTGGCGGCCCACTCAGCAGAAGTGCCACGTCGACCTGACCCAGCCCGGGTGTTCGCGCAAGGACTGTGGTCGAGTGATTCTTGCCGTGGCCCTAGCGCGGCCCGGACAATTCGGCCAAGCGCTCGGTCTCCGTGTCGATATGCATGAACTTGACCAGCAATTTGCCCTCGGCGATCTTCTTGGCGATGAGCGGTCGGGCCAGCAGGGCTTTGTCGATCTCCGCGCGGTGGTCAATCGCTTCCACCAGGTGCGGGAACTGACCGCGCATCGCCGGATCCTTGGCGGCCTTCTCCGCGGCGCAGTCTGAGTGGGTCGTCAGCAGAATGGTCTCCACGCCGTTGCTCACCGCCAGTTCCAGCATTTCAAGCTCTTTGTTGTCGAGCACGGAGCCTGCAGTGCGGATCACGTAGTAGTACTTGCGGGTGTCGCCGACCAATTCCTCCGTGTCGATCCGCGCGTCCATGCACACGACCATCGCCACGAGAGGGTGGTGGGGCGAGCGGGGAAACTGCGCGCGCACCGCGGCGGCGTCGGCGTTCTGCTGCTGCACGCGGCGATAAACGTCAGCGGGCTTGAGGTCATGTTCGTGTTCCAGGTCAAACGCGTGCAAATGGTCCTGCATGCGAAAGCCCATGTTCACCATCGCGCCGCCGATCACAAACTGCGCCCGCGGGCTAAACACCATCACCGCCGCCACAGCGAGCGCAAGAACACCAAGGCCAATCCAGAGCTTTTTCACGCGCGTCTCTCCCAGTTTTGCGCGGGCAGGCTCCCCAGTCGTCCCGCAGACCGGCACCTTGGCGTCGCGCCGCGGCACAGGGGTCGGAAATTGCGCCTGCTCAGCCATGCAGGTCAAGGGCAAACATGAGGACAAGCGCCGATGTTGTCAGGGATTTGTCAGACGACCCCCTGCAAGCTCTTGGTCGCCGCGCATCCCCACGCTCGCGGGCCGCATCTGACCGGCAGAGACCATCGAACCTATGGCGTTCAAGGATTCCCCATGCCGGCAAGCGCGGCGCTTTACGACTATGTGCTGGTAGGCGGTGGCTTGCAGAGCGGCCTGCTGGTGCTGGCGCTTCGCCATTTGCAGCCGGGTGCGTCGATCGCCGTCGTGGAGGCGGGGCCGCGCTTGGCCGGCAACCACACCTGGTGCCTTCACCGCAGCGACGTCAGCGACGCCGTGTGGCGCTGGCTGCAGCCCGCCGTGCGTCACCGCTGGCCGGGGTACCGCGTGGCCTTTGCCGGGCTCGATCGGCGGGTGGCCCTGGAGTATGCCGCGATTCCGTCTGATCATTTTGCCCAAGTCGTTCAGGCTGCGCTGGCTAGCGGGCCGGGCCTGCTGCGGCTGAACACCAGGGCGATCTCGGTCGACCCCCGCGGTGTGCAGCTAGAGGGCGGCGAGCGGCTAGAGGCTCGGGTGGTCGTGGATGCTCGCGGCGCTGATTCGCTAGGGAATTCAGCTGATACCGCGCAGGGTCAGGGCTGGCAGAAGTTCGTCGGGCTGGAGATCGCCACGGCCAGCGACCACGGCCTGCAAGAGCCGCTGCTGATGGATGCCCGCGGCGAGCAACTGGACGGCCTGCGTTTTCTATACGTGCTGCCGCTGGGGCCGCGGCGCTTGCTGGTCGAAGACACTTGCTTTAGCGACACCCCTGACCTCGATCGCAACCTGTACCGCGCGCGGGTGCGGGCCTATGCCGCTCAGCAGGGCTGGCAGATCGCCCAGGAATTCCGCGAAGAGGCGGGGGTTTTGCCGATGCCGTGGCAGTCCCCACAGCGTCCAGGGCCGCAGGGTCAGGATGGCCCCGCGCTGGTGGCCGGTCTGCGCGGCGGCTGGTTTCACCCGCTCACCGGCTATTCGCTGCCCGAGTCGGCGCGGCTGGCCCAGCGGATTGCAGAAATCCCCAGCGATCAACTGGATTTGTCCGAGGTAGACCGCTGGCGCCGCGACCTTCAACAGCGCAGCTTCCTGGCCCGTACCTTGGCCTACGCGCTGTTTCGCCTCGCGCCGCCGGAGCGCCGGGCCGCCATGCTGGAGCGGTTCTATCGCCGCCCCGATGTCGTGATCGCGCGTTTTTACGGACTGCAGCGCAACCCGCTCGACGCCTGGCGCATCCTAGCTGGTGCACCCCCCGCCGGCATGCGCTGGTGGCCGCGCCCGCGGTTGTCCCGTCCTCCCGCCCTGGAGAGCTGAGCATGAGCCCTCACATTCCCACGCCGCGCCTGGACCTCAAGACCTTGGTGCTTCCGGAGCTGCCTTTGCCCCTCGCCCATTTGCACGCCGCCGCCGCCGCGCTGCCGCACCAGGGCGGTCCAGAGGTCGCGCAAGTGTCCGCAGAGCTTTGGGATCACGCGCTGATCGCCCCGGCGCGGCACTTTATGCAAGAGCCGGGCAAGGGCTTTCGCGCCCGCTTGGTGGAGCTGGGCTGGGAGCTGGCGGGCGGGGTTCCCGGGCAGTGCCCCGCAGAGCTCGCCGTGGCGCTTGAGTGGCTGCACGCCGGATCGCTCATTGTGGACGACATTCAGGACCAGGCGCTGACCCGCCGCGGCCAGCCCGCCCTGCACCTGAGTCACGGCCTGCCGCGCGCGCTCAACACCGCCAACTGGCTGTACTTTGCCGCTCTGCAGCGCTTGACCGCCGCGCCTCTCTCCGCCCAGCTGACCGCGGACCTGCAGCGCTGCGCCGTGGACGCTTTGGCGGGCTGCCACTGCGGCCAGGCGCTGGATATTTCCGCCCGCGTCCATCAAATCCCCCAAGCCGAGCTGGCCGGGGTGGTGGCGGCGACGACTTCGCTCAAGACCGGCGCGCTCATGGCCCTGGCGGCCGAGCTGGGGGCGCGGGCAGCAGGCGGCGATCCCCTGACGATCGCTGCGGTTTCTCAGTTTGGCCACGCGCTGGGCTGCGCTCTGCAGATGCTGGACGACGCAGGCGCGGTGCTGGCCGAGCGCCGCCGCGACAAGGCCGTAGAAGACCTGCGCGGCGCTCACCCCACGTGGATTTGGGCGTGGCTGGCCGGCGAAGTCGAGCCGTTTACTTGGGCGCGCCTGCAGATTCAGCTGCAGCAGGTGGTCGCCGGGGGCTGTCCGGAGCTCTTGCTGGTCGAGCTGCGCCAGCGCCTGGCCCACAGCGGTCGCGACAAGCCGGCTCTGCACTTGGCTGCAGCGTTTTCCCAGTTGCGTCAACAGATTGGCGAGCATCCTCGTCTGTCCCACGTCGAAGCCGAGATCGATCGGCTCAAGGTGAGCTATGTCTAATTCGCTGGCCTCGTCTAATTTGCCCGCCCAGTCCAATTTGCCCGCCCAGTCCAATTCCCTGGCCCGCGCGGCCAAATCCCCTTTGCGCGCCGCGGTGATCGGCAGCGGCTTTGGCGGCATCGCGGCGGCCATTCGCCTGCAGGCGGCCGGCGTGTCCACCGTGCTGATCGAGGCCCACGACCAGCCGGGCGGCCGGGCCCGGGTCTTTAAGGACAAGGGCTTCATCTTTGACGCCGGCCCCACCGTCGTCACGGCTCCGGAGTGCTTAGATGAGCTGTTTCAGCTGGTTGGCCGCAGCTTGAGCGAGGAGGTGGAGCTGCTGCCCGTGGCGCCGTTCTACAAGCTGCAGTGGGACGACGGCGATTCCTTTGACTATGTGGGCACTTCTGACGCGATGGTTGATCAGATCCGCCAACGCAGTCCAGGCGACGTGGCCGGCTACCTCAAATTCGTCGAGTACAGCAAGAAGGTGTTCGACGCCGGCTACACCGGGCTGGTGGACAAGCCATTCCTGCACTTTAGCGACATGATCCGCGTGGCGCCGGAGCTCATCAAGCTGCGGGCGGACAAGTCCGTCTACAAGACCGTGGCCGGCTTTGTCAAAGACGATCACCTGCGCCAAGCGCTGTCTTTTCACTCGCTGCTGGTCGGCGGAAATCCCTACGAAACCAGTTCAATTTACACGCTGATCCACTACCTGGAGCGCCACTGGGGCGTGTACTTTCCCCGCGGCGGCACTGGCGCGCTGGTGCAGGGCCTGCTGAGGCTGTTTGCCAGCCTGGGCGGGGAGTTGCGCCTGGCCCAGCCGGTCGACCACATCCGCGTGGAGCAGCGCGGCGCCAAGGCGGTCCACCTGGTCGACACGCCAGCGCACAAGGCGGAAGAATTCGACCTGGTCGTGTCCAACGCGGACGTGCACCACACGTACAACCACTTGTATCGCCAGGACAAGCGCGCGGCCAAGACCGCCAAGAAGCTGGAGAAGATGGAGTGGTCGATGGGGCTGTTCGTGCTCTACTTTGGCACGGATATTGCGTACCGAGACAAGCTCGCCCACCACACCGTGCTGTTTGGACCGCGCTACAAGGGCCTGCTGGATGAAGTGTTTCACGGCCACAAGCTGCCGGACGACTTCAGCCTGTACCTGCACGCGCCGCACCACACCGATCCCTCCATGGCTCCAGAGGGTTGCGGCACGTTCTATGTGTTGTCACCGGTGCCGCACTTGGGCAACGCGGACATCGACTGGAAGGTCGAAGGGCCGCGCTATGCGGAGAAGCTGCTGGAAGCCCTGGAGCGCCACTTGCCCGACCTGCGCCAGCATGTGGTGACGCAACAGTTCTTGACGCCAGAGGATTTTCGCGACCAGCTCGGGGCCTTTCAGGGCTCGGCCTTCTCTGTGGCGCCCACGCTGACCCAGAGCGCGTGGTTCCGCCCGCACAACAAGCACGCGGAGATTCCGGGGCTGTACATCGTCGGCGCGGGGACCCATCCGGGGGCAGGCGTGCCGGGGGTGATCAACAGTGCCAAAGCGACGTTCTCTGTGATCGCTCAGGATTTTGCCCTGCCGAGCGCAGATCCGGCTGCGGTGGCGGCGATGCGGCAACGCCTGGCTGCCTCTGCTCAGCGCGACAGCGCGGCCCTGCGGCCCCTAAAGGCGGCGGCGTGAGCGGGCAATTCGCCGATTCTGCGCCGGCGGCTCTCCCGTCTGCCGCTGCTTTGGCCGCGGTGGCGGCGGCGTCCCAGGTGATCACTCAGCATTCTCGCAGCTTCTCTTGGGCGGCGCGCTTGCTGCCGGCCAAGGTGCGCGCCGATGCCGTGGTGCTCTACGCGTGGTGCCGGCGCGCCGATGACGCCGTGGACAATGCCGCGTCTGTCGCCCAAGCCCGCGAAGCGCTTGGTGTCCTGCAGCAGGAGCTGGACGATCTGTACGCTGGGCGCGAGGCCAAAGACCTGCACCTCCAAGCGTTTGCCGACGTGGTCCGCCGCACCGCCATGCCCAAAACCTACCCCCAGGAGCTGCTGCTGGGCATGGCGATGGACGTGGACGGCACGCGCTATGACAACCACGACACCTTCTTGCAGTACTGCTACCGCGCGGCCGGGGTCGTGGGCCTGATGATGTGCCATGTGCTGGGGGTGACCAGCCCGGCGGCGCTGCGGCGAGCCTGCCACCTGGGCATGGCCATGCAGATCACCAATATTTGCCGCGATGTGCAGGAGGATTGGCAGCTCGGACGGCTGTACCTGCCGCGCTCGACCCTGGAGCGCCACGGGCTAGCCGAGCTGGGCGACCAGTTGGGCGGACCTCTGCCGGAGCAGCTGGGCCCGCAGATCGCCGGGGTCGTGCGAGAATTGCTCAGTGAAGCCGCGGTGATGTACATCTCTGGCCGGGTGGGCCTGCGCCTGCTGCCCGGGCGGGTGGCGCTGGCGATTGGCGTGGCCCAGGCGGTGTACGCGGACATTGGCGAGAGTCTGCGGCGCCAGGACTACAACCCTCTGAAGGGGCGGGCCTTTACCAGCACGGCGCGCAAGATCGTCCTGTCGGTCAAAGTGGCGGCCTTGATGTTGCTGGATCTGCCGCGGCGCCT
>JBIKTV010000053.1:0-20451 GCA_044347905.1 Myxococcota bacterium
TCAGTCGCGACGCGGGCCTGCCCAAAGGCCTGATGGGGCGCTTTGGCGGCGAAGAGATGTTCTTGCTGGACTCGTGGAGCCGCGACGCCGCCGTCTCGCTGATAGAGCGCCATAAACCCCGCTTGCTGATGAGCCATTTTCTCGCCGTTGACACCTTGGGCCACAGCTACGGCGCCGACTCTGTGGCGTATCGCTGGGGGCTCGAGCTGGTCGATCGCTACATTGGCGATCTGCTGGCGGCGTACCAGCGGGTTGGGCTGTCAGCCGGGCTGCTGGTGTGCGTTGTCTCCGATCACGGCTTTTTGGACCTGCGGCGCACCTTTAGCCCAGCCGCCGCGCTAAGGCAGGCGCCACTGGCGGCCAAAGAGCGAAAATTGCTGCGGTGGGCCATCAACGGCCAGGCGCTGTTCCTCTACGGCCACGGCCGCGATCACGGCGGTGAACCCTGGCTGCCTGAGCGCGGCAAGCCCAGCAGCGTGCAAAAGGCCCTGAGCAAGATGGCGGCGTGGCTGGGCCAGCAGACCGAGGTCGAAAGGGTAATTTTGCCAAAAGATTTCGCGGTCCTTGGCCTGGGCGATCCGCTGCAAGACCCCAACCTGCCCGATTTGATCGCCTTGCTGGCCCCCGACGTCTTGGCTCTGTTTGGCAGCGGTGGCGGCCTGCGCGGCCAGACGCGTTCCGGCGGCCACGGCTATCTGCCTGAATTTCCGCCGTTGCTCGGCGCCTTTGTCCTGGCCGGCGCGGGCGTGCCTGCAGGGCTTCGCCTCGACTCCGTGCAGGCGATCGACATCGCCCCCACCCTGGCCGCGGCCCTGGGTTGGAGCTGGGATGAACCCAGAGATGGCAAAGTGATCAAGCAGTTGACTGCACAGATCCGCCCGTAGCCTCGGCGCGCCTGACAATGCCTTGACAACTCGCCGACGGGTCGCCGGGCTGAAGCAAAGTTGGCCCTTGCATTTGCCGGCGAGGCGCTTACCTTGAAGGTGGCTAAGGGATCGCGGGCGATGCCCGGGGACCGTAATGAACTACTTAGGGGGTTGGGTTCGATCCGCGGACGTTCAAGCCACCCGCGGGCTAGGTCGGTTGCCAGAGCGGCGCAAGCCCTTTGTGAGCGAGACCTAACCCGCGCTGCCAGTGGAAGAACCGATACGGACACTGACCTCCACCTGGACTCTCAAGGTCCAGGGCTACCCCCCGCGGTCCCAAGGCCCCATTTGATTTGCTAGTTGACTCGATTTGCTTGTTTGATCGCCGCGCCCGCTCTTTCGCTCCCCAGGTCGCACCTGCTGAGCCGCAAAGGGCGGGCGCTGCTGCTTTTGGCGCTGCCGCAGGCCTAGGTCTGTGGGCGTTGTGGGGGAAAGGTGGAGTATTTGTGGCAGTATCTGCTGTTTTTTGCCAAGGTGCTGACGGTGCTCGCGGCGGCTTTGGTGGTGCTGGCGCGCCTAGCGGCGATGGTGGCGCAGCGGCGCGGTCCTCGCGAGCCCACACTGCAGGTGCTGCGCCTCAACACCCAGCGGCGCAAGCTGATTCGCGCCGTGCAGCGGCAGTTGCTGGCGCCCAAGGCCTTTGAAGAGCTGATCAAAGCCGATCGCGCGGCCGCCAAGGCCCGGCTCAAGGGCAAGCCGCTCCCCAGCTCAGAGCCGGAGAAGTCGCGGCTGTTTGTTCTCGATTACAAAGGCGATCTTCGCGCCTCGCAAACGGAGGCCCTGCGCCATGAGGTGACGGCGGTGATCGGCGCCGCGCGTCCCGGCGACCAGGTTCTGCTGCGGCTGGAGAGTCCCGGCGGCGTGGTCCACGGCTACGGCTTGGCGGCTTCGCAGCTGGAACGTTTGCGCGATGCGGGGTTGCAACTGACAGTGGCGGTCGACCAGGTCGCGGCGAGCGGCGGGTACATGATGGCCGTGGTGGCGCATCAGATTGTCGCCGCACCCTTTGCGGTGGTGGGGTCGATCGGCGTGGTGGCGCAGATTCCCAATGTCCACAGATGGTTGCAGCGTCGCGACATTGACGTGGAGCTCGTGACGGCGGGGCGGCACAAGCGCAGCCTGACCGTGCTGGGCCCCAACACCCCTGAGGGTCGCGAGCAGATGCAGCGCGAAATTACGGAGATCCACGAGCTTTTTAAGGCCGCGGTGGCAAAATTTCGCCCGCAGCTGGACCTGGTTGAAGTGGCGGATGGCCGCAGCTGGTATGGCACCGCGGCGCTGGAGCTCCATCTGGTGGACACGCTGGAGACGAGCGACGCCTGGTTGGGCAGAATGCTTGAAGAATGTGATGGCTTTGCCGTGCGGTGGCGTGCGGGGCAGGGCGTGGGATCCAAGCTGTCCGGCTGGGTGGCGCAGACGCTAGGGCGAGCGACAGAAGCCGCCCTGCTGCGGACTTGGCGGCGCTTGGACCGAGCGGACGCTGTGCAGCACCGCTGAGCTGGTTTGGGAAGAAGCGGGGGAATGTCAATGGAGATCAAAGAGATCGACCTCAAGCGTCTGCAGCCCGGCGGGGATCTTCGCCCGGCCTTTGAAGCACTGCACCGCCAGGATTGGCTGGACCAGGGGATTCATCGCTGGCTGACGCTGGTCGATCCGCAGGGGCCTTGGCCGGTGGTGGTCCTGGGGGCGGAGCAGGATCGCGGGCTGCTGGGGACGATCGTCGGGGTGTGGGCGCAGCAACCAGTGGAGAGATTTGATGATCTGCTGGAGGGTCGCTGCCCACAGGGCTATCAGGGCGCCGATCGCCCGCGCGGCGGGAGCTGGCACTTTGTCGCGGTGACTACTGATCCGCAGCGCCGGCAATTGGCCTTGGGTCGGCCGCTCTTGGCGGCGGCGCTGGCATGGGTGCAGAGGCTGCCGGGGGCTGAGATGCGCACGCTGTCGCCGGCGGTAGGGCTGCAGGACGCCCTAGAAAAGCTGCCGCCCAGCGCCGATTTCCAAGGGCAGGTGCGGCGGATTCTGCTCCGGCTGGCGCGGACCGACGGCGCGGCGCAGCTGGCGATCCTTGGGCTGCACCCGGCCCAGGGGGCCCAGCTAGAGAAGATCCTGTGGCAGTCGCGCGCCGACGAAAAGCGCAGCGCCCAGGTGACGTTGCGCTTTGAGTATCGCTTGGACGACGCGGAGCGGGCCCAGCAGCAACAGGCCTACCGCGATTGGCTTGAGGCGCGTCGGCAATGCATCGCCCAAGGCCAAGCAAAGCAAGCGGAATTGCCGGAGCGCTGGTGGCTGCCTGACCATCCAGAGCAAGCCGGGCTCAATGGGCAGCCCGCATGGCGCGACGACTTGATTTTTCTCGATCTCTGACCGCTAGGCCTTCTTTTCAGCCGGCACGACGATCACCGGGCAGCGCGCCTGGCGAACGACCTTGTCTGTGGTCGAACCCAGCAACATCAAAGCGATCCCTGTGCGGCCGTGGGCGCCCATGGCGATGAGATCGACCTCGTGCTGATCGGCATAGCGCAGGATTTCCGTGGAGCTCTGGCCCACCGCGGTGGCGATCTCCAAGGCGATGCCGCTGGTCTCCTGCAATTGCGCTGCGAGATCCCTGAGCGACTGCTTGGTCTTGGACTCGATCTCGTTGAGCACCTCGGGGCCGGCGGTCACAAAGCCATCGGGCAGCACGTAGCCGGGCACCGGGTAGACGTTGAGCAGGGTCACCCGGGCCTGATAGCGTTCGGCGAGCTCAATCGCCCACAGAAGCGCGTGGTGCGCAGGATCAGAAAAATCAATCGGCACCAAGATATTGCGCAAGCTGTGCATCGCCGCCTCCCGCTGCCTGTGTGGCACCCAGAAGGTAGGCGGCAGGGGCGCCAAGCTCAACGGTTGGGGACCGGCAACTGTCACAGCGATGTCGCGCGGGCTGAGGGTGGCAGTGAAGGGTGGCAGTGAAGGGTGGCAGTGAAGGGTGGCAGTGAAGGGCGGCAGTGAAGGCGGGCCGGGGGGTCGCAGGGCTGGGCGATGGTCGGCCGATCCGCTACCCTGCGGAGGTGTTGGGGGTGCAAGCGATGCAGGCTCGAGTAGAAACGCGAAGGTGGCTGTCCCTGGCCTTTGGGCTGCTGTCTTGGGTGCTTGGCCTGGGCTGTGCCGCGCCGCAGCAGGTGACCGTGGTGGACACCGCCAGCGCGCAGGATGGCGAAACTGTTGCCCCGCTTGAAGATATTGCGTCGGATGCCGGTGGAGTCGACCTCGCCGCGCCCGACCAGGCGACTGCGGAATTGGCTGCGGAGGATGCGGGTGGCGTGGAAGTGGCCGATGTGGCGAACGATGTCCCCGTCGATCCGCTCAAACCGCCCGCGGCGGTGACTTGGCAACCCTGCCGGAGCGAGTCCGCGGCGGGGCCCTGGTGGCGCAGTGAGGTGGCCTACGAGATTTTTGTCCGCAGCTTTTCCGACAGCAACGGCGACGGAATTGGCGATCTCAAGGGAATTATCCAGCGCTTTGACTACTTGAACGACGGAAAGCCCGGCGGCGATGACCTGGGGGTCGGGCTGATTTGGCTGATGCCGATCCAGCCGTCGCCCAGCTACCACGGCTATGACGTGACCGATTACCTAGGCGTGAACCCGCAGTACGGCAGCGTGGCGGACTTTGAGGCGCTGACCAAGCTGGCCCACAGCCGCGGCGTCAAGATCGTCATCGACTTGGTGCTCAACCACAGCTCCGTCAAGCATCCGTGGTTCCTAGACGCCAAAGACGGCGGCAGCAAGGACAGTTGGTACAGCTGGCGCACCACCCCGGCCGAGGCGACCTGGAAGCAGCCCTGGGCGGGCGGCGGCAAAGTGTGGCATGCCTCTGGAAAGCGTTGGTATTACGGAGTATTTTCTGGAAACATGCCCGACCTGAATGTGCAGAAGCCGGAAGTGACCCAGGCGCTGTTTGCCGCCGCAGACACCTGGCTACAGCGCGGTGCCGACGGCTTTCGCTTGGACGCGGTGCGCTATTTGATCGAGAGTGGTCCCGGGCCGGGCCAGCAGGATACCCCGGCTACCTTGGCTTGGTGGAAGGGGTTTTCTGACCACGTCGCCGCCAAGGATCCCGGGGCGCTTCTGGTCGCAGAGGCCTGGGCGCCCGGCGTGACGACGGCCAAGTACCACACCCAGGGCGGCCTGGCGATGACGTTTGATTTTGACCTGCAGACCACCATGGTGACGGCGCTGCAGGGCGGCATCGGCGACGGCGTGCGCACAGTGACCTGCCAGCACGACGCTTTGCTCGCCGGGGCGGCGGCGACGGCTGGGCGCGGCACCTTTCTCTCCAACCACGATCAGCTCCGCTGGACCCAGGCGATTGCCGATCCGGCCCTGCGAAAAGTCGCCGCCGGCCTGCTGTTTTTTCTGCCCGGCACGCCGTTTCTGTACTACGGCGAGGAGATCGGCGCAGAAAATGGCCCCAGCAAGGACGACATCGACAAGCGCCTGCCCATGGCCTGGGACGCGACGCCCAACGGCGGTTTTACCCTCGGCAGCCCGTGGCAACCGCTGGCGGAGCACGCCGAGGCCAACGTCGCCTCGCAGCTCGGGGATCCGCAGTCGCAGCTGCGCTGGGTGCAGAAGCTGGCGGGATTGCGCAAGCAGTCTGCGGTGTTGCAGCGCGGCAACCTGGGCTGGATCGACACGCCGGACGGCTGGTTGATCGGCGTGCGCCAGCTGGGGGGCGAGACGTGGGTGGGGATTTTCCGCTTGGATGATCAGGGTTCCGCCCAGGTGCCGAGCCTGGACGCCCTGGGGCCGCTGAGCCAGGCGACCGATCTCCTGAGCGGCCAAGCCGTGCCCGTGGCCGTGGGGCGACCGCAGCTAGGGCCCATGGCGGAGCCGAGTGTGCGCTGGCTTTCGGTCAAATAGCTGGTGTTGTCAAAAGGAATCATGAGCTTAGAACCTGCCTTGGCGCGCTTGGCGCCGCTGCCCATCGATGCGCTGCTGCCGCAGTTGGCCGCCCAGTGGCAGGCATTTGGCGCGGCGGTCGTGACCGCTGAACCGGGGGCCGGCAAGACCACGCGCGTGCCGGTGGATCTGCTGCAAAGGCAGGCATTTGCTGGAGAAATGTGGGTCGTGCAACCGCGGCGCATGGCGGCTCTGTTGGCGGCTCGCCATGTGGCCGAGGAGCTGGGGCAGCGCTGCGGCGATCAGATCGGCTACAGCGTGCGCTTTGACGAGCAGGTGAGCGCGCAGACGCGGGTGCGCTACGTGACGGACGGTCTGCTGCTGCGCCGGCTTGTGACCGACCCGCAGCTGCGCGGCATTGGCGCCGTGGTTTTTGACGAATTCCACGAGCGCCGCTTGGCGATGGACGTGGGCCTGGCGGCCGTGCGGCGGCTGAGGGCAACCTCGCGTATGGATCTGAAATTGCTGGTCATGTCCGCCACGCTGGAGGTGCCGGCTTTGGCGACTTGGCTCGGCGATGTGCCGGTGCTGGCGGCGACGGGGCGGGTGTACCCGGTCGACATCGATTATCTGTCTACTCAGGGCGCGGAGGTCGGCGATCTGGTGGTGGCAGGGGTGCGGCGCCTGCTGACGGACGGATTGGACGGCGACGCCCTGGTGTTCCTGCCGGGGACCCGAGAAATCCGCAGATGCCAAGAGCTCTTGCGCGGCCTGGCCCAGCAGCATCAGCTGGCGGTGGTGCCTCTTCACGGCAGTCTGCCGCTGCGCGAACAGGAGCAGGCGCTGCGACCTCAGGAGCGGCGCAAGGTGCTGCTGTCGACCAATATCGCTGAAACGTCATTGACTTTGCCCGGTGTCGTCGCGGTGATCGACAGCGGCCTCGCCAGGGTGGCCGGCTACGCGCCGTGGAGCGGGCTGCCGACGCTGCAAACCCAGAAGATCGCTAAGGCTTCGGCCACGCAGCGCGCCGGACGGGCAGGGCGGGTGCGGCCGGGGCGCTGCCTGCGGCTCTATAGCCAGTTTGACCACGACGCCCGGCCCGGGTTTGACAAGCCGGAGATCGCCCGCGGCGAGTTATCGGAAATGCGCTTGCAGATTGAGCTCTTGGGGCTGGATGCCTGGGACGCCGGCCAGTGGCTTACCCCTCCGGATGGGGGGGCTCTGCGCCAGGCGGAGGCGTTGCTGCAGCGCTTGGGGGCCCTGGACAATGCCGGTCGCATCACCGCCCTGGGCCGCGAGCTCTTGCAGTGGCCTCTGCATCCGCGCTTGGCTAGGCTGGTGATAGAGGCACAAAAGCAAGGGGTTGGTCCGCTTGGTTGCCAGGTGGCGGCGCTGCTGGGCGAGCGCGAGATCCGCAGCGGCATGCCCCACGCTTCGCGGCCGGCCCACGGCGACTCGGATCTCTGGGCGCTGCTGGAGGATGTGGCGGCGGTGCAGGCTGGCGAGTCGGCCCGCGATCGCGCCGTTGATCCGGCGGGGCTGAGGCAATTGCAGCTGGCGACGGAGCAATTGCAGCGGCATCTGGGTCACAGTCGCGGCCGCGGCGGCGATGTGGAGACGGCTCTGAGCCTGGCGGTGGTGGCGGGCTTTGGCGACCGCTTGGCGCGGCGGCGTCAGGCAGGGGCCGCAGAGCTAGAAATGCCAGGTGGCTCGCGGGTGGTGTTGGGGGCCCAATCGCAGGTCACGCAAGCGGAATTTGCGGTGGTCTTGGATGCAGAAGAGAGGCGCGACCAGCGCGGACTTCAGACCCAAGTGCGCCTGGCCCACGGCGTCGATCCGGCACTGCTGCTGGAGGCCCTGCCTGATCGCGTTGAATCAACAAGTGAATTGCTCTTGGATCGCCAGCGCGTCGTGCGGGTAGAGCGCTTGCTGTTGGACGGTCTGGAGCTCGACCGCAGCCAAAAACCCGCCGCGCCGGGGCCAGAAGTCGCGGCCCTCTTGGTGCAGACGGTGTTGGCGCGCGGCCTGCAGACCCTGGTAGACCCTGAAGAATTGGGCCATTTTCAGTCGCGAGTGAAATTTGCCCGCGAGGCCGGCGGCGCCGCGCTGCTGCCAGAGATCGGCGAGACCGCGGTGGCCAACGCCCTGGCCGATCTGGCCCAAGACTGTACGCGCCTGGACGAGCTGGCGGACGCGGACCTGCTGGGGGCCTTGCACCGGCTGGTCGACCGCAGTGCGCCAAATGGCGGCTTGGCGCTGCTGGAGAAGGTCGCCCCGGCATCGATGCAATTGCCCGGTGGCCGCAAGCTGCGCATCCACTACGAAGCCGACCGGGCGCCGTGGACTTCATCGCGGCTGCAAGACTTCTTTGGCTTGGCCGATGGACCGCGGGTAGCCCAGGGTAAAGTGCCTGTGGTGCTTCATCTTTTGGCGCCCAATCAGCGGCCAGTGCAGGTTACGACTGACCTAGCCGGCTTCTGGGCTCGGCACTATCCCGATCTCAAGAAAGAGCTGGGCCGCCGCTATCCGCGCCACAGCTGGCCGGACAACCCTTTGACCGCCGCGCCCCCCGCGCCGCATCGGATTCGCGGATGAGCTTGAACCCTGAGCTGCTGGGCCACATTGCCGGGGCCCTGACCACTGGGGCCTTTGTGCCGCAGGTCATCCACGTGCTCAAGACCCGCCAGACCCGCGATATCTCCTTGGCCACCTTTGTGCTTTTTGTGCTGGGCGTGGCCCTGTGGTTGGGCTACGGCCTGCTGATCGGCGCGTGGCCCGTGGTCATCGCCAACGCCGTGACCTTGGTGTTGGCCCTGGTGATTCTGGGCGCCAAACTCCGCTACGGTTGAGGCGCTCCCCCGGTCCCGCACGGCGTGGTATTCTGTTCCCCCGGAGGCAAGATGGAGCAGCAGGAAAAGGTAACGGTCGTCGAGGTCGGCCCGCGCGACGGTCTGCAAAACGAGCGCGTGCGGGTGAGCACGGCGACCAAAGTGGCGTTTATTGAGGCGCTCGTCGATGCCGGCATGCGGCGCATTGAAGTGTCGAGCTTTGTCCATCCCCACTCAATCCCTCAGCTTTCTGACGCAGAGGCGGTGTTTGCCCGGCTCTTGCCGCGGACCGGTGTGCGCTATTCGGCCCTGGTGCCCAACAGCCGCGGCCTAGAGAGAGCCATCTCCGCGGGAGTCAAAGAGATCGCCGTCTTTACCGCGGCCTCCGACACCTTTGTCCGCCACAACATTCACATGGGCCTGCGCGAATCCCTGGAGCACTTTGAGCCCGTCGTCGCCGAGGCCAAGGCGCTGGGCATGGCGGTGCGCGGCTATGTCTCAACGGTTTTTGGCTGCCCTTATGAGGGCGCGGTGCGTCCCGACCAGGGCATTGCCGTTGCCAAAGCGCTGCTGGCCCTGGGCTGCGACGAACTATCGATCGGCGACACAATTGGCGTGGCGACGCCGGGCGACGTGGCCCGCTGGCTGGATGCCGCCCGCAGCGCCGGTCTGGACATCGCGAGCATGGCCCTGCACTTTCACGACACCCGCGGCACCGCCCTGGCCAACGTGCTGGTGGGCCTGCAAAACGGCGTGCGCATTTTTGACAGCACAGCGGGCGGTCTGGGCGGCTGTCCTTATGCCCCAGGGGCGAGCGGCAATTTGGCCACAGAGGACCTCCTCTACACGCTGCACGGCCTGGGCTTTGACACGGGCATCGATCTGAACAAGGTGGTCGCCGCCAGCAGCCTCATCGCCACCCAACTGGACCATTTGCTGCCCAGCCGCTACTACCAGGCCGCGCGAGTGCAGCCGTGCTTGCCGGTGTGAGCCACGGAGTGCGCTCGGCGGTCAATTGAAGCGGACTCCGCTCGAAGCGACCGACCTACTGTGTTTGCCGCAAGCCCCGTTGGCGCTGGTCAAGCCGCAAAGACCGGCATATCCTGTGGCCTGCAAAGCAACCGAAGAAGCACCGGCTGGGCCAGGGGGACAGGACGCAGAATTCGTCGCGCACGCTGATGAGCCATGTCGAGCAGGGACTGCGGTTGCGCAACCTGACCGTCAGCACGACGTTTTGCTGGGTCGCCTTCACCCTGATCAACCTATTTAAGGACCGGCAGTTGACCGCGGCCGTCGATCTGGCGGCGGGGACTCTCACGCTGTCCACCTGGGCGTACGCGCGCAGTGATGTCGCCCATCGCCACGGGCGGAGTGCCCACGCGTTGCTGACTGTTTCTGCCGTCGCGCTCATGGTGGTGTCGGTGTTGGCCGGCCAAGGGGCGAGCTCGGCGCTGTGGTTCCTGGCGCTTTTGCCGCTGATGGCCGGCTATGTGCTCGACGCAAAGGCCACGCTGCATTGGGCTGCCGTGGCGCTCACGGGCATTCCGGCGCTGGCTTTTGTGGAGAAACAGGGCTGGTTTGCTCCGCAGTTTCTCCCCGCCACAGATGATTGGCTGTTTGGCCGCATCATGCTGCTGCTTTTGGTCTTGGCGTTTGCCTACACCGCCACGCGCTCCTTTGAGGCGCAGCTGGAGGCGCTGGTGGCCGGCGAGCGCCAGTTGGAGCGCACCCGCGACCAAGCGTTGGCCGCAGCGACGGCAAAATCCGCCTTCTTGGCCAACATGAGCCACGAAGTGCGCACGCCGCTCAACGGCATCTTGGGCATTGCCCAGCTCTTGGGTCGCACCCACTTGACCGCCGAGCAGCGCGAATTGGTCGAGACCTTGGAGCGCAGCGGCCAGGGTTTGCTGGGTATCGTCAACCAAATCCTCGATTTCTCCAAGCTGGAAGCGGGCAAGGTCAGCGTCCATGCCGCGCCGCTGCTGGTGCGCCAGGTGCTGGACGACGTGGAAGCGCTTTTTGCCGTCCAAGCTCAGGCCAAGGGCCTCAAGCTCACCACGGCGATGACCGAAGCGTGCCCGCCGTGCGTCTCCGTGGACGGTCAGCACCTGCGGCAGATCCTGAACAATTTGGTGAGCAACGCCATCAAATTTACGGATGCCGGAGAGGTCGAGGTCCGCGTGGGGGTGTTGCCGAACGGCCTGGCCATCACCGTCCGCGACACCGGTCCTGGCTTGGGGTCTAGGCAAATTACCCAGCTGTTTCAGCCATTTAGCCAAATCGACGGCTCCAGCACGCGCAAGCACGGCGGCACGGGGCTGGGGCTGGCGATCAGTCGCCACCTTGCGGAGGCGATGGGCGGCACGTTGTCCGTGGACAGCACCCCAGGCGTCGGCAGCGCGTTCTGCGTGTCATTGCCCGCGCCCGTGGCGCAGATCGTGTCGCTGCCGCATCGCCAGGCGTCGTCTGGAGCGTGGCTGCGCCATGGCGGCCTCAAGGTGCTGGTGGCGGAAGATAACCACGTCAATTGGCTGGTGATTCAGAAGATTCTGCGGCACCTAGGCCAGGACGCAGAGCACGTGGGCAGCGGGACCGCAGCGGTTGCGGCGGCGCAGGCGACACACTACGACATCATTTTCATGGATGTACAGATGCCCGACATGGACGGTCTGGAGGCCACCCGGGTGATTCGCACGGAAGTGGAACCGGCCCAGCAGCCCTGGATCATCGCGCTGACGGCGAGCGTGCTGGCCGAGCAACAGGCCGCCTGCCGCGCCGCGGGCATGGACGACTACTTGAGCAAACCTCTGCAGATCTATTCTGTTTCAGAGGCGCTTCGCCGCCACGCCGCTGCGTCGTCGTCCAATTCGGCAGGCCTCTAGCGCCTCCTGCGGCCTCCCAATCCCAAGCCCAAGCCCCCTACCGCCGACCGGAGCGCCATGCTCGTCCACGCCGCCACCATTGCCCTCTCTGCGTTCTTGCTGTTCTTGGTGCAGCCGATGATCGCCCGGCAGTTGCTGCCCTGGTTTGGCGGCTCTGCGCTGGTGTGGTCGACGAGTTTGGTGTTCTTCCAAGTGGCGCTCCTGGGCGGCTATTTCTACGCTGATCTATTGGTTCGCCGCTGTAATCCCAAGCAGCAGCTGCAGATTCACGGTGGCTTGCTGCTGCTGAGTCTCTTGACTTTGCCCATTCTTGCCGACCCTGCCAACCGGCCGCAGGACGCCCTCAACCCTGCGGGCCGGGTGCTGTGGCTGCTGCTGACGACCATTGGCCTGCCTTACCTGCTGCTGTCGACAACGGGCCCCTTGGTGCAGGCGTGGTTTGCCCGGCGCTTTGCCGGTGGCGCGGTCTATCGGCTCTATGCCCTGTCTAACCTCGCGTCCATGCTGGCTCTATTGGGCTATCCGGCCTTGCTGGAGCCCTACGCCACCACCCGGCAGCAGTCGCTCGGCTGGTCCGCGGGCTACGCGCTCTTTGCCGCGTTGGCGATCCTGGCGGGCTGGCGCTCGCTGACGCCCCTTGCCGCTGTCGCCGGGGCCGCTCCCATCTCCGCCAAGGATGCGCCAAGGACTGAACCGGCCGTTGCGACGGACGATTCGCCTGAGAGCGACGGGGCTGAATTATCCAACGGCCCCGACCTTGCCGCCGCCGCCGATGCTCCCCCAAGCTGGCGCGCCCAAGCAGAGTGGTTGACTTTGGCGGCCTTGGGCACGGTCCTGCTGCTGGCGCTGACCACCCACATCACCCAGAACATCGCCTCGATCCCGTTTCTGTGGGTGCTGCCGCTGGCCACCTATCTACTGGCGTTTATTCTGGTCTTTGATGGGCGCGGCTGGTATTGGCGGCGCTTCTACCCGGCGGCCGCGGCGATTCTGGCCCTGCTGATGCTCGTGGGGCTGTCCTTTCGCATCGGCGACGACGGCCTGCCGGAGCGGCGGCTCATGCACTTGACCCACGCTTTGCCGCTGTATGTCGGCGGCCTGTTCGCCCAGTGCATGTTCCTTTCGGGCGAGCTGGTGGTGCGCAAGCCCCATCCCAACTACCTGACGCGCTTCTATCTTTCCCTGTCTATGGGTGGCGCCTTGGGTGGTCTGCTGGTCGGCCTTGTCGCGCCGGTGGTGTTTGACGCGTATTGGGAAGTGCCGCTGGCCCTGACCGCGGTGGCGGCGCTGGTGGCCTGGTTCTCTCCGCTGCCTTGGCAAAAGGCGCTGGGCGCAGCGGCGGCCATCGCCTGTATTTGCTTTGGCTTTGACTATGCCGTCCACCTGCACCGCGACACGGTCGAGCTATCGCGCAGCCACTACGGCACCTTGCGGGTCAAGGCCAGCGGTCCAGAAGAGGACCCCAAGGCGCAAATGCGCTTGCTCCACGGGGTGATCCTCCACGGCCAGCAGTACCGCTCCGCGGAAAAGCGCGCCCTGCCGACCACCTATTACGGCGAAACTTCAGGGATTGGCCGGGCGATTCTGATGACCCGCCAGGAGTCGCCCAACCCAGCTCCGCAGCGCGTTGGCTTGGTCGGCCTGGGTACCGGCACGCTGACGAGCTACGGCCGGCCCGGCGACACCTACCGCGTGTACGAGCTGAGCCCCGCCGTGCTGAACGCCGCCGAGCGCTGGTTTACCTATATCGCCGATTGTAAAGCGCTTATTGTGATGGTGCTGGGCGATGCCCGCCTGTCTCTGGAGCGCGAGGCGCCGCAAAAGTTTGACGTCCTGGCGATCGACGCCTTCTCCAGCGACTCCGTGCCCGCGCATCTGCTGACCCGCGAGGCCCTGCAAGTCTACCTGCGGCACCTTCGGCCCGGCGGGATCATTGCGTTTCACGTCTCCAACCGCTACCTGCACCTGGGGCAAGTGGTGCGGCAGCTGGCCCACGAGGCGGGACTGTTGTCCTGGCAAATCGTTGATAAGCCTGCGGATACAGAGCGCTTGACCCGTTCAGATTGGGTGTGGGTCACCGCCAACCGCGGCTTGGTCGATGAGCTTCAGCGCCAGGGCATCGGCGCTCCGCTGGCCGCCAAGGAAGGGCTGCGGGCCTGGAGCGATGACTACTACAACCTGCTGCAGGTCTGGAAATAGCCGGGTGCAATTGACTTGGCGTCCAGTCTACTGAACCCAGTAGGCCTCTTCCAAGCTGTCTTCGCGCTCCGGCAGACCTCGCAACAGCCGCGGGCAGTGGTTGCGCAGCACCTCAAAACTGACGCGATTGGCGTACTTGCAGACTTGGTGGATCGACGAGTAGGTCAAGAACTCCGCACTGTGCTTGGGCGAATTGGGCGCCGCGCGGCGGTGATGAGCGTTGGCGACCATGTCGTGCAGCAGGGCCCCCAGCGCCGCATCCCCAGCGCCGTTGGTGTTGTGAATTACGCTGGGCCCGCCGTGGTACGGGTTGATGTGCGAAAAGATCTTGTGCGGCTGCCGACATGCACTGCGCGGCATCGCCCGACTGTACTCAAACCGGTTGTATTCCTTGATACTTTTGGAGAAGATCGGGTCGCGGGTCTCGCGCAGAAACGGCCCATCGACCCAACTCGACAGGTACAGGCCGTGCTTGTCGCGGGTCAGCAGCACCATGTCGACCCAGTCCAACGCGCGTTGGCTCGCGAGCAGCGGATCGTCTTCGCCCGTCAGCGCGCGCATTTCGCCGTGATTTCCGGCCAAAATCGCCACTTCGATGTGCTGGAGCAACTCGATCAACGCGTCTCGCTGTTCGCGCACTAGCCACTCTGTGCCCAGAGAAAGCACAACGGGGACCCGGTGTTGATTGGCAATGTCGATGGCGCGCATGGTGGCGGCGTGGATCGGCGCGGCGGGGTTGCGCAGCAGGTAGGCGGTGAGCACCAGCGCAGAAGCACCGGCGATCACCTCATCGGGCACGGTTTCCGGGCGCAGTTCGTCCATAATGCCGCGGCTGATGCCAAAAGAGCGCTCGCGGTCCGGGGTGACAAAGCAAAATGCTCTGCCCATCGCCCCCTCAACCGGTTGTAAATGCGCTAGATTAACCCGCGAGCTGGTGTTGCGGATGTAGTGGAACGCGTAGTCGCCCACGGAGATGGTCTGGTTGATCGTGCCGATGAGGTAGGACAGATCGTCGGCCAGCACCGAGTAATTGTGCAGCGTGTTGCCCACCGAGCCGCCGGCGTATTCCCCCACGATGCGGTCGCGGGCCTTGAGGTCGGTGTAAACCTGGTCCACCACAGCGGTATCCAGCACTTCGCTGCCGCCCTTGGGGATGCCCAGGCGCTCCAGCTCCGCTTCATCGACCGCCGCCTCAATGTCCACGAGCAGCTGGTCAATGCCGACGATGTAGAGGTGCTCTTCTTCGCGCTCTTCGTGCAGCGACTCGGGCCCGCGCTCAGAAACCGGGAAGTAATGCTTGGTCTTGCGTTTGCCCGGGAATCGCATGGGCGCACCTACGGGAGGCTGAGAGGGGGCCGCAGCCGGGGCGGACAGGGGCGCGGCGCCAAACCGCGGCGCCATAAGGTGGACCGTTTTGCCGCGCGGCGCAAATCGCCAAGGCTCAAATGGGTGGCGCGCGGCCCGCAGGTAGGCGATCTGTCGGGGCCTCGTTTGCCCGCTGCGAACCTGGCCCGCGCGCGACGCCGATTCGACCGAGATCGCCGCTCTCTGGGAGGCTGATCAACCAAGGGCAGCGCACAACTTTACTGGGGCTTAGGCGCTTCGCAGCGGTGCTTTTGAGACAGCTGCCGCGAAATAAGCTGTTTGGGCACGCGCTTTAGCACCGCCGCAGTGTACCCGCAGACGCAGTCGCGCAGACCCAGGGCGTCGCAGGCCATCGCGCCGGTGCGGAGGGCGGGCAGCGAGTCGGCTTTGCGCGCCAGGGCCTGCTGCGCGCTCTGCAGGGCCTCTTGCGGCTTGCCCAAGGCCAAAAGCGCCGTCGCCTGCACGACCCGCGGCATCGCAGCGTAGGGCGCCGTCTGGACCATGCGCTGCGCCTCGCCCAGGGCCTGCTGCGCCAGGGCGCTGTCCGTCTGCCACCGCGGCAGATCGACCGCCAGATCGGCGGGGTGGACCACGCGGTAGCCGTCGCGCGCCGCCGCTTGGGGATTGCGGGCGCTGTCCACGGCGACAAAAGCCCGGTCGTCCAGCCAGGTGAGCTGCCAGCCAGGGCGGGCCTGAACCTCGCGGAGGCGCTGGTCGTTGTACACCACGGCAAACCCGCAGCTGTACGCGCCCAACAATTTGTCCAAGTCGCCGGGCTGCTGGTCAAATACCTGGGCGACAAAGGCCACGCCGTAGAGCGCCATCGCCCGGCCGTCGATCAGCACGGGGTGGCGGCGCTGCAAGGCCCACAGCAGGTAGCCGCCGTCAAAAAAGTCGTTGTACATAGGGCCTTTCAGCGGGGTGCGCCGCAAGTAGTTCGCGGCCCCCTCTGGAAAGTCGCCCGGCTGGATGCCCAGACCCAAGGGCCGTGCGTGGTGCCAGACCCCCGCGGCGCCAGCGGCCAACAACACCGCGCAAAGCCGCGTGACCATGCGCTGCCTCGCCAGGCTGTGGGCCCGCTCCTGAAGGCCTGTCAAGCCGCCCAGGGCCAGCGGTGCGAGCGCCAGCGCCGCCATCGGCACAAAGCGCGCGGTGCGGAGTCCCAGCAGCAGGAAGCCGGCGCCCACCAGCCAGTAGCTCAGGGGGAGGCGTTTGCGCACAAGGGGTTGCGCCGCAGCGACCAGCGCCAGCGCGCTCAGCAGCCCCAGCGCCACGCCCCAGCCGCTGCGAGCCGGCGCCCAGCCATCGCGCCAAACGGGCGCCCACTCCATCAGAATGGCGGGCACGCGGTCGTCGCCCAAGTGGGCAAATCCCGCGGCTAGGCGATCCAACGGCGCGGGCGCCAAGAGCAGGGCAAACCCGCCCAAGACCAGCTGAACCCAGCGGATTTTGCTGGATGCCGCCGGGGTCGCTTCGCCCTCATGCCGGCCCAACTGCTCGCCCACGGCCGCCGCCACCAGCACCAGCCAGCCCAGCAGCGCACTGGAATGCAGGTTCTGCCAAAGCACCAGCAGGGGCAGGGCCAGCCACGCGCGCTGAGCCGACCTCCCCGGCGAATGGCCGCGCCAGGGCAGGGCGACGTGCATGACGGCAACCATCAAGATCAGCGTCAGCGTTTGTGGCCGCGGC
Source organism: Myxococcota bacterium (assembly GCA_044347905.1). Classification (GTDB taxonomy): domain Bacteria; phylum Myxococcota_A; class UBA9042; order UBA9042; family UBA9042; genus SXRM01. Next base: position 16,770 of record JBIKTV010000053.1, read on the forward strand.
GCCACGCGAAACACCGTCGCTGCCGCCAGCAAGGCTCCGACTGCGGCGACAGACCAAGGCCCTGCTGCTGCGTCGCTTCGCCCGAGCCGCCAGAGCCAAGCCGCGACGGCCAGACCAGCAATCAGGCTAAAAAACAAGATGTTTCCGCCGTGGCCAAAGGCGGCGTACAAGCCGGCCATCAGCAGATCCGCGGCCCAATCGACAAAAAGCCACGGCTTGCCGGCAAAGCTGTGCGAAAACGGATCGACGCGCGGAATGCTGCGGTGCTCGGCGATCCACGCGCCGGTCTCCAGGTGCCAGAAATAGTCCGGATCGTAGATCGGCGTGGTGCGCGCCAGCGCCGTGCCAAGGCCAGCCAGCGCGGCGACTGCGGCCAGAAGCCAGCCCGAGCGACCAGAGCCGCTAGCCGCTGAGGTCACGGCGCGACGACCTCTAGGAAGTACTGATAAGGCATCAGGCTTTCCAGCAAACGCGGCGTGGTGAAGCCGGCGGCCTGCAGCTCTGCGGCGGCAATGGCCGGGGCGATGCGCATCTCTTCAGGCGGCCCAATGGGGATCTCACCCAGGCGAAAATCGACAATTACCAAGCGCCCGCCGGGCTTGAGCGAGTTCTTGAAGCGCTGCAGGTAGGCCGGCCGGTCGGGAAAGTGGTGGTAGGTGTCGACGATGAGGATCAGATCGACTTTCTCCGGCAATTGCGGGTTCTTGGCGTCCAGCAGCAGCGGATGGACGTTGGCGAGCGCTTCTTTGGCGGCGCGGTCAGCCAAGTGGCGAATCAGCGTCGGCTCAATGTCTGCGGCGTAAACCTTGCCCTGGGGCAGGTGCTTGGCGAGCCGCACAGAGAAATAGCCAGTGCCGGCGCCAACATCTGCGACGACAGCCTGCGGCGGCAGGGCCAGCGCGGCGATCACTTCGGCGGGTTTTTGCCAAGCGTCGCGGCTGGGATCGTCAAAGACTTTGGTCCACTTCTCCGGGTCGTCAAAGCGGTGATGGACGCCGTCGGCCTTGTGGGGATGTCGCCCAGGTTCTGCCGCTGCCGGCCCAGCGTGACCGGCGTGGCCTCCCGGCGCATGTCCGTGAGCCTTGGGGTGGCCATGTCCGCCTTCGCCATGATTTCCATGGCCTTCTTTGGCGTGCGGACAGCTCGCGTCGCCGTGGGCAGGCGGCTGATCGCTGCGGTGTTCGTGGTGGTGGCCACAGCCTGAGGCAACCGCAGTTGCAGAAAGGGCCGTCGCCGCGAGCTTGGTGATGCGCATGGAGTCCTCTTCGCCGGTCGGGCCGGTGGCAAGCCGCGTGAGAGCCCGGGCCAGCGCCCGCGGTTCACCTGAACTCTACGGCCGGGCAAACAGCTTGAGGTCGGTGCCGACCTGGTCCGCCATGGCCACGCATGTCTGCAAATCTGGGTGGCGAATCATCAAAAAGCCATCAGAAATAAGAGTTTGCAGCCAGTTGCGCCGCTGAGCACCGACGGGCAGCAGATTCTCCCACACCAAATAGCGGCCAAACTCGCGGCGGATTTTCTCTAGTCCTTCGATGTGCACGATGCGGCCCTCGCCCATGGCCCGCTTGAAGATCGTGGCGACGTTGTAGCGCCGCTCGATGCGCGCAGCCATGCGACCGTGGCAGACGATGCGGGCCCATTCGGTAAAACTGTCAAAATCACAGGCGTAGTTCATTTGATCGACTTGGCGCGCCCCGGGAGGCCGCCCGCCGATCTCGCCAAACACGACCTCGCCGTCGTCTTTGAGGTACCACTCCATGTGGGTAAAACCATCTTGGAATCCAAGGGCTTTAATCACCTGCTGGCCCATCTCAACGCCCTTGGCCAGCTGCATCTGGTCCGGGTGGCGCAGCGCGATGACCTGCGGGCTGATCCACTCATTGGTGCGGGCGACCAGCGGCCGCGGCCGATACCAAGCGACGTTGTGGTACTGGATTTCCCCGCGGCAAGTGAGCGTATCAAAGGTGAATTCCTGACCATCGATGAATTCTTCTACGCTCACCTCGCGGACCCCGCGCAGCTGCGGCAGCACGGTCTCCAGGCGCGACTGGCTCTCTACGCGGTGGGTGTTGGCGCTGCCGGCCCCGTCAATAGGCTTAATAATCAACGGGAAACCGATGCGCTCGGCCGCCGCGCGGATCTCCGACTCGCTGGTGGCGCGGAAGTGCCGCGGTGTGCGGATACCGGCGGCGTCCAGGCGCTGCTTCATGACCTCTTTGTCGCGGAACGGCAAGGTCTGCTCGACGCTCATGCCGGGGACATCCAGGGCCTCGCGCAGCCGCGCCCCCAGCACCATCCAGAATTCGCCGAGCACCTCTACCCGATCGACTTGGCGCCGGCCGACCCACTGACGGACCCGCGCGACAACATCCTGTTCATCAAACAGATTTGGCACCTGTAGGTAGCCAGACAAGCAGCGCCGAGTCATCAGCGGCAGCGCCCCCGGCGTCTGGTCGCCAACGCCCCAAACGCGCGCGCCGACCTGGGCTAGGCCGCGGACAAACTCGGGCATCTCACTGGGATAACCGGGGGAAATGAAAATGACGTCCATGGGCACCTCAGCGCCAAGCGTAGACGAGGCTGCTGTACCGCACAAGCGGAGCCGAGCGCTCGACCGATACCCTTGCATCCGCAGCGAATTTGCAATTGCCGCATTGCGCCGGGCCCGGGCTCCAGGTACATTGTCAATCCGCCTCTGCGGCCGACAGCTCTCGTCGGTCCCCGCACCTCCCGTCGCCAGATTCTGCAGCCGCCCCCAAAGCTGGGGCCACCCCATCCCCTCATACCGCCCTAGAGCCGCCGGGAGCCTGTAGCAGGTCCGGGTGAGACGCGGCGGTACCTTGGAAAAACCATGAGCGCCCATCGGCCTTTTGCCCCGACCACCAACACCATGGCCCGTGAGGGCATTGACGTGGGCCCGCAGCACCTGATCGGCGAGCGCCAGGGCTCGCTGCCGGGGCCTCTGACCATCATCAGCGCAGGCATGCACGGCAACGAGCCGGCCGGGGTTCACGCCCTGCGGCGCATCCTCGGCCACCTGCAGGGCGCCAACCTGGACATCAAGGGCCGGTTTGTCGCCCTGGCCGGCAACCTGACGGCGCTGCGCTGTGGCCTTCGGTACATCGATCGCGACCTAAACCGCCAGTGGGACCGCCAGAGCGTGGAGCGCATGCAGAGCCAGGGGCTTCGCGGCTATGTCGAAGACATTGAGCAGGTCGAGCTGCTGCAGGATTTTGAGACGCTGACGCGCCACCACCTGGGCACGGTCAACTTGCTGGATCTGCACACGATGTCCGCGCGCGGCGTGCCGTTCATCGTCACTTGCGACACCGATGAGAGCCGCGCTCTGGCGCAACAGCTGGTCTTGCCGGGGATTGTCGGCCTAGAAAAGGCCATTCCGGGGACCACGTTGGAGCACTTTCTCGCCCAGGGCTATCGCGCCGTGGCGGTGGAAGGCGGCCAGCACAGCGACCCGCGGGCCATCGACCTGCTCGAAGCGGTGGGCTGGCGCATGCTCGTGGCGACCGGCACGCTGAGCGCGGACCAAGTTCCCGATCTTGCTAGCAAAGACCAGCTCTTGCGCGCCGAGGCAGAGGGCAGGCCGCAGCACGTGGTGGTGAACTATCGCCATGAGATCTCACCGGAAGACGGTTTTGAGATGCTGCCGGGCTTTCACAATCTG
>JBIKTV010000310.1:0-7065 GCA_044347905.1 Myxococcota bacterium
GGACTTCAATATCTTCCGCAACTTCGACTTCAACTTCGGCATCGACGTCGTTGGTGTCGCTGTCGGCCGTGTCGCTGTCCTCCGCGTCCACCACATCCGCGGGCGCCGCGGGGGCGACATCGGCAATCTCTGGAGTGGGCGGCGCCGCCGCCGGGGCCGGCTCCTGATCGCCGCCCAGCATGTAGTACATCAGGCCAGCGCCGAGCCCCAGAATCGCAATCAGCGCCGCCACTAAGATCGCGTTGGAGGCGCGGCTCGCGGGCGGAGGCACCGCGGCGGCCGCTGGGCTGGGCTCGCGCCGGGGCTCAGCGGCGGCCCCACCCACAGTGGAAGGCGTTGGCGTCGGCCGCGCTGGGGCGGGCTCTGCACGGCCCCCCAGCATCTCCTGCAGGGCCTGGGTGTGCGAGGCGTTCAGCGCGATGGTGCTGCGGTCGTCTTCGCGGTTGGACGCGCGGATCGCCATGGCAAAGGCCGTCGCGGAAGCGTGGCGATCGCCCGGGCGCTTCTTGAGCGCGCGCTGGATCTCCAGCTCCAGGCTGGGCGGCAACGCGCACTCGCGGCGGACCATGCGCACGGCCGGCGCGGCTGCCGTTCCGTGTTTCTTAACCAATTCCGCCAGGTTCACCGCTTGAAACGGTGCGCGACCGGCGATGGCCTCAAACAGAATGCAGCCCAAGGCATACACTTCGACGCTGGGCGAATTTGCGGCGGGGTCGTCGGCGAATTCCAGCTCAGGGGCGCGGTATAGGCCAGCGTAAAGAGGGTCGACGACCAGTTCGCGCCCGCCAATGCGCGGCCGTCCGGAGCCATCCGCAGCGTCAAATTGCACATGCCACGGCGTCAGTTGTCCGTGGTTGCCCAGGCGCTGGGCGGCGATCGCTTCGGCGATGAGGCCAATGCGCGCCACCGCTTGGTCCACCGCCATGGGTCCGCGGCGCAGCACATCGGCCAAGGTAGAACCGGCCCCCGGCGGCGGCGGAAGCACCACTGGCACGGGGGTGAGCTCCGATTGGGCGCGGCCCACCATCACCGGTCCGGTGTTGCGCCGTTGCGGGCCAGTCTGGCGGGTCGTGGGCAGGGAAGGTACCGCAGAACCAGCACTTTCTGGCAAATGCGGGATCGAGCCGGCAGCCAGCAGGGTCGGGCGGTGGCTGCCGCTTTGCGGCGGCGGCGCTGGCGGGGGTGGCGCTGGCCGGGGTGGCGCTGGCTCGGATGAAGGCCTTGCCTGGGACGAAGGCCCTGGCGGCGGCGAAGGCGCTCGCCCCGGCGGCGGGCGGCGCAGCCGCGAACCCGGAGCCTCCGGCGGCGGCGGCGCGGACGGCAGAATCGGCTCGGTGCCGTGGGTAATTTGCCCAGCTCCTTCAGGGGGATGCAGAGCCTCTGCTGGCTGGTGCGGGCGCAGGTCCGCGCTGCCTTCGGACGCCTGCGCAACGTGCTGACCGCTAACCCTGGCCCCAGCCGGGGCTGGCGACAAGTGGCCGCCGTCGAGAGGACAGAACTCCAACTCGTCGGGCTGAACGGAATTGCACTGGGGGCAGACCTTGGCCACCGCAACCTTCTTGGGGGCAGCCGCAGGCGAATTGCGCTGGCTGCCCGGCAGAGAAGTATCGCCCTTAGCGGCGCCGCTGGCAACGGCGCCCAGCCCAAGGACGCTAACCCATTGAAGGGTCTAGAAGTTTGGATTCGGCGAGCTGCCCTGTTCTGGCACCGGCACCAGCGGACGCGGCGGGCGGGGGCGCGAGACAGACGGCGCCCGGCCCGGCGCGGCAGAAGGCGAGCCGTCGTCCAGCACCGGCACGCACTTGCCGACGACAAAATACGCAGAATCGTTGGACAGATTGTCGCAATTCCAGTCGCGGATCGCAGAGAATCCGCCCCGGCCTTCGTCGCGCAGCTTCTTGGACTCGCCTTTGAGCTTGGACTCAAACGACTGGATGCGCCCGCGTTCGCTCAACACGTAAAACGTCTTGCCGCGGTTCATCTCAGACAGGTAGGGCCCGAGCTGGTTGGCCTTGTTGAGCGGGCGGATCTCATTGTTCGAATAGTAGGTTTCGCCGCGCCAGGTGATCAGCCAGCTGACGATATCCTCTTTGCACACGCGCTTGGGCTGGGCCTCAAAGAACGCCGGGATAAACCCAAGACCGGCGCGGCTGAGCAGGGGCGTAAAAGCCTCTTGGATCGCCGGGGGATTGGGGTGGATCTGGCAGTCCTCATAGTACTTCTCAAACAGGTACTTCTGCGACCAATGCGGCGCAAGGCTGGGCATGTAGTAGTTCAGCGCCCAAAAGGCGGCGAGGCCGGCGGTCGCGGTCAGCAGCCCCAAGCCCCAGCGGCGAAGGCGCACCCCCATCATCAGCACCAGAGACAACCCGGCGAGACTCCCGGCGATTTTCCAGAACATCTCAAAACGCAGCCAGCTCAGGCCCAGCAATTGGGCGACCATTGGCCCGACCATGCGGCCAAACGGCTGGTCGGCCCAGCCCTGCAGCGGCGCGGTGTCGGACGGCCAGACGGGTTGGGTATCCCAGTCGGTGGGCATGGCTTCCGGCATCGGCCGGTCGTACTTGTAAGTGAACAGGCTGCGCAAGTTCTGGTAATCACTCATCACGCCGACGGTCGCGACCAGCAGCAGCGCCAGCGCCAGCACCACCTGGGCGCGGGCTTGAGGCCGGCGATCGCGCAGCAGGTCCAGCAAATACCAGCCGGTGATCATCGCCAGCGGCGGCACGCCCGGCAGGATGTAGTGGTGAAAACGGGTGGACGACAGGGTAAACAGGATGAACGACAGCAGGAACCACAGGAAAGCGAAGACCCGCACCTGGGCAAAGGTGTCGCGAGCCCAAGAGAATTCATCGACCGCGGCGATCGGCGGCGGCGGCAATTGCGGCTCGGCAACCGCTTGGGCATCCAGGGCCGGTTCAAGGGCCGGCTCAAGTGCGGGCTCAAGTGCGGGCTCCACGGCCGCGACAGGCTGCACCGGCGCCGGCTTCTCAGCGCGCACCGCAGCCACCAGGGCGATCAAGGCGAGCGGCGCAAAGGCAGACCAGGGCCACAGACCGTAACCCAGCCATTCAACAAAGTATTCAAAGGTACCGGTGTCGATCTGGTGCACGCCCGCGCCGACGCGATTAAAGTGGTCGTGGATAAAGAAGCGCTGGTAGTACGGCATGCCGTGGCGACAGAACATCGCGACATACCAGGGCAAAACCGTGATAAAGAACAGCGGCACGCCGCGGCCCAGGTCCATGGCCTGCAGCAGCCGCCACTGCCGCGACACGGCGAGGTACAACACCAAAATCGCCCCGGGCAGCAAGAAGCCCAGCAGGCCCTTGGCGTAGGTCGACTGGGCAAACAGCATATACGCGGACATCAGCAAGTAGCGGCGCCACCAGCGGTCTTGAAAGGCGGGATCGGCCAGGCCGCCGGCGAGCTTGCGTTGGCGCAGCACGGGCACCAGCAGGGAGGCGATCAGCGCCAGGGTCACCGGGCCGTAGAACAGCGCCACGTGCCAAATGCCGTTCTGCTGGATGGTGTTGGCCAGACCTTGGCTGTTGGCGTCAAAGAGATCGGTGGAGATGATGGTGAACTGCGGCAAGAGGTTGCCCAGCATAAAGGTCACGAACCCGGCGGTAGCCCAGGCAAATCCGCGGGCGCTGAACACCTGGCGCCGGCCGAGCACCGCGGTCAGCAGCAGCATCAGGCCGATGGTCAGGGTGGCGACAAACGGCATGTCGGTCTGGGCTTGGCGGGCCACCATGTAGAAAAAGGGAGACAAGGCCACCACCAGGGTGGACAGCACTGCCGCGGGCCGCGAGACAATTCGCTCCACGCCCAAGTACACCGCAGCGGCCGCGGAGGCGCCCAAAATGGCCTGGGGCAAGCGGAAAGCCCAATCCGTCAGGCCAATGAGCTTGATGAAGGTCGCTTCCGCCCAGAAGATGTAGACGGGCTTGGAGTAGAACCACTCGCCGGCGATGCCCTCAGTGCCGATTTTGGTCTTGTAGCCCCACCAAGGGTTGACCCAGTCCCAGGTCTCGACCATGTAGCGGGTGACTTCGCCGTAGTGAGTCTCCCACGGGTCCCACAGGCCAAAGCTGCCGGCGTTGAGCAGGTACAGAAAGAACACCGCGGCGATCACGCCCCAGCGCCACAGCCGGTCCGCGCGGACTGGTGCAAATACAGGCACTTGTGCGGGATCTTGCAGAATCGCCAGCGGCGAGGCCACGGCCAAGGCGGGGACCTCAGGCACGGTGACCTCTGGGGCGGGCGCGGTCGGGGGCGGGCTGGCGAGCTCTGACATGGTGGGGCGGCCCCTGGGCAAAATTGGGGGCCGAGGTTCTACCACCGCAGCAGACAAAAGGGAATCCGCTTTGACCGTGCGCAGGGCAATCGCAAGAAGCGCGGAGCAGGGGTTTTAGGACGACCGTGCAGTCCAATTTGCCGCCTCTTTCACCCCCGCGAAGGTGGAGGCACAGGCTAAAACACCAAATGATTAGCCTGGGTTCCCGCCTTCGCGGGAATGACGGTATGGGCGGTCCTAGGGTTCTTGCGATAGCCGCGCCCGGCCGTGCGGGGCGGCTGTTGCTGGAAAGGGTCCGCGTCGCTACCCTACTGCTCCCCGGCCGATTGAGCCCCTGCCTCCCAAGTCCAAGGCGCCGCGAAATGACGATTGACCCCAAAGACTTCAAGACCCTGCTGGTGCGCCTGGCCCTGGTGACCCTGGTGCTGCGGGCGGCGCCCATGTTCACCGCCGATCTGGCGCCCGGTGAAGCGGCGGCGGTGCTGGGGCTGACGGGCAGCGGTCAGAGCGGCGAGCCGTGGCTGCTGGCGGCGCGGGCCTGGGCGCTGGTGGGCGGTGGGGTGGCCGGGGCGGCGCGGCTTCCGGCGCTGGTCTTTGAATTGTCTTTGCCTATTCTAGCGTTGGGCTATGCCCGCGTCGCCGGTTGGGGTTCGCTGGCAGGGCTGGTGGTGGGGCTGAGCTTGGTCCTGTCGCCCCTGGCGATGCAGGCGGGGCACCGCTTGGGCGGCGGCGCGGCGGTGGCGGCGCTGGTGCTGCTGGTGCTGACCTTGCTGCGCAGTAGTCTGAAAGAAGGCGAGAAAAAGCCGCTGCTCCTGTCCGCCCTGGGCTTGGTGGTGCTGGCGCTGCTGGCGAGCCCGGCGCTGGTGGTCGTGCCCGCAGGCCTGTGGTTGGCGTGGCGGGCGGTGGCAGATGACCAACTGAAGCGCCTAGCGCTGGCGACCTGGTGCGCGGCTCCGCTGCTGGGGCTGCTGGCGCGGTGGGCCTGGCTGGGCTACCTGGTGCCCGAAGCGGACGCAGCAACGGCGCAATTCGCCCTGGCCGACTCCGCAGAATCCTCAGGCTGGGGCGCGATTTCGCCGGTGCTGGCGGCACTACAGGGCCTCGCGGCGGTCAGCCCGCTGGGGCCGATGGGCGAGCTTGGGCGGCTGCTGGACCTGCTGGCGGCGCCGTGGTGGTCCACGCTGGGTGGCGCGGCGCTGTTGCTCGCGGCGCTGTACGGCCTGGCCCGCGGCTTGGTGCAGCAGGATCCGCAGGCCCCCCTGGCGGCCCCCGAGCTGACGCCGATCCGCGCCCTTGGATCGGCCTCGCCCGCCGCCAAGCAAAGCGCAGACGCAACGGCCTCAGACGAAGGCGAAGAGAGCGATGAAACCGGCGGCGCCGCAGCCCGCCACGGTTGGCGCACCCTGGGGGTGGCCGTGCCCAACACCCCGCGAACCCTGGGTGATCGCGACTGGGGCCCGCCGCTGCTGATCGCCCTGGGCGCGGCGCTCTTCTTGGCCCAGGCCAGCGCTCGCGGCGCAGCAGACGGCGTGGTGGAGGCCCTGGCGGCAGCGCGCATCGGCGTGGCGTTGACCGTGGGGGTCGGCTTGGCGGCGCTGGCGACCCCGCGCACGGCCAGTCAGAACGAGGAACGCAGCCGCCGCCGCACCTATTGGACCCTGGGGGCGGTGGCGCTGAGCCTGTTTGGCCTGGGCGCCTGGCACCTGCTGGAGCAGACGCGCTCGGTCGAGAGGATGAGCGCGCGCAAAGTTGGGCGTTTTGCCAAGGATTCTGCGGAGGATCCCGAGGTCGTTGGCCGGCGCAAAGGGGCGATCTTGGCGGTGGGGCCGCGCGGCTGGGCGGTGGCGGTGCAGCTGGACCCCCACGGGCAGAGCGACCAAATCCGCCTGGCTACAGCGGAATCTGGCGACGTGACCGCCCACGCCCTAGAGCTGCTCAAGTCCCAGCCCGGCGGGGTCGTGGTGGTGGGCGACAAGGCGGCCCTGGGCACCGAGGCGAGCGCTGCCCCCCATCTGCTGGGGGTGATGCGCTCCATCGATCGGACGCTGCGCATGCACGGACTTGTGGAAGTCTCTGATTCCCATCGCCTGCTTGGCCAGACCGCGGTGATCGTCTACAGCAGCAACCGCCGCAGCGACGCGGGGACGGTCCAACCGCAGCTGGCGCCAGGCGTCGCACCGTGAGTGCTGAGGCGAGCCTAGCCAACCTCGCGAGCGCGCTAGAGGGTTTTGAGGCCCGCCCCGGCCAGCGGCGCATGGCCCAAGCGGTGGAGCACGCGGTGTTGGCCGGCCGCGACTTGGTCGTGGAAGCTGGCACCGGCACCGGCAAGACCTTGGCCTATCTGACGCCGCTGCTGGCCATGAACAAGCGCGTGCTCGTGTCGACCGCGACCAAGCAATTGCAGAGCCAAATCCTGGGGCATGACCTGCCCGTGGCCCAAGCGGCGGCGGGTCGCCATTGCACTGTGGCGGTGCTCAAGGGCCGGGCCAACTACATCTGCCTGCAGCGACTGCACGGGTTGGTGCAGGGCCGAGCCCACGCAGGCCGCGGACTTTCTGGCGAATTGTTGGCGATTGAGGCCACCAGTCGCGGCAGTCCCACGGGGGAGCGCGCGGATGTCCCCGGCGTCTCTGAAGATCACCCGGTCTGGACTGAAGTGACTGCCACCGCTGACAATTGCCTGGGCAGCGCCTGCCCGCGGTTTGAAGAGTGCTACGTGGTCAAGGCCCGTCGCCGCGCCGCCAACGCCCAACTGCTTATCATCA
>JBIKTV010000054.1:0-20346 GCA_044347905.1 Myxococcota bacterium
TGGCTGTACCCGGAGTGGCAGGAACTGGGCGGCGACCGTCTGGCGCGCAACCCCATGCTTCCGCAAGGTTTTGGCCCGTTCATGCAGCGGCCCGGGGCCCAGCAGCAGCAGGCCGCCCTGGTCAACTAAACGCGCGCGGATTGGCGACGCAGACCCGCTCGGCAGACCCCCGTTCGGCGTGGTAAGCTGCTCCCCATGAGCTTTGATCCGCCGCGCATCCACCTGCTGAGTCCCGATGTCTCCAACCAGATTGCCGCTGGCGAAGTGGTCGAGCGCCCCGCCTCCGTGGTCAAAGAACTAGTTGAAAATGCTTTGGATGCTGGGGCAAAGCGCGTGGTCATCCAACTGGTGGACGGCGGCCGCCAGCTGATCCGCGTCACGGACGATGGCCACGGCATGTCCGCCGCTGACGCCCGCTTGGCCTTTGCCCGCCACGCCACCAGCAAGCTCAGCAGCGCCGACGACTTGGTCGACCTCCACAGTTTTGGCTTTCGCGGCGAGGCTTTGGCGTCGATCCTCTCCGTCGCTCGCGTCACGCTGACCACCCGGCGGTTGGACGACGCGGTGGGCGTCAGGCTGCGCGGCGATGGCAGTGTCGATCTCAGCGAGTCGCCAGCCGGCTGCGCGGTGGGCACGGCGATTGAGGTGGCCGACCTGTTCTTTAACGTCCCAGCCCGCTTGAAGTTTCTGCGCACCGCCGCCACAGAGCTGGGGCAAATCGTCCGCTTCGTCGAAGGGCTGGCGCTGGCCCGCCCGGAGCTGCACCTGACCTTGCGCCACGGCGAGCGCACCCTGCTAGAGCTGCCACCGGAGCCCGATCTGCTCCGCAGAGTGCACGCCGTGTGGGGCGCCGATGTGGCGAGCCGCCTGTACCCCGTGGCCGAAGACCGCGAGTACCAGGTGCGCGGCCTGCTGTCTGAGCCTGGGCTCTTTCACGCCGGCCCGGGGCAGCTGTGCCTGCTGGTGGGCGGGCGCTTGGTTGCCGATCGCACCCTGGCTCAAGCCGCGGTCAAGGCTTACGGCACCTTGCTGGAGCGGGGGCGTTACCCGGTGGGCGTGCTGTCCGTCGTTTGCCCGCCCGGTACAGTGGATGTCAATGTCCACCCTCAGAAGACGGAAGTGCGGTTTGCCAGCAGTACTGCGGTGTTCTCTGCGGTGATGCGAGCCGTTCAGCCGATGCTCGCCGCGACGCCGTGGGTCGCCAAGGAGCTGGGTGCGGCTCATCCCCCTGCTTTGCCAGCCGCGCCGGCGATCGACCGTCCCTCTGCTGTGGCCGATGTGCGGCCCGCCCTTGCGCCCGAGCCCGCGCCGTTTCGCATCGAAAATCTGGTGCGCCGCGGGGCGTTTCCGGACCTCGATGCGCCCGCCGCGCCGCCCGTTCCGGCGCCTTCTGCACTTCCGTCTGGCCTGGCGCCCAAGGCTGGCGAAGCTGCCGCTCCTGCGCAGATTCAGTCCCTCCCGCTCAGCCGGCCCGATCAGGGCAAGTGGTCGGCCCTGCGCTATGTCGGTCAAGTCGGCCAGTGTTTTCTGGTCTGCGAAGGCGACGGCGCCATGGTGATCATCGACCAACACGCCGCCCACGAGCGGGTGCTGTTTGAGCGGTTTATCGTTTCGTTCCGCAAAGATGGGTTTGCCTCCCAGCGCCTGCTCGTGCCTTTGGCGGTCCCGCTCGCCCCTGCCGAAGTGGCAGCTCTGACCGACGAACAAGAGCTGCTGCACATGCTGGGTTTTGAGATCGAGGCCGCCGGCCCGCGCCTGGCCCGGGTGCGCGCCTACCCGCCGGTGCTGCGCGACCACCAGCTGGCCGACGAAGTCCGCGAGCTCGCCGCCAGCCTGGTGCAAGGCGATCGCGGCCGCGCGACCGAACAGCGCCTAGAGCGGTTTGCCGCTACCTTGGCCTGCCACGGGGCCTTTCGCGCCGGCGACATCCTCGAACCCCGGGATGTGCAAAAACTCCTTGCGGAGATGGACGGCGTAGACCTGTCGGCTTACTGCCCGCACGGCCGGCCGGTGTGGACCCGCGTGCGCATGGACGAGATCGGCAAATGGTTCCACCGCACATGACCGCCCAAATATCTGACCAGCCAAGTGTTTTTGCGATTGGCGGCCCTACGGCATCGGGCAAGACCGCGCTCGCCGTGGCTTTGGCCCGCAGCGGCCTGCCCGTGGACATCGTCAATTTTGACGCTTCGCAGCTTTACCGCGGCCTGGATGCCGCCACTGCCAAGCCGACGCCTGAGGAGAGGGCCGCCGCGCCTTTTCACCTGATCGACGTGCTAGATCCCAGCGAGGCAGCTGCGGCGGGCACTTGGGCCGATCAAGCCCTGCCGCTGTTGGTCGAGCTGCGGGCCCGCGGTCGCTGGCCGATCTTGGTCGGCGGCACCGGCCTGTATCTGCGGGCCTTGCGCCGGGGCTTGGCGCCGATTCCGCCCGTAGATCCGCGGATTCGCCAAGCGGTCCTGGCCGATCTCGCTGAACGCGGAGCCCTGGCCTTGCACGCCGAGCTCGCCGCCGTCGACCCCGCCTATGCCGCCTCTACGCCCGCGGCCAATCGCCAGCGCGTCTGCCGGGCCCTGGAAGTCTACCGCGCCACCGGCATTGCCTTTTCGCAGTGGCACGATCAGCACCGCCGTCAGCCGGACCGGGTCGCCGCCTTCACCACAGCGCTGACCCCGCAAAAACCTTGGCTCCACCAGCGGATTTCTCTGCGCGCAGAGGCGATGGTCGCCCCTCTGTTGGCCGAAGTGGCTCAGCTGCTAGCCGCCGGGGTGCCGGTCGACGCCCCAGGCATGCAGGCGCTGGGCTATCGCGACGCGGCGAGGGTAGTCCAAGGCCAGATGCAGGCTAGCGAATTGCCGCCGCGGTTGTTGACGGACCACCTCGCCTACGCCAAGCGCCAAATGACCTGGTTTGCCGCAGAGCCGGCCGAATTGCGCCTCGACCCCGCCGCGCCGGACAGCACAGACCAGCTTCGCGCCGCAGTGATCGCCTGGTTCGATCTCTAGATCACCCGGCAAACAGCCAGCTTGTCAGCCATCCCCACACGGCATCCCGCTGCATCGTCTGCCACCAACCGCTGTGGCCAAAGAAGCTCACCAGCCGCGCCCCCCAGAACAGCCCCAGCAGCACCGCAGCGATGCCGGTGAGCGGTCTGGGCGTCGTCGGCAAGGGCCGGCGCTGCATCAGCCTCGCCATCGCCAACAGCCACCAACCGCCCATCCAGCCCATCCACAGCGGCGACAGCAGGTTGTAATCCAGGGCCGCCTGCCATTGGCCGTGGGCAAGACTGACAAACGCCCGCGTCAGCCCGCAACCGCCGCACGGGATGCCCACCAGAAGCCGCGACACGCACAGCACCGGCCCGCGCTCCACCTCCAAGCGATCGAGCAGCGCGGCGGCCAGGAACGTCGCCGGAATCGCCCACAATCCCGGTTCCAGTTTGAACAATTCTGCCACGCGCTGGGGCAGGGCAGGGGACTCGAGCGGCGGTTTGAGGGGCAGGTCCATGGCCGCCATTGTCACGCGCCCCAGGCCGCGCGTCCAGGTCGTTCGCAAGACCAGGTCGGAACGCTGAATCGGCATCGGCAGCCATGCGTTAGCCCACACACCGGCGGAACCATTGCGCCGCTGCGGTCATCTGGCTTACCCTTGCGGCCCAGGCACGAGCCGAGCCGCCGACTTGCCGCTCAGGCCGCCCTTCTTACCGTCCGGGGGCTCCCATGTCACACCTACTCTTCCGCGTCTCCGCCGTTGCTCTAATGGCCGCCGCCGCTGTGGCCCTGCCTTCCGCGCCCCTGCGGGCCCAGAACGCCGAAGCTAAAGCTGAAGAAGCGCCCGATCGCGCTGCCGAGCGCCTCAATGAAGAGGGCAAGAAGCTCGTGGCCGCTGGGCGGTATGAAGACGCGCTGGAGAAATTCCGGGCGTCGCTCAAGCATTTCCCGCTGTCCAACGCGATCTTCAACGTCGGCTCGATGCTGTACACGCTCAAGCAGATGGAAGAGGCGTTCCCCTATCTGGAATACACCCTGCGCGCGCCGTTGGACCCACGCCAGCGCGAAATCGTTTTGCAGTACAGAGAGAACGTCATCAACCAGCTCAAGGGCACCCACGCGGTGATCTTGGTGGAGACCAGCCCGCCCGGTGCCAGCGTGGCGCTCAACAACAAGCTCCTGCCGTTTGAGACGCCCATGCGCGTGATCGTGCCGTTGGGCGCGGCCGACCTGACCCTTTCGACCCCGGGCTTCAAACCGGTGACCAAGGTCGTCAACGGCAGCCTCGCCGAGCCGCCCAAAGACCTGCGGGTGCGCTTGGAGCGCGACGATCCCGATGCCCCGGTGACGGTGTTTTGCCCCAAAGGCGCGGACGTGTTCATCGACGGCCAGATGATGGGGGTCGAGGTGGCGCGGGTGCGCTTGCTGGTGGGGCCCCACGTGATCCGCTGCGGCAAGACTGCGCTCAGCAAGGCGTTTGAGCGCGAAGCAGTGGTGCGTCCAGGTACCAGCGCCAATGTGTTCGAGTACTCCAACTTCAAGCAGTAGGCCCCCATGTCCGATCCCTTCCGTCCCGGCGGCGATGCCCTTGGCCTGCAGCGGGTGATTTCTCCCCGCGGCCTCCTCCCCCAAGCCGCCGATCAAGTCGATCCCAGCCTGCCTCCTTACCAGAGCGAAGTGTGGATCGACGTAGACGTCCTCAACATCGACGCCGCCTCCTTTACCCAACTGGAGCAGGTCGCCGAGTCCGGCGGTCCCAGCATTGCCCAGCAAATTGAAGGCATTGTTCAGCAGCGCGGCAAAATGCAGAACCCGGTCACGGGTTCGGGCGGCATGCTGCTCGGTCGGGTCCACGCGGTCGGGGCGGACTATTCCGGGCCGCTGCGCGGGGTGGCTCCAGGGACGCCCGTGGCCACGCTGGTCTCGCTCACGCTGACGCCGCTCCACATCGCCGCCATCACGGAGATCCGCCCCAAAGCCCATCAGGTGGCGATCCGCGGCCACGCTCTGTTGCCCAGTTCGGCGCCCATTGCCGTGTTGCCCTCTGATATTTCGCAGGGTTTGGTGCTGAGCGTGCTCGACGTCTGCGGCGCGCCGGCCCTGGTCGATCGCTGGGTGCGCGACCTGCCGCAAAACGGCCGGCTGATGGTGCTCGGCGCCGGCAAGGCGGGGGTGCTCTCGCTGCTGGCCGCCAAAACCCGCCGTCCAGACCTGCACTTGTTTGCCGTGGACCGCGATCAGACTCCTCTGGACGCCGTGGCTGCCATCGGCCTAGCGGAGCAGGTCGCCGTGGTCGACGCCTCGGACGCCGTGGCGGTGCGGGCCCAAGCGCAAGCCTGGAGCGACGGCGCGGGCATGGACGCCGTCATCAACATGGCCAGCCTGCCCGGCACGGAGATGGCGACGATCTTGGCCACCCGCCAGCGCGGCCTGTGCCTGTTCTTTGGCATGGCCACCTCGTTTACCCGCGTCGCCTTGGGCGCTGAAGGCGTGGGCGCGGACGTGGACCTGCTCATCGGCAACGGCTACGCCACGAATCACGCTGAATTTGCGCTGAATCTGCTGCGTTCCGCCCCGGCGGTTCAGCAACTGCTCGCCAAGCGCCTGGGCGTCTAGCCGTCGCTTTTGCGCGGCTTGCGGCAACTCGCGAACCAAACCTTCCCAAAAACGCCAAGGCTCCCGTGGGTTTGATTGACCCAGGGGAGCCCCGCGCTTTCGATTCACCTGGCCTGCTGGCCTGATCTTCGCTACTTGTCCGGCGGCAGGAAGTTGAACTCGACGCGGCGGTTCTTCTCCCACGCGGCGGCATTGTGCTCGGCGTCGAGGGGCCGCTCTTCGCCAAAGCCGATGGGAATCAGGCGACTGCGGGCAATCCCGCGCTTGACCAAGGCGGCCACGACCGACTCTGCCCGCGCCTGGCTCAGCTTCTTGTTCTTGGCGTCGGGGCCGCGCTCGTCCGTGTGGCCTTCCACCTGCACCTTGACGTCGAGGCGCTCCTTGAGGGCCTGCGAGCACTCATTGAGGATTTCCTCAGAGATCGGCCCGACGATCTTGGCCGAGTTGGTGGCGAACTGGATCTGCTTTTTGAACACGATGCGGTCCGATTCGACCACAATGTTCTTGAATTCCGGCGGCGGCGGCGGGGCTTCCGGCAGCTTGTCGGGGCAGCCGTCCGCGTCATCTAGGCCGTTAAACACTTCCGGCTGGTCCGGGCACTGGTCCACCTTGACCGGCGCGTCGTTGATCCCGTCGCCGTCGTTGTCCAGGTCTGGGCAGCCGTCGTCATCGGCAAAACCGTCTTTGTCTTCAGCAACGTTGACGCACTTGTCCTTCTTGTCGACCACGCCGTCCGAGTCGTTGTCGTCTTCCGGGCAGCCGTCTTCGTCCAAAAAGCCGTCCTTGTCTTCAGCGTTATCGGGGCAGCGGTCCGTTTGATCGTGGATACCGTCGCCGTCGCGGTCGTATTCTGGGCAGCCGTCCTCGTCTTGATCCTTGTCAAAATCCTCAGGATCGTCAGGGCATTTGTCCTCGGCATTGCAGATCAGGTCACCGTCATTGTCGGCACAGCAGCCCTTTTGGCCCTTGACCGCCACCACCTTGACTGTGTGAACCTTGGCCTTTTCCAGGTGGTCTGAGGCGTTGATGCCGTCGCCGCGATCGGACTCGTAGCGGGCGTGATCGATATGGGCTTCCGCCAGCGCCAGGTCTCGCGGCGCACAGTAGTAGGCCGGCTCGCGGGCTGACCGGACCTGCTCGGCCAGATCTGCAGTTGTCTTATCGACTTCAGCGCCGGTCGCGCAACCTGAAGCGGCCATCGCCAGTGCGCCGAGAAGCGCAGCCCACAGAGATCGGCTCTGCGGCTGGCAGCGGCTAAGGCGCTGGTTCGGCGAGGTGTCCTGGTCCATCGGTCCCTCGTGGCGGCGGCCCTCAACCGGGGCGCGCCTTGGGTTCGTTGCGCGGCAGAATTGCAGCGCAGGGCGCAATTTGCTATTCACCCGGCAGTTTGGGCGCGTCGCTGCCGCTCTTCTTGGGGGCGAACTTCTCGCGCCGCGCGGCTTGGTCCTTGTTGACCCGCGCCACTTCCAGCGACTTGGTCGACGCCTCTTGGCTCACCCGCGCGTACTCGCCGGCGACTTGGTACTGGCCCATGCCGTTGAGTTCCTTGGCCTTGCGCAAATAAGTCTCGGCCCGGGTGTAGTGGTAGGGGGCGAACTTGTCGGCCTGCTGTTGCTGGGCCTCGCGCAGATCGCGGCTCGCTTCATTCAGGGCCGTAGAGGCGCTGACCGCGCCACACCCAGGGGCGAATCCCAAGGCCAAGCTCGTCAGAGCGGCCCAGGTGAGCAGGCGCAGCGGCCAGCGGCCAGCGCGCGGGCCTGCAGTGTCGCTCCCGGGGTGGGCAAGGTCGGCCCCGCGGTGGGCTAGGTCGACGGAGCGGTTGGAGGGCATGGCGTTCGACCTCGCGAATTGAATGCTGGCGCGGCGATCCATGGGTACGTAGACGCACCGCTGCCGCTGGTACTGTCGCGCCCACAGGTGCTTCATGTCAAGGAGTGGCACCGATGTACCCTTGTCTACGCGGGCGCGTCGATGCAAGATGGGGGCGCGCCGCCGCTGGCGCCTGCGGGACCGATGCCTTTGCGCCAGCCGTCCGTGCATCCTGCTTTGCTTCGGTTTACCCGGACCGCGCCGCTCGCTTTGGCGGTGGCCGCGGCGCTGATGGCGTCACTGAGCTGCAGCAAGGCGCGCGAAGACCGCACCCGACTTGCAGAGCTTCAGGCCGGCGCCCAGGCGATTGAAAACTATTCTGCGGCCACAGACCGCGCCAACGCCGCCCACCGCGAGGTCATGGGCGCCTTTGCGCTGGCGAATGCCTCCACCAACCTCACCGACTACAAAGCGGCGCTGCGGACCAAAGTGCTCCCGGCGATGGACGCCTTCATCGAAAAGCTCGCCGCCATGCCCGCCGCCACCGCCGAACTCAAGCGGATTCACGGCGGTTTGACCGAAGCCTACCGGCGCTCGCGCGACGCCATTGCCGAGTTTGAGCGGACCCTCCAAGATCCCACGGGCTTGGCCAAGTTTGACGCGATTCGCGACCAGTTGCAGCGCGACGTGCGCCAATACGGGGAGCAATTGGCTAAGTATTACGCGGCTCACAGCCGTCAGTTGCGTCTGGAGTCTGGCAAAGAGGCGGGCAAGGAAGCGGGCAAAGAGGTGGACAAACTGGCGGACAAGCCTTCGGGCCCAGCCACCGCCGCCAACGCCGCAGCGGCCGATCGGCCCCGGGCGAATTCGGGAAAAGCCGAAGGCAACGCCCCTGCGGTCTCGGCAGCTTTGGCCGTCACTGCCGCCGACGGCGTGCCCAATCAGCCCTAGCCGCTCCAAGGATCGCGATGTCAGCAGAGCCAGAAGCCGCCGCGGCCCACGCCCCTAAGACCAGCGCCCCTGGCGATGCGTCCGCGCCCCAGCCGCGCAAACCGCGCATGCCGGCCCTGCTGCGTTCGATGCGGCCGCGCCAGTGGGTCAAGAACGCCTTTGTGCTGGCGCCGCTGGTGTTTGCCGGGCCAGAACTGCTGCAAACGGGGCGCTTTACCGTGGGGCTGCTGGCGCGGGCACTGATGGCGGCGGCGGCATTCTGTATGGCCTCCAGTGCCACTTATTTGCTCAATGATCTGCACGATCTAGAGGCGGATCGCCAGCATCCGGTCAAGCGCCTAAGGCCGATCGCCGCGGGGGAACTCAGCGAACAGCGCGCCTGGACTGCGTTTGGCGTCCTGCTGGTGCTCGCGCTGGGCGGTGCGGCGGCTCTGGAATTGTCTCTAGCCGGGATTGTCGGGCTGTATTTTGCGATCAACGTCGCGTATTCCAAGGGGCTCAAGCGCATCGCGTATGTCGACGCCGCGGTGATCGCCTCGGGCTTCTTGCTGCGGCTGCTGGCGGGCGGCGAGGCCACGGGGGTGCACCTGTCGGCCTGGTTGATCGCCTGCACGGTGCTGCTAGCGCTGTTCCTCGCCCTGGGCAAACGCAAACACGAGCTCTTGACCAGTGACGCCGGTCACCGCAGTGCCCTGCAGTCCTACAAACTGGAACATCTCAATTTTGCTCTAGGTGTCTTGGCTGCGGCCACCTGCGGCGCCTACCTGTCGTACACGCTCGATCCGACCACCCGCGCGCGCTTTCACACCGACTGGCTGCCCTACACCACGCCGCTGCCAGTGTTTGGCCTCTTGCGATTCTACGGCTTGCTCGACAACCGCGAGACGGCGGCAAGCCCCACGGACCGCATGCTCGGCGATCCGCCCATCCTCGTCGCCGCCGGCTTGTGGGCCGCCGTGATCGCCTTCCTCATCTACGGCGCGCGCTTGGGAGCCGGGGATTGAAGCGGTTGTGCGCGGTTGGTCTGCTGCGGGCGGCGGCCTTCTGGCTGCTGGGCACCGCGGCGTTGGCGAGCTGCAGCCAGGCGCCCGGCCAGCCCCAGGTGCTGAGCGTTCGCCAACAGTTGGAGCAGCAAGTTGACCTAGCGCGCAAAGCTCCCCTGGTGCTGCGGTGGAATCCGGCGCCGTGCGACTGTCCGCCGTTTGAAGCCCAGCTGTCGGGCGGCTGGATTCGCGCGGAGCTTCGCGGCGGGGACCTGGAAAAACTGCAGCAGTGGACTGCCTTTCTGACCTCCCTGCCTCCAGAGTCTCTGCCGGTGGCGGTGGCTGTCCGCGGCCAGCTTGAGCGCGGGGTTTGGCGCCTGGCCAACGGCACTTACGCGGCGCGGGTGGACATGGCCGAACCGCTGAGTCCCCTGGCTCCACCCCCAGCGGCCGCGGAGCCCGTCCAGCCGTGATCGGCCCGTCAAGCGCTGGCGGATGGGAGGGCCGCTGAATCGTTGCCGCATCCAAGGCGTTTGCCGGCGAGGTTCGCGGCTCACAGGTCGAATCTTCTGGACGGCCGGGGCGCAGCAGGGCACCCTTAGGCGCTTTGGACCAGGGCCTTAGGCCGTCTCCGTGGAGGAATCGATGAACGCAAACCCAATTGTCCACTTGGCGCTGATCGCCTGCTCGATCGCTCCAGCGCTGGCCGTCGCCCAGGAGGCCAAGGCGCCCAAGGGCCAAGAGCTCCAGGTTTTCTTGGGTGACAAGCCGGTGGGCGGCGAGATGCTGCGGTCGACCAAGGGCGGCGAGGCGCACTTTCACGCGGGCGAAGGCCAACTGCAGGACAAGATCGGCAAGAAGGCCTGGAAAGCATTCAAGCAGCGCTGGGCCCTGCAGCTGGGCTTGGACGGTGCCGTCACCCAGTACGACCGGTGGATCGACGTCACGGGCGCCACTCAGCAGGTAAAGCTGTTCAATTATCAGGGGCAATGGAAGATCTCTGTTGTGGACGCCGCTTTTGAAGGCAAGAAGCCCAAGCCCAAGGTCAGCGACATCGCCGGCGGCCAGCCGCTGGTCGTGCTCGACGAGCGGGCCCCGGCGCTGGTGGCCGTCGCGGTCGAATTGGCTGGCGCGGCCAAGGAGTGCCACTTTGTGCGCGTCGACAACGCCACGTCTGGCAAGGCCAATCTGGTCCATGAAGCGCTGGTTGACGCCAAAGGCAGCAAGTTCAAGCGCACCCGCCTGCAGGGCCAGGGGCTCGACGTAGCTGTTCTGCGCGATGCGGCGGGCAAGATCGTGCAGATCCAGGGGATCGACGGCTGGCGTGCCCAAGCCAAGGACGTCAAGCTGCCCACAGGCCTCGTCGCCGATGCCGGAGCCGCACCGGAGGCCAAGGCCGATACGCCGCCAGCGCAGCCCGGGCCGAGTGATCCCGCCCAGGTGGGGCCGGCGAAGGCTGCTCCTGCAAAGGGCGCGGCAAAGTCGGACGGCGCGGCAAAGCCAGAAGGTGCAGCAAAGTCAGAAGGTGCCCCTAGCGGCCCTCCGGCGGCGGCCCCTGCGCCAGGCTCGCCCAAGCCGTGATTCGCCGGCGTTTGCGAGCGACTTGGCCAAGATAAAGCTCTGAAATTAGATGATTCTATCGCGAGACCCGCGCGCAGGTTTTGCCCTGGGTCGATTCGACAGGTGAGCTCGCGCCTGCTACGATCCCGCGCTAGGCGTAAGCATTTTTGGGGGCAGCGTGATCAAGGAAACTCATCAGCCGTTTTTGGGGCAACCGCGGCGTCGTTCCGTCTTGCAGGCAGTTTTGGTGGCTACGGCCCTGGTGGCGGTGAGTTCTGCGGCGCCAAAGCCGGTCGCTGCGGCCGTGCCGACGACTAGCGCCATGGAAGGCGTCCTGCTCTCCTCTGGCGGCGGTGCGGCGGCGGACGGCAATTACTCAGCCAACATCGCCATTTATGCTGCGGAAACGGGTGGTACGGCCGTTTGGTCGGAGAGCGGCGCGGCCTTGGGCGTCAAGGGCGGGCAGTTCAGCTACCAGCTCGGCTCCAAGACCCCGCTCAGCGCCAGCGCGCTCAGTCTTCCCAAGGCCTGGATCGGCATCCAGATCGGCAGCGATCCGGAACTGCCGCGCCAACCCTTGGGTGCTGCGCCATTTGCCCTCCGCGCCGCCGTGGCAGAAGGCTTGGAGTGCAGTGGCTGCCTCAAGGCCGGCAACTTGGACGCCGGGGTGCTGCAGCCTTATGCCAAGTCCGCGGATCTGGGCGCATATGCCAAGACCACCGACCTCAGCGGCTACGCCAAGACCAGCGATCTGGCGGCATACGCCAAGACCTCTGACCTGTCGAGCTACGCCAAGACCAGCGATCTGGCCGACTACGTCAAGGCGTCCAGCCTCGCCAAGGTCGCCGGCACCGGCAGCTACGCGGATCTGCTCAACAAGCCGACACTTTCCGCCGTCGCCTCCAGCGGCTCTTACGCCGATCTGAGCAACAAGCCGACGCTGCCCCAGCTGGGCAGTGCCTGCGGTACCGGGCTATTCCTCAAGGGGATCAAGGCAGACGGCAGCTACGACTGCGCCAGCGTGTGGAGCGACATTCCGTCCGACGCGCTTTTGCAGGTCAGCGGCGGCACGTTGACCAACGCCTTTGTTGAGAGCGTGCCAAGCGCCGCGCCCTTTGACGTCAAAGACGCCGACCCCACCGGCTCGTCCACCGGCGTGATCATGGTCCCGGACTTGGGCAGCGCCCTCGATTTTCAGGTCGACGTCGTCCTGACGACCAAAGACGCCAGCGGCCTGGTGGTCAAGCTCTACGACCCGGGATCGAAAGAGTACATCCTGTATGACAAGAGCAAGACCGGCACTGCCCTGACCCTGGCGATCAAGGCCGCGGACTCCCTGCCGCAGGGCAGCCTCAAGGCGCTCGTCGGCTCGAATCTCAAGGGCCAGTGGATCCTCGCCATCGCCGACACCAAGGGCACCAGCGGCCAGATCGACGGCCAGGTCACCAGCTGGGGCTTCAAGATTTCCTTGGCGTCCGACAAGAAGGTCGCCACGACGGGAAACCTGGTGCTGGCCGCCAACAACATCGCATGCAGCGTCTACCACAAGGGGGCGATCCGCTATAACGCGGCCATTGCGGGCATTCAGGTCTGCGACGGAAGCTCCTGGTACCCGCGGGCTGTGGGCGCGAACAAGACCGAGCCCGGCCTGTCGTGCAAGGACATCAAGGATCAGTTCCCCATGGCCAAGAGCGGCACGTACTGGATCGACCCCGATGGCGCGGGCAGCATCGCCGCCTATGCGGTGTACTGCGACCAGGAGAGCGGCGGAGGCGGCTGGACCCTGATCGCCAAGGTCAAGGGCAATGACAAGACCATGAACCGCATCAACACCGCGCAGTGGCGCAGCAAGACGCCGATCGCCGGCCAGGACTGCAGCACCGTCAAGGACGAAAACGCGATCTGCGAGAGCTATGACAAAGTGGCGTTCACGGACGTGATGATCCGCAGTCTCGCCAAGGCCAGCCGCAACCTCGCCTGGGGCCACCGCGACAGCTACAAGAGCGCTTGGGACATCGTCAACGCCGGCAATCGGGTGATCTCCACCAACCGCCTGTTTGGCTCGGTGGGCAATCTCGACTACAACGGCGATCCGCGCTATCACCGCGATTGCGCAGGCCTCTCTTACGGTTGGTTCACGGGCGACCACAACTACAACAACACCCCCGGCATCGCGGGCCACAACATCGCCCACGGTCACTCGGGCGGCGTGGTCGGCGCGTCGCTGTTTGACTGGGAGAATTGGGCGAGCAACAAGCAGTACGGCGTGACCGACTTCCTGTCTACGCGCTGCGTCACCGATTTCGCCGTCGGCGGCGGCTACTACGACGCAAAGGCCGCAGACAACGACAGCTACGCCATCAACGCCCACTGGTGGGGCAACGGCAACGAATACAACTGGAACTGGAACGCCCACGGCGTCTTTGTGCGCTAGACCGGCCTAGGACCTGTGCGAGAATTACTCGACCAGGTCCGTGCTGGTGGGTGGGCCGCAGGTTCCAGGACTCTTCCTTAGCATCGCGCGGCGGCCGTCGGGGCTTATGTTCCGGCGGCCGTTGCCCTTTTTTGCCGTCCAGTGGCGATCTAGTCGCCAAACTTCTGGCGGGCGTCGTCCTTCCACTCGTCCGGCCAGAAGTAGAAGCCCTCACAAGCAGTTGATAGCAAACATGTTTCGCACTTCTTCTCGTGGCGGCGCCGCGACTGGAGGTAGTCAAACAGGTTCACGTCGTCCATCGACACAAAGATCATGTGGCGCTGGAGCTTGCCGATGTCGGACAGACCGTAGTCTTCATAACCGGGCAGGAAGCAAAGGGGCAGATTGATGATCTGAAAGCGGATCTTGTCTCCAAACCGGTCGATCAGCTGCATGACCAGCGGCGCTACTTCCGCCGGGTCGGGTTGGCACTCGGCGCTCGCCCGGCCAAACGGCGTCAAGAACTGCACGTTGCACAGCTTGACCCCAAGATCGACCAGCAATTGCCCGTATTCCAGCAGCACCGGCGCATTGATCTTGGTCAGGGTGACATTGACGCCAAACTCCACGCCGAGCTTGTCGCACAGAGGCCGGGCGTGGCGAATGCCGGAAATCGTCTGACGGAACGCGCCTTTGGCCTGGACATTCTCCTCGTGAACCTCTTCATTGGGCCCATGCAGCGATACCAGCAGGCTGGTGATGCCCGACCGCACCACTTTCTCAGCATTCTTTTCGACCGCCATCATCCGGCCGTTGCTCGTCAAGTTGATCTGCTGGTAGCCCATGTCTTTGGCGGCGCGGATCAGCTTGAACAGGTCGGGGTTGGTCGTCGGCTCGCCACCGTCAAAGTCGCAGAGATCAAAGCCTTGCTGCCGGCGCTCGCGCAGAAAGGCGATCTGCTTGTCGAGCTCGCCGTGCCAGTCGCTGCGGTTGCCCGTGGCGCAAAAGACGCAATGGTTATTGCAGATGTAGGTGGTGTTCATGATGACCTTGCGCGGTCGCCACATCTCCACCTTTGTCTCCAGCACCCGCTTTGCCGCCCACAGCTCGGCCGGCGTCCAGTCCGCGCCGTTCAGCAGCGGCTGGCCCTGAAACAGCGGACCGATGTCGCGGTCCTCGCGGGTGGTCCACAGCTTGTTCGCCGTCGCCGTCTTGTGCAGCTCCGTGCCCAGGATCGGCGTGGCAAACTGGAGGAGCGGCACGGCGCCATAGGCCTCAAAAAGCCGCCAAGCCATCTGCAGGGTCGCCAGAATTTCTGCCTTTGTTTCCGTGGGCTGGCCGATCATCCAGTGCACCACCAGCCGCAGGCCGGCCTCCTGGCTCCAGCGCGCCACCCGCTCGGTCGCTTCTAGGTCAAAGCGCTTGCCGATCACCTCATTGGCCACGCGCTCGCTCGCCGACTCCGCAGAAATCGACAGCACCGCCACCCGCCCAGCCATCCGCGTCACTTCCGCTTGGGTTAGGCGATCTGCGCGCATGCCGTTGGGAAAATCCAGTTGCAGATCATGGGCGTCAGCGACATCGAGCAAAGTCGTCAGGTGCCCCGGGTGGGCGTTGACCAGTTCGTCGAGCACCACCCAGCGGCGAATGCCATAGCCGTCCTTGAGCAACTGCGCGTGCTGCATGAGGTATTCGCGCTGGTGCCGCCGATAGGCCTTGCCCTCCAGCCCGGCCCGCTGCCACGGGTTCGACGTGCAGAAATTGCAGCGGTACACACATCCGCGCGAGGTCTTGAGCGCCATCAGCGGCGGCTGCAGGTCAAAAATTTCCTGCTTTGGCCGGGCCGCGGCACAGCGACCCATGAAGCGCTGAAAGCTGGCCATGTCGATCAGATCGTAGGCGGGCAGCGGCAGGCGATCTAGATTTTCGTCCCCCGGGGCGGCCTGGATCAGCCGCTCGGCAGGAGGGGGACCCACTTGTAATGCATTGATCAGACGTGATAATGCCTGATCGGCCTCGTACTTGACGGCGTAGTCAAACCCCAGTTCTTCGCGCTCGCGGTCGCCCCACTCGATGTAGTGCATGCCGCCGATGTCGCAGTCGGCCAGTACCAGCGCCGCTTGCGGATACCTTGCGCGCAACTGTTTGGCAAGACGCGCTAATTCGTCACTCGCCGCCGTCGCCCTCAGCCAAGGCGAATGGCCCACGACCACCACGTTCGGCGGCTCTGCCGGCAGCTTGTCGAGCAGGCCGGACAGGGGAATCCCCAGGCGAATCATGGCATCCCGCTCGCGCAGCAGCGAAGAGGACGGCTGGGCGAACGCGTCGAGCACCTGGACGCTGTGACCCGCTTGGCGCAGCGCCGCCGCCGCTTGCCACAGGCCCAACGAGGCAAAATACGGATAATCGATGTATGCGGCGTGCAGCAGCAGGGGAGGTTGCACCAACAGGGCACGCGCCACGAATCCCTCTCCTCGCCGGTGCGTCTAACTTGACTCTACGGCCCTTGCAGTATCAGGGCGCTAGCTGCAGCGCACAAGCGGAGTCGGCCCAGCGACCCGATTCCAGAGGCAAATCCCCCTTGTGCTGCGGCGGCCGCTACCCTACCGTGGGAGATTTCAGCTCGCCCCGCTGGCGGGCACGCGCCCTTGAGGTCTGATGATGCACCAGGTCCGCCGCAACCCCGCCCAGCCGCTGCCGTCGCCGTCGCCCGGTGGTGGGCGCGTGCTGGCCCGGTTGGCGCTTTGGGCCGGGATCACAGCCCTGGGGATCCTAGGCGCCGCGCCCCAGGCAGCGGCATGGTCGGCCCGCAAAGACCCGCCCGCCAAGACGTCTAAGCCAAAACCGCGACCTGCGTCGCCGCGGCCAGGGGCCCAAGCCGCGCCCGTGCCGGCGGCGAGCCTAGCCGAGCGCAGTCAAAAACTGTTGGCGCAGCCTCAACCCGCGGCGGCGGCACTGCTGGCCCTGCTGCGCCAAGCGAGTCAGGCCCGCGAGAGCGCCCTGGTCGCGTCGCTGGCCTCGCGGCTCCTGGCGGCGCCCAAGGCGAGCGTGCTGCAATTGGCAGAGGCGGCGCCCCTGGCCGGTTCTGCAGAACTCGCCCGCCAGATTTGGGAAAGGGCGTGGAAACTCGCGGCGGGCAAGCGCGCTTTGGCCCTGCAAGTGGCCGGCGGCTATACCGATGCCCTCTTGGCGGCTGGCGAAGTGGCCCAGGCCCGCGCGGTGATCGACGCGATCCTGCCCTCGACCCAGCCTGGCCAGCGCCGCGAGATCTACGATCGCATGGCCGCCGCCGCGCGCCTTTCTGGCGAAATTGTTCAGACCGCTGCGGTCTTGGCCGCCAGCCGCGATCCAGACGCCCATGTGGTGGCGGCCCAGCTCTTTGTCGAAGAAGGGCAAGAGGACCGCGGACTCCAACTGCTTGAGAAAAGCTGGAAGTCTTTTCCGGGCCACCGGGCGCTGCAGGCGGCTTTGACCCAGGCCCTGCTGCGTCAGGGGCGCCGCGAGCAGCTCCGCCAAGTGGTCGACCAGGTGGTGCGCCTAGCCCCCGGCGATCCTTTGCCCTATTTGGTTGTGGTCGACGCCCACATCGCCGCGCGAGATCGGCGTTCCGCCCGCGAGCTGATCGATGAGCTGGCCCGCCGTTGGCCGCGCCACGACGTGCTCTTGGAGTCGCTGATCGACCGCGAACAGCGCCTGGGCGATGACGGAGAGCGTTCGCGCAAGCTCTACGTTCAACTGCTCGCCGCCGCGCCGCGCGATCCGCAATACGTGGAGGCCTACGCCGAGTGGTTGCTGGCCCGCGGCGAAGAAAAGGCGGCGCTGTTGGTGCTAGAGCGCCTTGAGTTGGCCCCAGGCGGCCCCGTGCAGGCCTTGCTGCGCCAGGCGACCCTGCTGCTGGCCCACGGCCGGTTGGTGCCCCTGCAGGTCGTGCTGGACCAGTTGCAGAGCCAGGCGCCGGCCGACGCGCGGGTGTTGCGGCTGTTGGCCCAAGCGGCGCAGTCTACCGGCAAGCCAGAGCAGGCTGAGAAGCTGTGGCTGCGCCTGACGGACCTGCCGGCCAAGCCGCAGACCCAGGATCGCCTGCGCGCGGCCGATGGTCGCCAGGCCCTTCTGGCCCTCTACCGCCGCCAAGAGTGGATGAACGCGCGCCATGCGGGGCTGCTTGGCCAACTGCGCGGCGCACCGCCGCCCCTGGGTCTTGCGCTGCTGTGGCTGGACCTGGACGCCCAGGTTGAGCCCCGGGCCGCTTTGGCAGAGGCGCAGTGGCGTCAGGAGTCGGGGCGGATTCGCCAGGCTGTAGGCCCAGATCCGGAGCTGCTGCTGGCCATCGCCCAAGGGTGGCTGCACCGCGCTCAGCCGGCCGAGGCGCTCGCGGCGCTGCTGGAACTGCACCCCTTGGACCCAGAAGCCGCGGAGGCCCCGCTACAGCAGATGCTCGACAGCGCGTTGGCGCGGGCGGACCGCGAGCTGGCGCGGCGCATTGAGACCGTGTTGGTCGGGGCGAATGGCCTTGCGCCCTCGGCTACTGTGCTCTTGCGCCTGGGCGATTTGCACCAGCGCTACGCCGATCCCCAAGGTGCCGCCTCGCTTTTTCGCAGGGCTGCGGCGGCCAATCCGCGCGACGCCCAGCCGGTGGCGCGGCTCGCGGCGCTCTTTCGCCAAGTGGGCGACTATGCTCAGGAAGAGGCGGCACTTCGCGACATCGTCCAGCGCACGAGCGATCCAGACGAGCTAGAGAACGCCGGTCAACGCCTGATCACCGTGGCGCTTGCTCGCGGCCGCAGCGGCGACCTCGTGCGCTGGCTCGACGCGGTGATGGTCCAGCATCCGCGCCGCGACGTCCTCGCCCGCTTCCGCTCTTCGGCCTATGACGTCTGGCTTCGCTCCTCTGCGCTCGAGCAGGCGCTGGGCTCGGCTTCAACGCCACCTGCGGCAGGCGCCGTGGCAGAAGCGCTCGCGAGCGGTGATCTGGGGCTTCAGGCCCGCGCGCTTCGCCAGCTCTCCGCCAGTGGACGGCCCTTGCCGTCGACCCTGGCAGCCGTACTTTTAGCTAGTGATAACCCAAGCTTGCGTCGCGATGTTGCGCTGGTTTTGGGGGCAAGTGGTCAGGCTGAGGCCGCCGAGCAGCTGCGCGACGCCATGGCCACGGGCATTGACCGCGATGAGGACGTCCTGGTGGCGCAGCTGCTGGCCCTGGGCCGCTTGCCCGCCGTCCCCGGACTCGACGCCCTGCTTCTGCCCCTTACCCATCGAGCCGAGGGGCCGGTGGCGCTTTTGGTCCTGGGGCGCAGCGGCACCCCCGATGCGGCCCACGAGCTTCTGCGCTCCGCAGCCAGTAGCCGCCGCGATCACGCCCTGGCTGCCACTGCGGCCCTTGGCGTGTTGGTGGGGCGCTTTCCCAGCGATCCCGCGCTGACAGAGGCCCGGCGCTATCTGCTTGAATCTGTGGCGCGAGTCGCCGATTTGTCCACGGACGTACCGCGCGCCGCGGCCCTGCTATTTGCCCTTCGCGCCTCGCGGTTGGCCCAGGCGCCGCAGCTGTTGGCAGACACCGCTGTTTTGGACCCACGGCCGACCCTGCAGCGCATGGCCCTGGCCCTACTCACCGACGCCCACGAGCCCGACATCCGCCTGCCCCCTGTGGAAATTGGCAATGTCGAGGGCCTTCGCGGGCTGCGGGCCCAGGCGCTGAGAGAGACGCTGGTGCCGTGGTTATCACAGGATCCTGAGGCTTTGCGCGAGTCTCTGGCGCCGTTTGTCGCGGAGTTGGAGTCGGCCTGGTCGCGCGCGCCCTCCACCGCCGATCGCCAGGGCTGGTGCCAGCGCTGGCAGCCTCTGCACGCGCCGCTCCAGCCGGCTTGGCAGCGCGTTTGCCTGCCCGCCCGCCCCTGAGGCCTAGCCGTCCGGGCTAATTGGGCAAGGAGGGCATTTTCATCCCGCGTCCCTTTCGCACCTCGACCTGCCGCGGCTATACTGTGGGTTCCGTGCGGCGCAGCTGTTGATGCACCGTTGCGCCTGGAAGAGCGCTTCTTGCCCTCTGCCCGTGGTTTGGCGCCCGTTGCGCCGTGTCCGGAGCCCCCATGTACCTCTCCATTGCCCTCGTACCGCGGATTTTGGCCCGGATTTTGGCGTCCCGCCCAGCTTCGGCTCCAGGGCCGGAAGGGCAAATACCGCCTGCGCGGTCGGCTCTGCAGCGCCGGCTCTCCTGGCTGCTGGCGTGGACGCTGGTCCTGCTGGGGTCCTGCGGCCAAGAGATCATCGACTACGACAGCCTGTATTTGGCCATCACCTCCGACACGACCCCCGAGCCCGTGCAGCGACTGGACTTTGACCTGCGCAATTCTGCAGGGCAGCGGCTGAGTTCTGACAGCGGCGACGGCAAATTCCAGGTGGCCTTGCCCACCGGCTTCAACATCGCGTCGCAGTCCTTTCGCGTGCAGATCAAGCCCAACGCTACCTGGAGCGGCAAGCTGCAGCTGCGGGTGCTCGGCCGCGACAAGGGCGGCACCGTCCGGTCCGCGTTCAACGGCGTGATCGACAGCACGGCTAAAAAAGAGCAGTCGATCCGCCTGACTCTCATTGGCGCCAAAGCGGAATGCGACAGCGATGGCGACGGCGTGCCCACCTGCGCCAAGACCGAGTGCTTTGTGGCCGGAGCGGCCTGCGACTGCAACGACGACCCGGCCAAAGGCGGCAGCAGCGCCAGCCCCTTCCTGATCGAAGACGCGTGCCAAGACGCCGGCAACGGCATTGACGAAGACTGCGACGGCTCCGACACGCTCGAGGTCGACAGCGACGGCGATACCGACCCAGACTGCATCGAACAGCAGAAATGCCCGACGGTGGGCGGCGTGGCCCCGGAGAAGAACCCGGCCATCTCGCGCAAGGCCGCGGAATTGTGCGATGACATTGACAATGACTGCAACGGCAAGGTCGACGACGGCCTGACCTTTACGGACATCGACGGCACCGCAAAGCCGCTGTCCAAGGGCGGCACCTGTGGCCAGGGCGTGTGCGCCGGCGG
>JBIKTV010000055.1:0-20307 GCA_044347905.1 Myxococcota bacterium
TCGGTGCTGTTGACCCGGACGCTCGGCTTATCGATCGGCGGCATCGCTGCCAACCATCCGAGCCGGTGCGCGTGCTTGAGCATCGAGCCGAGCAGGACCAGCAGGTGGCGCAGGGTCTGCTTGGCCATCTGGGCGCGTTCCGCCTTGAAGGCCTCTATCCGCGCATAGGTGATCTCTTGCAGGTCCAGCTTGCCGAAGGCCGGCGTCAGATGGGCCCGCAGTCTCGACGCGTCGGAATCAGCGCTGCGCTTGTGCAACGCCCGCGTCGCCTGCCAGTGCTCGGTCAGGTCGGCAAACGTCTTGCGCGGTGGCGGTGCCGGGGCGTCGCCGGTGCGCACGTCATTGGCAATGGTGTGGGCCTTAGCGAGCGCCGCCTTGGCGTCATTGTGCGAATCGTGGGTCGACGATCGCCGCTTGCCGTTGGCGTCGATCCAGCGAACGCGCCAGCGGCCGCTCTTGAGTTGTACGGGTTTGGAAACGGTGGCCATGCTCAACCTCTGTGAGCAAGGTACCGGCGGTCCGCGCTTCGATCTCCCATAGAGATCTGGCCAATCCTCATGGGAAGCCCAGATCGCCCGGCGGCAGCCGCCCCAAGGGGTGGTTTCACCTCAATGGCCACGCCGTGGCCACGCCGAGGGGGTCAAATCGCATTTTCCTGAGCGCGCGACGCCGGATTCGAACCGGCGACCCTTGGCTTCGGAGGCCAATACTCTATCCAGCTGAGCTAGTCGCGCGTCGCCACCGACGTTAGCCGGTGCGGGCAGAAGTGTACCCGCCCTGCCCGTCTGCGGTCAACCGTCTGGCGGCTCGACGCCAAACGAGGCATGCTCAGGACGTGAACGATTCGCCTCCAGCCAGCTCCAATCCGCCCCGCCCTGTGCGGCTCCTGCGCCGTCGGGTGCCTGAGTACGCGCCCGTGACGCCCAAAAGCATCGCGCTGTTTCGGCTGGGCGAAATCTGCAACCACCACTGCCCCATGTGCAGCAACAGCGGTCGGCCCGAGGGCGAGCAGATCGCCACCTCTGAGCTGATCCGCCGGGCAAACTGGCTAAAATCACTGAGCATGTCTAGGGTTGTCGTCACGGGTGGCGAGCCGACCGCGCACCCGGGATTCTGGGAGGTCGTCGAGCACCTTTTTGCCATCGGCATGAGCTGGGACATCAACACCAACGGCAGTCGCTTGGGCGATGCGGGAATGGCCGCGCGCTGTGCGGAGCTGGGTTTGCGCCGGGCGATCGTGTCGCTGCACTCCCTCGATCCGCAGATCAGCGCAACGATCTCGGGGACGACCGTCAAAGGCCACTCCGCGATCCTGGCGAGCATGGACGCGCTGCTCGCTGCGGGTGTGCAGGTGATGGTGAATGCGGTGTTGACCTCGCTCAACCTCGCGACGCTGCCCGACTATGTCCGCGGTTGCGCGGCGAATTGGGGGCCCCAGGTCGTCATCAAGCTGGTGTTCCCTTCCACTGCGGGCAAGGGCGGTGCTTGGCCTGGGATTCAGCTGCGCTATGCCCAAGTCGCCGAGCCGCTGCGCGCCGCCGCTGATGTCGCGGAATCTCTAGGGATTGAGCTGGTCTATGAGGGCTTGCCCCCGTGCACCTTGGCCGATCGGCGGGTGCGCAATGTCGCCCGCTCGGGCTTTGGAGAAAGCCACTACCTGGAGGATCTGCAAGGCAACGACCTGTACAACATCGACCACATTGAAGCGTTCTTCAATGCTTTTGCGGAGAGTTGCCGGCTCTGCGCCAGCCGCCGCGACTGCCCTGGCGTCGCCGAAAGCTATCTGCGGCGCTTTGGTGCAGACGAGTTCGAACCCATGTAAGCCGGAGCGACACCCGCAGCTCGATCCTCGCCGGGTCGCCCCTTGTCGGCGTCGGCGGTTCGTGTCACAAATGCAGCGGCTGTCTGTGACCCAGCAACCTTGACCTCTAGCCGCAGAGCACCGCAATGGCCGAGCGAATCTGCCCCCAATGTGGTCTTGAGACGGCAGCGACGGTCTGTCCCCATCACCAATGCCCTACCGTTGCCCGTCCTTCGGGGTCGCTGAGCCAGTTGCAGGCCGGCACAGTCGTCGACCATCGCTATCGAATTGAGGGCCAGCTGGGCAAAGGCGGGTTTGGCGCGGTGTTCTTGGCCAGCCACGTGGCTACGCGCCAGCAAGTGGTGCTCAAGGTCCTCAAGCCCGACCTGACCGAGGACCCGACGCAAGTTCAGCGCTTCTACAACGAGGCGCGGGCTTCGTCGCTGCTGTCGCACCCCCACACGGTGCGCGTTCACGATTTTGGCCAAACCGACGGCGGGCTGCTGTACATCGCCATGGAGCGCTTGCACGGCCGCGAGCTGGCCCAGGCCATCAAAGAGGCTCCGGGCGGGCGAATTGCCCCGCTGCGGCTGGCTCGCATTGCTGTTGCTGTGTGCAAGAGCTTGTCTGAGGCCCATCACGCCGGGCTTGTGCACCGCGATCTAAAGCCCGACAACGTGTTTCTGTGCAACGTTCACGGCGAAGACGAGTTCGTCAAGGTCATCGATTTTGGCATCGCCAAGCCGGTGGACGCGCCCGTGGACGGCGGCCTGACGCGCACGGGCTTTACCGTGGGCACCCCCAAGTACATGAGCCCAGAGCAAGTCATGCAGCGGTCCTTGGATGGACGCAGCGATCTGTATTCGCTGGGTATCGTCATGTACCAGTGCCTGTGCGGAGACGTGCCATTCTCCGGTACGACGCCCATGGAAACGCTGATGGCGCATGTGCAGATGCAGGCGGTGCCGCTGACACAGCGGATGACCGGGCTGCCCGCGTCGCTGGTGGCGGTGGTAGAGAAGGCGATGGCCAAACAGCCGGCGGAGCGGTTCGCCGATGCCGACGCCATGCGCACCGCTCTGGCCGATGTGCTGATTGAGCTTCAGGATAGCAGCAGTCCGCCCACGCAGACGGGTCGGCGCAATGCCGTGGTGGTCCGCGAGCCGGCGCCCTTGGTGGCTGCGCAAGACGCAAAACCCCAGCCAATGCCTGCAGATATTGCGCCTGCCCCGGCACCCGCCGTGCGCACCGCGACCACCCAGCCCGCAGCGCACAAGCTTCGCACGGCCGCTCAGGCGCCAAAGCCAAAGGAAGAATCGACCGAGCCACACGCCGAAGTGTTTGCGGTCGCCTCCAAGGCGCTGGTTGTCGCGGCGCCTGAGGAATTGCCGCCCGCCGAGACGCGCGAAATCGCCTCCGAACCGGAAGTCACGCTGTATGCCCAATCCGCTGAGGAATTGCCTCCCGCCGAAACGCGCGAGACTCCCTCCCAGCCGGAGCTGACGCTGTACGCCCAATCCGCAGGCGATCCGCTGGATATGCCCACGGCCCGGCCCTCAGCGATGCGGCTGCTGCTGGCTGACACTGACACGGCGCTGCTGGAACACCCGACGCTGCGCGACGACTACCAACCGCAGACGTTGAGCTTGCCCACGCAGAAGCTGGCAGAACCGCTGGACCACGCTGGCGAAACCCTGATGCACGCGGCGCCATTGCGCGAGCCTGCGCCGGTCAAGCAGCGGTCCCGTTCGATCGCCTCGCTCCTGACCCTGGTGGTTGTGGGTGCAATTGCGGCGGTGAGTCTGGCGATCTGGGCCAAGAGCACGCCTCCAAGCCCTCAGCCTGAAGATTCTTCATCCCTTTCAGGCTCTTCTGTGCTTGCTGCGCCCGCCACGCCGCCAACAGCTGCTCCCGCTGATCCGCCTGCCGCTGCGCCCGCCGTACCGCCGGCTGCGCCTGCTGCACCGCCTCCGGTCCAAGCGGCAGCCCCCTCTGCGCCCCAACCTGTCCCTGAGTTGCCTGCGGTGGCTGCGGCTGCGCCGGCGACTGTCGTTGCGGCACCGGCCCAAGCCCCAGCCCCGCCGCCGGAAAGCGCCCAAGCGGCGCCACCAGCCCCTAAGCCCGCACGCAAAGCCCCCAACCGCGCCCGCCCATCCCAAGCCACAGATGGCGACAAGGCGTTGTAGGAGTCGGACGATGAACGCACGCAACCTCGCCCAATGGCTCATGATTGGCGCAATGGCGACCGCAGTCCTTGCGCCCCGGCCCCTGCTGGCCAAGCCGGATGCGGGCAAGACCATCGCCGATGAGGCGGCCGGGCACTTCAAAGCCGGCAGGTTCTTGCAGGCCGCAGAGATGTTTGAGCGGTCCTTTGCCCTCAATCCCAGCAAATTGGTGCGGTTGCGCAATGCCGGGCGGGCCTATGAAGAAGCGGGCAAGTTGGAGTACGCCTGCCTGATCTTTGAGCGCTATCTGCAACTGGCTCCGCAGTCTCAGGAATCAGCGGAGGTCAAGCAGCGTCTGGTGCGTCTGCGCGAACAACTGGCCCTGTCACCGCCCGCCAAGACCGACCCAGCCGCCGCTGCTTCGCCGCGAGCCGATCAGGTGCCAGAGAAAATTCCCGTGTCTTTGAGCGTGCCGACGGCAGGTGCGACGGCAGAGGCGGATCGCAGTGAGCCGCGCACAGCTGCGTGGGCCACAGCGGGAATCGGCGCGACGCTGCTCTTGGGCGGCGTGGGTTGGGCCGCGGCAAATGAGTCTAAGGCCTCTGATATCGAGGCTAATGCTGCCAGCCAGGGCTCGGACTACAGCGGCGGCATCGGCCAACTGCGCGCCGACCGCGAAGACGTGCGCAGCGCCCGGCTGCTCTCTTGGGGCACCGCCGGTCTTGGCGCAGCGCTGGTGGGCGGCGGCTTGGCCTGGGCACTCTGGCCCAAGACGGCCGAGCGCGCCGTCATCGCCCCAACCCGCGACGGTTTGCTCCTGGCCATAAGGTTCTGACCTAACGTGCCCCTGGTCGCCGCCAAAGCCAGCATCGCCTATACTCTCTAGCTCGCCCGGCCCGATAGCCGCGCCGCAGAGAACCCCATGCCCGTCGTCGGTCCCTCCTCGCCCGCGCTTGCCGCGGATTCTGCAGACTCTGCCGCGGTTTCCGCCGCCCACCGCATCGCCCGCTGGTTCTGGGCCCTCGCCCTGACAACCTGGGTCCAGATCGCATTTGGCGCCTTGGTCCGGGCCAAAAAGGCCGGTCTGTCCTGCCCAGATTGGCCCCTGTGCTATGGCAAGGTGGTGCCCGACCTCAAGCTCGACGGGGTGATCTACGAGTACGGCCACCGGGTGTTTGCCCTCGCCGTCTCTGGGCTTTTTGCCTGGGGCGGCCTCTTAGTCTGGCGGCACCCGCAGCTGCGCGCCAAGGTCGGCCGTTGGGTAATTGCCGGCGCCGTGCTGCTCGTCGTGCAGATCGTCTTTGGCGGCTTGACGGTGCTGATCGTCCACTCCGGTGACGGCGCCGATCGCCCCGCGAGCTGGACTGTGGCAACCCACCTGGTATTGGGCAATACATTTGCAGCATTAGCCCTGGTCGCTGCCCAAGAGCTCCAGCGCTGGGGCAAGCCCGCCGCCACCGAACCTGCGCCGCGGATCGTCCATTGGCTCGCGACCCTGTGGTCGTCCAGCTTGCTGTTCCAACTGCTCCTCGGCGGGGCGATCGCCGGTTCGATCGCCGGTCTCGTGTGCACGGAATTCCCCACCTGCAACGGCGGCGTGTGGTTTCCGACCTTCTCCGGCTGGGTCGGCTGGCAGGTCATCCACCGCCTCAACGCCTATCTGCTGACGATCCTTGGCTTTGCCCTGGCCTGGCACGCACGCAAACACGCGGCGCTCAGCGGAGTCGCCTGGGCCCTCGCCGCGCTCATTGCCGGCCAGATCGCCGTAGGTGCGGCCAATGTGCTCACCTACCTGCACCCCCACATGACCACCGCCCACTCGCTCATGGCGGCGCTGCTCTTCTCGACCACGGGTGCGCTCTGGTACCACCTCAAGCGCCTGCCCGCTCCCTAGGGCCCTGGCAAGAGCGAGTCGATCGCTTCGAC
Source organism: Myxococcota bacterium (assembly GCA_044347905.1). GTDB lineage: Bacteria > Myxococcota_A > UBA9042 > UBA9042 > UBA9042 > SXRM01. Next base: position 5,893 of record JBIKTV010000055.1, read on the forward strand.
TGCCGCCGCGAGTCGGGCTCGGCCCGCGAGCTTGGCGGCCCACTCAGCAGCAGGCCCACGGCGTCCTGACCCAGCCCTGGTGTTCGCGCAAGGACGGTGGTCGAGCCATTCTTGCCGTGGCCCTTAGGAAACGGCAAAAAGCCCAACGGCCCACCAGAATTGCTTCGGATGGGCCGCTGGACTGCTGGGAACAGGTCACAGACTGAGAATCAGAACGCGGCCTTGAGCTCCGCACAGCACTTCTCGGCCATGCACTTGTCCTGGGCCGTCTCATCCTCTTCCTGCATGCAGGTCTCGGCGTTCTTCTCTTCGCAATCCGCGTACTTGACGTAAGCCGAATTGCAGGCGCCGCTGACATTGCAGCTGGTCAAGCAGCTCTTGTGGCACTTGAAGTAGTCGCCAATGCAACCGGTCATGCAGCCCTGCATTTCCATGGGGTTGCCCATGGCGCAGTTGGTCACGCAAGTGTTCAGCGTGGTCGCGCACTTGGAGATGCAGTCGCCCATGCACGGCACGTACGGGCAGCAGTTGCGGGTGGTGTTGCTGCCGCCGTCGCACGGGTTGGCGTCGCAAGTGGAGCCGGCCGGCGGGGTAAACGGCCCGACATTGACCGAGCCGCCGTCGGTGCTGCCCGCGTCCGGCTTGGGCTCCGGGGCCTTGCAGGCGAGCGCGCCAGCACCGCCAAAGTACACAAGATTAAACGGACCTTCCAGAGTAAAGCTCTTGGGGCCCATCGCGGTGGCGTCGGACTCGACCTTGACGCCGTTCAGCTTGCCGACGACCGCGACGCCATTGGCAGTGGGGCACGTGGAGACGTCGATCGTGCCGGTGCCCTTGGACGAGTAGGCCCCCGTGGCAGCCGCGCCAGCTACGGTGTACTGCACCCACGCGCCGCTGTTCATGTCGCCGGCCGGAATTCCGGTGGCGGGGAGCGGGAATTTGTCGGTGTCGATGTGCACTTCCAGCACCTTGGTGCCGTCCGCTTCGATGGCCGTCATCCACAGGATCAGCTGCTTGTCCACGCTGGTGGCGCCGAGCTTGTTGCTGGCGGCCTGAGCGTCTTCCTTGGTCGCAGCCTTTTCGACCGACACCGTGGACTTTGTGCCGCTATCGCTGGTCGTGCCGATAGTCGCCTTGTTCTTGGCGTTGTCGCCGCTGCCGGTGCTGGTGTCGGCGCCGCTGGTGGTGTCCGTGGCGGCTGCCGTGCCGCCATTGCTGACCGTGGTGGTGCCGCAAGCGGCGCTGAGCAGGGCCACGGCAAGGGCCCAGGGAAGAGTGCGTTTCATGGAATCTCCTTTCGCCTGAATGATTTAGTCTGAGGAAGTGCCGGCGAACTGGGCGCCAGAGAGGGATTGCGGTTGGGCAACGCGCCCGGCCGTCCATTCCCCTTATCGCCGCCAACAACGGCGCGCCTTTGCAGCGGATTCACCGCAGCGGCCTAGTTTGGACCTGCAGCCGGTCTCTGGCAACAGCCGAACAGCGGTTGCGCTTGGCGGCAGCGTCGGCTATGCAGGAGTTGCGGCTGCGGCCGCCTTGCCAGGAGAGCCCGATGCGCCTCTGCTTCCGCCGTTCCCGTGCTGCCCTTTCCGCCTCTCTGGGGCTCTTGCTGCTCTTGGGCGCGTGCAAGCCCCAGCCTGCTGCTGTCCCTGCCCCCGGCGCGCCGACGCCGCCAACGGCCGCTGCGCCTACCCAAGGCCCGGCAGTGGCCGCCTCCTCTCCCGCAACACCCGTAGCCGCGGCCGAGGCGGTCTCAGACACCGCAGCGCCAAGCGACGCGACGACCACAGCCGCAGGTCCAGAAACCTCAGTCGCCATCTACATTGACGCGGGTACCGCCAGCCCCGCCGAGGGTCCGCAGGCCGGCAAGCCGATCTCGATCACGGTGACGCCAGTGGACGGCGCCGGGCGGCCGCTGCGAAAACGCGACCTCCTCCTGGGCAGCGAGCTGCTGCTGGTGGCGCTGCGCTATGACATGAGTTGGGTGCAAGCGCTGGCGGCGCCAAAGATGAGTGAGCCCGGAGGACTGTCGCACCGATTCAGCCTGGTCGTGCCCAAGTCCGGTCGCCACCTGCTGTATTTTCTGGTCAAACCGCCGGGTGGGTCGATCTCTGTGACCCCTGTCGATCTGACCGTGCGCGGCCCTGCTGTCCCGGGCGAAGAGTGGGGCGCCGATGAGAGCCGCGTGGCCGGGCCCAAGGGAATGTCCATTGACTTAGTAAGTGATCCCAGCCAGTTCACCGTATGCCAGCGCAGCCATATCGCCACAAATTGGGCCGCCAAGGGCAAGCCCGTGGGCCTTCTGGGCGCCGCCGGTGCCGCCAAGGTGCTCTATCTCGCCGTGCCCCAGGGCATGGGCCCGCCGATGATCGGCGCCGCCTTACAAGTCGCGGACGCCCATGGCGCAGCGGCTGACGCTACTGCCGCAGCCGATCAAGCCCAAGCCAGCGAGTCCGTCGCTCCCGTGGGCGGCGATGCGGGCACCGATGCGTGGCTAACCCTGAAAGCTGAAGGAAAGCACAAGCTTGTGGCCCTCTCTCAGCTGCCTGCAGACCGCGGCGGAGACAAAGCCGGTTCGATCAGCGCTGCGGTTTTTGCGGTGACGGCTTCCGGAAAGCTCCCCGAGGGCGGCTGTCCCTAAAAAGCCCCTCAGGCACAAGGACTTTCTCTGTCCCTCTGCCGCGTTGCACTGTCTGGACCGCGCCGGCGACCTCCACCTCATCGCCGCGAAAGGCGTGCAACAGCTCGCGCGGAATAGCGAATTCCTCGACATTGAGCTGAACCGCCACGCGGCCGTCCTTGCCGCATAGATAGCGCCGGTAGATCGCCCCATCGCGCATCGGCCCGCCCACCACCCGATAGCGCGGCCGGGGCTTGACCGGCGTTTCGCCAGCGCGCAGAACCAGATAGCTGAACTTCAGCGTCGCCCTCTCATGGCGGATCGCCCGGTCCATCGCCTCAATATGCCGCGGTCGCACCCAGGGCTGGTCAGAGAAGCACCAATCTTTGCGGCTACCTGCGAGGGGGCATTGGGCCACCCCAGTACACGGCGCCACGATGCTCCACTTGGCCTTTTCAGCAAGGTATTCGCGCACTTCAATAATGGTGTGCGAGCCGTGGCGCGTCGCGGGCTCCACCAGCAGCACAAGCCCGTTCTCCGCCAAATGGTCGCTGAGCAGCTGCCCAACCATCTCCGCGGCCGACACTTTCTTCTTACCGCCCTGCCCCCACTCATTGAGCACGTTGGCCAGGAGGATCAGGTCATAGCGGCCGCGCAGAGAGCGCTGCAGAAAGCGACCCTCGCGAATATTGCCGTCGTGCAAATGGATTTTGGCTTCCGGCCGCAGGCGACGCAGCACTTCCGCGCCGTCATCCAGCGCCTGGCGCACGCCGTCCAGCCCCGTCACTTCGATCTGCGCCTGCGGTCCCAGCATGGCCGCCACGCCCAACGAGGCCGTCAGGGGGCCCGCGCCGACATCGAGCACCCGCAGCGGTCCCACGTGATCGCGCAAGCGCACCCCGGCCAGATTCAGCGCGTGCTGCACCGTGGCGGCCCCTGTCGCGGCAAAATACAGCAAATAGGCGGCGCGGGCCGGCGGTGCGGCCAGATATCCGGCCGGCAGGTCCTCTCGGTCACTGGTAAATCGCGTCGAAAGCTGATGGACCGCGCTGGCGTGGCGAGAGATCAGCGCCGCCATGCCGCCGGTCGCGGGCCCATAGCGCTCGGCCACCACGGCCTGAAGAGCGTCGGGCAGTCGGCCCAGATCAGGGGCTAAGCGCCCTTCAGCGCTGGGAGTTTCGTCGCGGTTCATGGTGCGGCCTTGGTGCGGGGTCGGGTGCCCTGGGCTCAGAGCCGCAAGAGCATGCCACAAAGTACGCGCCGCCGCGATCTGCTGCGAAAGGCTTGGGGCCGGGCTCTTACTTTGCCGCGACCGTCTTAGACTTTTTGCCCTTGCCCTTCTTAACGCCTTCGGCCTTCTTTGCGTCGCCCGTGGACTCCTTCTTGGCGTCCGCCTTGCCGGTCTCAGCAGTCGCGTGATCGTGGCCGCAGCCGGCCTTGCCGGCGCAGTCGCCCTTGGCGTGGCCCTTGTCGTGGCCTTCGCAGGCGAGGGCGGCGCTGCCCGCAAGGCTGAACGTGATCAGGCTGCCGGCGGCAAGGGCGAGGCCAAGCATCTTGCTAATCTTGCTGATCTTCATGCTAAAAACTCCGTTTCGACAGCGGCGCGCGGGCCGCAAGGGGCTCACTGCGGCAAGGGACTGGTCCAAGCCGAGCCCCAGCATTCTGCTGTTCCCTGCGGCGGCGTCAATTGCCTCCCCGGAACCCAAAGGCCTCCGCGAGTTTTTTGCGAACTGCGGCCAGACAGCCGGCGAATTGGGGCTGGACAAATGTTCAGGGTGGATTACCTTTGGGCGCTTCTTGGAGGCGTCATGAGCGAACCGCGCAAGCCAACCCGTACCCCTGACTCAGGCGCGCCGCACCGGTCGGACAGCGAAGCTCCGCCGCTGCTCAATCCCAAGCCGTTCAGCCTTGGGCGCTTTCGCGACCGCATCGTCTCCAGCCGCGAGATCCCAGAAAGACCGGCGCGCTATGCCGATTTTCCGGACGACATGCACCCTCAACTGGTGCAATCGCTTCGCCACCGCGGCATCGATCGGCTGTACTGCCACCAGGCGGAGGCGTTTTCGGCAGCGCGGCGCGGCGAGCACACGGTCGTGACGACGGGAACCGCATCGGGCAAGTCGCTCACCTATCTCTTGCCCGTCGTGCAGGCGGTGCTAGAGGATCCGTCGGCGCGGTCGATTCTGCTGTTCCCCACCAAGGCGCTGACCCAAGACCAGCTGCGCGGCGTCATCGCACTGACCGACAGCCTGAGCGATCTGCGAATCGAAGCGGGGGTTTATGACGGTGACACCCCGCCGGCTGAGCGCACGCGCATCCGCGATCGCGCCCATTTGGTGCTGACCAATCCAGACATGCTCAACGCGGCGCTGCTGCCCAGCCACGGTCGCCAGGGCTTTGCCCACATCTTTCGCAACGTCAAATACATTGTGATCGATGAATTGCACAGCTACCGCGGCGCTTTTGGCGCCCACTTGGCCAACACCATGCGGCGGTTGTGGCGCATCTGCCGGCATTACGGCTCGCAGCCGACTTTTCTCTGCAGTTCTGCGACGATCGCCAATGCCCGTGAGCATGCCGAGACGATCTGTCTGCACGGGGACCCCAATGCGCATTTTCGCTTGGTGGACCAGGACGGATCGCCTTCCGCCGGCAAGACCATCCACTTCTGGCAGCCGCCGCTGCAAAAGAACGAGCAGCGCAAGCCGGTGACCAGCGAGATGTCCTTGCTCATCCCCTGGTTGGTTCAGGAGCGACGCCGCACCATCGCCTTCTGCAAATCCCGCAAAGAGACGGAGATTGTGCTGACGGAGTCGCGCGACGCCCTCAGTCGGGTGGCGGGCCACGACGAGTCCTACCTGCTGGCCGGCTACCGCGGCGGCTACACGCCTGAGGAGCGGCGCAAAGTTGAGCGCGAGCTGATCCACGGCAAGCTGCTCGGGGTGATTTCAACCAACGCCCTTGAGTTAGGCATCGATATCGGCGCCTTGCAGGTGGTGGTGCAGGGCGGATTTCCCGGTACCCGTGCGAGTTTTTGGCAACAGCTGGGTCGGGCCGGGCGCCGCGGCGAGCGCTCCCATGCCATTGTGATCCTGGCTGTTTCTCCAATTGACCAGCACATCGCAGAGAATCCCGATTGGCTGGTGGGCCAGCCGGCCGAACACGCGGTGGTCGATCGCGACAACCTGGCGATTCAGCTGGCCCATGTACGCGCGGCAGCTGCGGAATTGCCGCTAGGCCTGGATGATGCCGCGCTATTTCCCGACTTGGGCGAGATCCTGCCGGTGTTGGCCAAGGCCGGCGAGCTGCGCCAGGCGATGGGCGCATGGCATTGGAACGGCGGGGCATTTCCCGCTGGCGACTTCAGTCTCCGCAATGTGGACAAGGATCGCTTCAAGATCGTCCACCGGCTAACGGGCAAAACCATTACAGAAATGGATCGGCCCCAGGTGTACCGCGAGGCCCACACCCGCGCCATCTACTTGCACGACGGGGTGCAATACCTGGTTGAAGTCCTGGACTTGGTGGGCCACGTCGCCACGGTGGTGGAAGTCCAGCAGGGCTACTACACCCAGCCCGACGTGCGATCGGCGATCGATGTGCTGCTCACTCAGGAGCAGAAGCCAACCGGTCGCACGGCGGTCAGCTTTGGCGATGTGCGCATTGACGACGCGATCGTGGGCTACAAAATGCTGGAATTCCACAATCATCAGAATCTCGGCTATGAGGCGTTGCACGAACACCTGCGCTTGCGTCTAGAGACGGAAGGCGTGTGGATCGAGGTGCCAGAGGATGTGCTGCAGGTGCTGGGAGGTGAACGCAGCGATGCGCTGATCGGCATGGTCCACGCGGTGACGGCCTGTGCTCGCCTGCGCACCATGGCTGAATCCGGCGATCTGCGCGGCAACAGCTTCCACTTTGCCGATGAAGAGGCGGGCAAGGCAGTCACCGCGCTCGTTTGCTACGACGCCTACCCGGGCGGTCTGGGATATGCAGCCAAGGCTTATGATTTTTGGGGCGAAATTCTCGCCGATGCCCAGCGGCTGGTGGAACGCTGCGCGTGCAAATCCGGCTGTCCTGCTTGCGTGGGCGATTGGGTGCGAGACAAGCGCCTCATCGGCTGGGCCCTGAACAACCTGTCCGAGAAGATCGCCCTTCCAGAAGAGCTCAAGCGCAAGATTGCCAAAAAAACTAAGGGCGTAGAGAAAGAAATCCCAGAGCAAGAACTATTCTTTGCCCCAGAACCATTGGTAGAGTGGAGTGAATTGCCGGGCGCATGGTCGCAAGTGGTGGCGAGAATGAAGGCCGTGCGGAGCTTTGGCGCCGACGTCCTGGGCATGCAGCCGGAAGTGGCGATCCAAGGCCACAAGCTGGTGATGACCGTCGCGAGTCCGGGGCTGGCCGAATGGCTGCAGGACGACGCCACGCGAACGCGGCTGCAGGCATCCATTGCTGCACAAGTCGCTGTCCCAGAGCGGTTTTGCCTAGAGGCCGCAGTGTCCTCTTCTGCGCTGGACCGGGCCTTGCACAAGCAAATCAAGCTGCGGCGGCGCCACGACGACCTGACCCAGGACCATCCCGACACGGAGAAGCAGGCCAATCGCGTGCTGGCCAGCGGCTACGTGGTCGCCGGAGACGATACGGTGAATTAGGCCCCAGGGGGATGGCAAAAGTCAGCGCGCTGGTGCACAACGCCAGTCTAGAAGGGCCAAGGGCCGACCCCAAGCGGCAAAGCGGCTACGGCCGCGCAACCTTGGGAGTTCTTACGCTGGGCAACGGTCCCGGCGGCGGCCGCACCCCAAGGGGGGAGAGCGGCTTGATGCGGATTCAGACCGGCCCCGCAGGCCGGCAAGCGGAGCACCCATGTTGCGCGAACTGCGCCGACAGGTGCGCGAACGTTCCCGATCCGAGCAAGCCGGCGAGGTGGATAGCTCAGCCCATGGTCCATCCAGCGCTGAGATGGCGCCGGACGGTCAGAGGCGTGCGCCCCAAGCCCACGGCGACCTCGGTCCGACCCTTGCGAGGCCCATCCTCGACACGGACCAGCTCCTCCAGGCCTTGGAGCGGGCCCGCGCCGTCGCGCCGGGGCTAGCGGCGAGTCTGGAGCGCCTGGATCCGTGGCAACAGGCAGCGGTCGTTAGCGACGCTCCGGCGCTGCTGGTGCGGGCCCAGGTCGGCAGCGGCAAGACCGCCGTGCTGGCCCACCGGGTGCTTTGGCTGCACCAAATCCATGGGATTCCGCTAGAGCAGCTCGCCGTGGTCACCTTCACAAACCACGCCGCTGGCCAGCTGATTGATCGGGTGCAGAGCCTGTTGAGCCATGCGACGGATCCCAAGGCATTCCGCTGGTTTGGTACGCTCCACGGCCTGGGTCGCACCCTGCTGGCAGAGACTCTGGATCCGCAGCTCCTCGGGTGGCGGCCCGGTTTTGCCGTGCTCGACCAGCACACGCGCCAAGAGCTCTGGCAACGTCTGATCAAGGATCACGGTTTACAGATCAAGTATCCAAATCGCTTGGCTGATCGCCTGAGAAAGCTCGCCAGTACCGGCAGCAGCCTCAGCGGCAACATGGCCCGCGACGACCACCTGGAGAGGCTCGCCCAGCTCTACGTTGAGGCAAAAAAGCAGCAGAACGCCATGGACTTTGACGACCTGATTGAGGCGTCCGCGGATCTGCTGGCGCGCGCCGCTGAACCGCTGCCCCTTCAGGCGCTGCTGGTGGACGAGCTGCAGGATTGCGAACCCCGCGAAGTCGAACTGCTTTGGGCCTTGCGCCAGCCTCAGACGCGGTTTTTTGCCGTGGGCGATCCCAACCAGTCGATCTACGCGTGGCGCGGGTCGACTCCGCGGATCTTTGAACAGATCCAGCGCGCTTGGCAGTGTCAGCAGTGCGATCTGCCCAACAACTACCGCTCAACGCCGGAGATTCTGGCCGCAGCCCGCGCAGTGCTGGGCAAAGCTGCGAGCGAAGGGCAGTTGGCGGCCACCCGCGCGGGCGGGGCTCCGGTGGGCGTGCGGCAGTTTCACGATCCCCATCTCGAAGCGCTGGCGTTGGCGACGCGCTTCAAGGCCCTCCAACAGCAAGGGGTGCCGTGGAACCAGATCGCAGTCCTGGCCAGAACACGCAAGCAAATCGAAGTGTTGCGCGTAGTGCTGCAGGACCAGCAAGTGCCTTGCGCCGATTCCGCCCAGGGCGGCTGGGACGAACGGCCGGCGGCTTTGTGGATGCTCCGGCAGATTCTGCACTCCCAAGGGCCCGACGCCGAAGTCATCCGCGCGGCGCTCACGGACGCCCATCGCGGCTGGCTGACGGGGCGGTCGGTCGGACCGGCGGCGCTGGTCAAGGCGCTGAAAACTGGCGACCCGCCTTGGGAATTGCTGCAGCGCATGGTGCGACCTGCCAAGGGACCGCTGCCCGGTGACCCGCGCGACGTAGCCCTTGCCGAGCGCTGGATCGCCGCCCTGCGGTCGCTGCCTGAATGCGCGGCCTTTGACGGCGAGGCTTTGGAGCAGGCCCTGCCCCACCTGTGGCTGCGACCCACCCACCGCGACTATGCCCGCGACCTGCGCCACGTTCAGTCTGCGCAGAGTCAGCTGGCCCACGCCTTTGGGGTGGTGGGGCAATGGCCAGCTGCGGCGGCCGCAGTGTTGGCTGAGGGCCCCCGCGACCCGCAAGCGCTTCAGATTCAAGGTGTTCGCCTGTTGACCCTGCACGCCGCTAAGGGCCTGGAGTTCCAGCATGTGGTGGTCAGCGGCTGCAATCAAGGTGTCGTGCCACTGGCCGGCGCTTACGGCGACCCTGCACAACTAGCTGAAGAAAGGCGCCTTCTGTTTGTCGGTCTGACCCGAGGCCGGGATCAGGTGGAGATCACTTGGCACACCAGACCCGTCCTGCCCCAGGCCCTGCCGCAACCGAGCGATTGGCTGTTGGGCATCCCGGCCGCTGCCTGCAACTGGAGCGACGTGGGAGCGAGCTGGAACACTGCGCCGCAAGCCCAGGAGCATGCCCAGCCAAATCAAGAGGTTGATCGCCCTTCGTCCGAGGCGATCCCGATGACAGAGCCGCGCGCAATTGCGCCATGGCAGCCGGGTCAGGCGGTGAGCCACGCCAAGTACGGCAGCGGCAAGGTGCTTCGCTGCGATGGTTTTGAGGTCGTCGCCGAGTTTGGCCGGTTGGGCGAAAAGACTTTCTCGCTGCTGCTCTGCCCTCTGACGTCGCTCTAGCCCCTAGGGAACGCCGCGCCCAAGAATGTCGTCCACCAAGGCCTGGGGCAGCCTTCCGGTGCGCTGAAAGGCCCGCATGTGCAGAATCGGCACGCTTCCCAGCGCAACGGCGTCGCCGCCGCCCGGCAACAGCCGATCCATTCGCGGCGCCAAGCCGGCGAGGTTCTGCGGCTGACCCAGCGCCAGCGACTGCAACACGTCGATCAGCCCATCGAGGTGATTCATCTTCATGTACGGGCAGGTCGCACAGCCTCCCGCCGTCGAACAGCCTTCGCCCGCTGCGGGCCCTGGCACCAATGGCAAGGCGCTGTCACCCGTGACCGCCACTGCGTCGGCCGCGACGGGAAAGACGATATCGACGGCGACGCCATCGCCCCGCTCCGCCAGTAAGCGCTGCACAGCGCGGACAATCGACGTGATCATCCCGGCTTCTGTGCCCAAGACGAACTCAAGGGTACTGGCCGGCGCCGCGATCTTGACCTGAGCCAGGATGAAATCGAGCAGGTTTGACGTAGACCCCACTGCGCCCCGGCCCTGCAATTGCGCTTCGCTCGCCAGGGCAAACATCTCTCCCGGCACCTCAAGGTGGGCGGTCAGGAACGCCTGACTGTGGTCGCGGCGCACCTGAGCGACCACTTCAGCGCCAAACAAATGGTGGACGATGCAGTGGCCTTGCTCAAAGGGCCTAAACCGCAGGCGCAAGGCGGCTATCGAGGCGGGGGTGTGCCCGGGATGCAAGCTCTTCACCTGTTCTGCAGGAAGCGCCGCATAGTTGTCCAGCAAGGTTTCCAGGTTGTGCCCCATGTAGCTGTCGGGCCCGTACCAGACCGTCAGGTCCTCTACCTGCGCCGCCGCTTGAAGCACCGTCTGAACAACGTTGGAAGACGTACACGTAATCGTCGGCACGATCTGCTGCGCCATCGCCTTGGTGCGCAGGCTGGTGTTGATGTAGACCACGTGCAGAGATCGCGGCTGCTGCGAGGCCTTGCGCAAAAACGCCAAGTAGGTCGGGGTTTCCGCGGCCTCGGCAAGGGAACAGCCAATCGGCTCGCGCGCCAAGCGGTACACGGGCAAGCCGCCAAAGCCCGCAGCGTCCAGCACGGCTCGGACGTTCTCCGTCATAAAATCGACGCCGGCCACCAAAATCGCCTGCACACCGGCCTTGGCCATCTGCACGGCCCGGTCGGCCATCACCAGCGAGTCCGAAATGTGAATGTTCGGCCAGGCACAGGCGCTCAAAACCCCCTGCAATTCCGGGTCCATGTAGAAGTGAGCCACCACACCGGCGTTGGCTTGGTGCAGCAGGCGGTCCAACTGGGCGACGGCCTGCGCGTCGGGCTGTAGGAAGGTCGCCTGGACTTCAGCGAAGCTGCCGCGCGGCTCCAGACGGTCGGCATACACGCGCAACCTTGGAAAAGTATTCACCTACACCTCTGGATCGCTCGCAAACTCTGCCCGGCGATAGGCTACTTGCACTGCCCGGCCAGGGTGCAAACCTGCGAACCGTCGGCCTTGCCGCAGCAAATCTCGGTCGAAGCGCAGTCCGCCTTGCTTTTGCAGGTCTTTGCGGGAGGGGCGCCGCAGTCGCCGGGGCAAGTGGTGCTGGTCTCGTTCGGCGCGGAGCAGACGCCGTCGCCACAGACGGGGCCTGGGGTGGCGGAGCACAGCTTGGCCCAGTCGCCACAGCAGTTGCCAAAAGTCTTGCATTCCGCGTTGCACTGGCAGGCTGCGCCCGGGACAAACTGGCCGCACTTGCCTTCGCAGGACGCCGCAGAGCCGCCGCCGCTCAAGCACTTCTGCTGGGTGCCGCACTGGACCACGGCGGCCAAGGTCTGGACGGTCGCGGGATCCTTGACGCAATTCATCAGCGATCCGCCGGAGATGACGCAACTGAGCGACGCCAAGCAGGCCGAGGACTTTGCGCAGCTGTTATAGGCCTTGCCGCACAGGCTGGACAAGCACTTGGTGACTGAATCCGTCGGCGGTACAACGACTTGACAGTCGCTGGGGCAGGTCTGAGCGGTCTCACCGTTGTCGCAGGCGCCATTGCCGCAGCTGTCCGTGGTGCCGCCCAAGCAGCCGTTCTTGGTTCCACAATTCAGCATGGCGTTGAGCAATTGGCCGGTCTTCTGGTCGTTGACGCACTGTTGGGGCTGGTTGCCCTCATTCATACAAGCTACCGCCGCGACGCACGACGCATCGGAGAAGCAGGCCTTGTAAGAGCTGCTGCACTTGGCGGCGAGGCACTGCTGCACCTCTCCGGCGGGCTGGTTGGGGCAATCCTGCTTGCAATTGAGGCTGTTTTCCGGCTGCTCGCAATTGCCGTCGCCGCAGATGGGGCCGGGGGGCGGCTCCGTCGTGCCTCCACCCGTACAGCCGGCCTGCTCGCCGCAGCTCATCAGGGGCTGCAGAATCGGCGCAAGGGCTTGGATATCCAGGCCAGAAGTGCACGCCTGGAGACACTTTTCACTGTCGCAGTTCTTGGCGCAGTTCCAGAACTTGTTGCAGTTGGCGTTCGCTGTGCACTGGGCCACGTTCTTGCCGCAGGAGCCCTCTAGGCATGCAATGATCTCGGCCGGCGTCGGATCGGGGCCAGGGCCGGGGCCCACAGTTCCGCAGACCGAGTTGTAGTCGGCACAGCAGTCGCCAAAGCCCGTGCACTCGGAGTCGCACTGGCACGGCCACATGTTGGGCTGCGCTTGGCCGCACTTGCCGACGCAGGACAGGTTGGGCTCGGTGATCGCGTCAGGCTTGACCGCGTCCGGCTTGACGGCATCGGGCTTGCCGCCATCAAAAGGCGGAGGGTTATCAACGTCCAAGGCAATGACAGTATCCGGCGGGGCAGCGACGTCAGCCAGCCCAGGGCCATCTTGACCACCGCTGCTGTCCTGCTGTTGCACGGAGGAGTCGCCGCCCGCAGAGCCATCGGCGCTCGCCACAAGGCCTGGCCCTTCGATCGTCGTGTCGGCGCCACATGCGACCTGCAGCACAAAAGCCGCACCTACCAGCAAAACCTGGGCCGCGGCAAGGTAGGATCGGTGCATGGCGCGCATGGCAAACTCCGCTTGAGGTCTGGACTCTTGGCCTTGGGCGCTCTTGGCTGCAAGCCCCCAACCCTTGGATGCTAACAAATGCCCCGCCGGTGCGCGACCCGCCGGTTGGCCTTTCACGGGACTTTACAATCACCCGCAGCCCAGCCGAGGCGTGTTCTAGCCCTTGGCGCCGTTGACCCCAGGCGCATTTCTGCGGCAAGGTTCGCTCGCCCCGGCGCCGCGGCCGATCATCCGGCGGAGAGAGTAATGCATCCATCGACACCATTTACTTTGGCTCTCCTGCAGTTGCCAGCTAACCCTGACGGCGGAGATCGCCTGCCCCAGGCCGTGGCGGCGATCCGCCAGGTGGCCAGCGAGCCGCGCCGGGGTGGCCTGATCTGCGTGTTGCCCGAGCTCTTCCGCGCACCCTATTTCTGCCAAACGATGGACCCAGAGCAATTTGACCTCGCGGAGCCCATTCCCGGCCCTGCAACCGCCGCCCTGCAGTCGCTGGCCGCGGAGCTGCAGGTGGTGATCGTCGCTTCGCTGTTTGAGAAGATCGCCGACGGCCTGTACGCCAACACCACCGCGGTCATCGACGTGGACGGGCGGCTGGCCGGCACGTACCGCAAGAGCCATATCCCCTGCGATCCTCAGTATGAAGAGAAGTTCTACTTCGCGCCCGGCGACACGGGCTTCCAGGTCATCGACACCGCGGTGGCAAGGCTCGGCGTGCTCATCTGCTGGGACCAGTGGTATCCGGAGGCGGCGCGCCTGACGGCGATGCAGGGGGCCGAAGTGCTGCTTTACCCCACCGCAATTGGCGCCATCGACACGGAAACGCCCGACGAGCACGCCCGGCAGTTGGAAGCCTGGCAGACGGTCCAGCGCGGTCACGCGATCGCCAACGGCATTTTTGTCGCCGCGGTCAATCGCTGCGGCCGCGAACCGGGTCCGAACGGCGGCATCGATTTTTGGGGCCACAGCTTCTGCGCAGGCCCTCAGGGCGAGTGGCTGGCGCGCGCCGGCCGTGAAGCCACCACCCTCCGCGTCGAATGCGACCGCAGCCGCATGGAGCAGGTCCGGCGCTGGTGGCCGTTCTTTCGCGACCGCCGCGTCGACCTCTACGGCGGCCTCACCCAGCGCTGGCTCGCGCGCCCCAAGGACCCAAAATGATGGATCTTAAGCACTACCACATGCCTGCAGAATGGGCGGCGCACCGGGGCACCTTGCTGACTTGGCCGCACCGGGCGGAGATTTGGCGCGGCGTACACCCGCAGGTCGAGCAGACTTTTGCAGAAATCACTAAGGAATTAGCCGAGGTTGAAGAGGTACACATTAGCGTGCCAGACGCTGCCAACCGCGATCATGTCCAGGCCCTGCTGAGCCAAGTCGGCGCCGACCAGGCCAACGTGCACTTTCACTTGATCGACAGCGATGACGTCTGGTGTCGCGATCACGGGCCGATTTTTGTCGTGCGCAACGCCACGGCTCCGGCCGACCTGCCGCCGTTGGCGATGCTGGACTGGGAGTTCAACGCCT
>JBIKTV010000398.1:0-5434 GCA_044347905.1 Myxococcota bacterium
TCCGACCTGCGCTGACTCCCCGGGCGCGAGCCTCAGGTGCACCTCGCGACCCGCCGCGGCCACCCCCGTGACCTCCGCGGCATGCACCGGCTGTGCCGCAGTCCAGACCAATGCGCCCAGCAATAGCGGTTTTGCGCCAAAGGATCTCATTCTTTGCCCTGCGGATGGCACTTGTAGCAGGCTGCGCTCGTGTAGCTGTAGCCCGCTTCGCCGTTGTGCTTCTTGTTGGTCTTGGCCGCGGTGTGGCAACCGCCGCTAATGCATGAAAAGGCAGCGAAATTGGCTGAGTCTGTGTGGCATTTCACGCACGCCTGCTTGTGGTCGCCAGAGGTAATCGGGAATTTGTGGTTGGGAAAGCCCGCCGGTTTCCACCCCGCCGTGGTGTGGCACTTCTCGCAGGTCGTCGGCAGGCCCAGCAGCTTGTGGTTGGGGTTGGTCGCCCCCTGATACGCAGGCATGTGGCAGGCGCTGCACACCTTGGCGGGCTTGACCCCCGGCGAAGTGTGGCAGCCCGTACACGCCGCGGTTGCGTGCTTGTTGGTCAATGGATAGTAGAGGTTGTGGTCAAAGCCGCTGGCCGGCTTCCACGCGGCGGTGGAGTGGCATTTTTCGCAGGTGGTCGGGAAGCCGACTTTGACGTGGTCCGGATCCTTGCTGCCTTGGTAGGCCGTCATGTGGCAGCCGCTGCACACTTTGGTCGGCTTGTCTCCCGGGGTCTTGTGGCAGCCAGCGCAGGCCGCGGTCTTGTGCTTGCCGGTGAGCGGAAAGAACTTGTCGTGGTCCACGTTGGTCGCCGGCTTCCAGGCGCTGGTGTTGTGGCAGGTCTCGCAAGTCTGCGGAAAGCCGTAGGTTACGTGGTTGGGGCTGGTGGTCGCCTGGTACGCGGGGAGGTGGCAGCTGCTGCAGACCTTGGCCGGCTTCATCCACGGGTCAGAGTGGCAGTTCTCGCACGCGGTGGTGAGGTGTTTGCCGGTGAGCGGGTAAGCGGTGTCGTGGTTGAACCCCGGCGCCGGCTGCCAGGCCGAGGTGTTGTGGCAGCTCACGCAATTGATCGAGAAGCCCACGTTCTTGTGCGTCGGTTTGCTGGTGGCGTCGTACGCGCTCAAGTGGCAGCTGCTACACGCCTTAGACGGCTTGTCCCCTGGGGTTTTGTGGCAGCTCTCGCACTTGGCGCCCTTGTGCTTGCCAGTCAGAGGCCAGAACAGGTCGTGGTCGATCGCCAAGGCCGGCTTCCACGCCAGCGTGCTGTGGCAGTTCTGGCACGCCTTGGAGGTGTTTTGCGCCACGTGGTTGGGCTGCACTGCGCCTTGGTAGTCGCTCAGGTGGCAGGCCACGCACGCAGAATCAAGGGCTTTGGCAAAGTCGCCGTGGCAAGCCGCGCAGGCCGGGCCCACGTGCGCTCCGGTCAGCGGCCAAATGTCCTGGTGGTCAAATCCCGTGGCCGGATGCCAAGCGTCTTTGCTGTGACACTTGGAGCAATCCTTGTTGAATTCCAGCACCTGGTGAGGGGGCTTGGCCGAGCCGATGTACTCGTGGCTGTGGCAGCCAAAGCAGCTCTGGCCCTGCACTGTCTCCACCGCGCCGATGTCGGAATGCACCGATTGGCAGCCCCAGAGGCCCGCCAGCCAAACGGCCGCGACAGCCCAATTCGCCAGAGTCCACCGCCGATCAGTCATCGTTGCTGTTGCCGTGGCAGTCATAGCAGGCCCCCGAATTCCAAGAGTAATTTCCGACTCCGCCGTGCTCCTTGTCCATGCTCGCTTTGTTGTGCTCGTGGCAGCTGGTGCACACGAGGCGCGCCTTGTCATAGCCGCCGCCGTGGCAACCGCCGCAGCTGATCCCGGCATGGTCGCCCGAGCTGATGCGGTAGAAGCCGTCGTGCCAGTTGCTCCTCATGACGTGCCAACCCAGGGCGGTGTGGCAGTTTTCGCAGCTGTTGGAAAAGCCGAGCTGCTTGTGGTCCGGGTGGGCGCTGGCCACAAGCTCGCCGTGGCAGCCGGCGCACGCGCCGTTTTTACCCTTAAAAATCGCTACAGAATGGCAGGTGTCGCAGCTCTGTAGGGCGTGCTTGCCGTCCAGCGGCCACCACACGGAGTGGTTCACTTTGGCCGGCCCCCAGGCAAAGGTGCCGTGGCAAGTCTGGCACCCGGGGCCAAAGCCGGGGCTGCGGTGGTCGGGCTTCTTGACCGCCAGCGCGGTGGAGAGGTGGCAATCGGCACACACGGTGGGCGTCCCGCGGTAAACCGTGCCGCCCAAGCGCGTGTGGCAGGCGCGGCAGTCCGTCGCCGTGTGGGCCCCGGTCAGCGGAAAGCGCGTGGCCTCATGCGAAGGCAGGCTGCGAGGCGCCAGCCAGTTGGTCGCCGAGTGGCAGTCGGTGCAGCGATCGCCCAGCTCGTCTCGGTGGGGGTCGCGGTGGCAATCCGCGCAGGCCTTGGGCAATTTGGCTTGGCTGCGCTCTGCGGGTCGGTGGCAGCCGCTGCACGGGGCGCGAAGGTGGGCGCCGCTCAGCGGGGTGCCGGTCTGGCCATGGTCAAATTCGACCTTGTCTGCCAAGCGCGACCAGCCGGCGGTCTGGTGGCACGGCGCGCACGACCACGGATCGGCGGTTGAGGCAGAGGATTCCTTTGGCAGATCAGCGGCCTCTAGAGGGGTCACCCCGCCCAGAATCCACGCCAGCACCCAGGCGCTCCAGGCCCCTGCGGCAAAGATCGCTCGCACCTTTGGCGATCGCCTCGTCATCGCATCCCCCCTTGCGCCCCAGGCAGAGCCTGCATCCCGGTCCGCGGCCGATGGGGATTTTTGTGGCATTGCTCGCAGGCGCTGACGCCGATGCGGTAAAAAGCCGTGGGCTTTCCGTCCGGGCCAGGGCGATCGGGGTGGCACTTGCTGCAGGCGAGCGGCGCGTGGCGTCCGTCCAGGGCAAAACGCGTGCGGCTGTGGTCAAACGCGGCGATTTTAAAGCTCGCGTCCGGGCGGTGGCAGTCTTGGCAGCCTTTGACCGGCTCCGTCATGCTGAACTGTCCGCCGTGACGGTCAACGTGGCAACTCTGACAACTCTGCTGCATGCCTGTGAATTGCACCGGTGCGTTGGCCTTGGGTCGCAGGTGGCACGCCGCGCAGGTGGGCTTGGCGTGGCCGCCGGTGAGGGCAAAGCGCGTCTTGGCGTGGTCAAACCGCGACGCGGGAACAAAGCGGTTGCCGTCGTGACACTCTTCGCAGCCGCGAGCTTGGCCGTCCCGGGCGAACTGGCCGCCGTGAATGTCGCGGTGACAGCCGGCACAATTCTGAGGCAGATCGCGGAGCTTGGCGACCTTGCTGCCGTCTGGTGCCGTCACGGCCTCAATTGCCTTGGCCGGCGGCGCGTGACAGCCCACGCAGCCAACGACCCGATGGGCGCCCAGCAGGGGATACTTGGCCTTGGCGTGCTGATCAACACTGTAATCTGCCGGGGTAAAGCCCTGCACGCTGTGACAGCTCTCGCAGCGATCGCCCTTGGCGACGGAGGCAAACGGCCCGCCGTGGGGGTCTTTGTGGCAATCCAGGCAGTTGTCACCGTCGCGGCCCAAGTACTTCTTGGGGTACGGGCCACTGCCGGCGTGGCAAGCGGTGCAAACGAGCCGCTTGTGCAGACCTTCCAGGCGATAGCGCGTGCTGTCGTGGCTCCAGGGCGCATGGGGCAACAGGCGAAAGTCAAAGAAACCGTGGCATTTCTTGCAGTCCTGGCCAAATCGCCGCTCGTGAGGGTCGCGGTGGCAGCTGGCGCACGCCGTGTCCACAGGGCCAAATCCCGGCTTGACCGTCGCCTTGACCGGCCCGGCGACCTTCTTGTCCAGCGCGGGCTTGTGGCACTTTTCGCAGGGCGTTTCTGCGTGGCGGCCCAACAG
This sequence comes from Myxococcota bacterium, assembly GCA_044347905.1. Lineage (GTDB taxonomy): Bacteria > Myxococcota_A > UBA9042 > UBA9042 > UBA9042 > SXRM01. The sequence goes on from JBIKTV010000398.1 coordinate 3,885, forward strand.
CGGAAAACGCGTGCGCTGATGCAGCTCTAGCGCAGAGCCGCGGCTGACTTGCGCCCAGCTGTCGTTGTTGTGGCAGTCCTTGCAGTCTTTGCCGCCGGCGTGACCGCTCTTGGGTTCGCGGTGACAATCGGCGCATGCGGCAAACGCAACTCCCCGAAACTTCGCCTTGATGCCGCTAGACTCATGGCACTTCTCGCAGGCGACTTTCTTGTGCTTGCCCAACAGTTTAAAGCGCGCGTCGTCGTGATTGAACTTCTCGGCCCCGCCAAACTTAGCCTCGGTGTGGCAGTTTTCGCACTTGGATCCCAAGCTTGGCTGGTGCTGATCGCGGTGGCAGCTGCTGCACGCAGTCTTCTGGCCCATCCAACGGCCCGGCGTGGCGTGGCAGGCCTTGCAGGGCTGCAGCGCGTGGGCCGACCGCAGCGGATAGCCGGTGGCGCCGTGGTCAAAATCCTTGGGCGGCGTCCAGCGCACGAGGGCAAAGGCCCGGCCGCGGTGGTCGCGGTGGCAGCCCGCGCAGGACTTCTTGGACTCTTGGGCGTGATTCCAGTGGAACTTGGAGGTCTTGGCGACCTTGTGGCACTCCAAGCACTTGTCGTCGACTACGCCTTTGCCCTCGGTGTGGCACTTCTCGCACTGTTCGTCGTACTTGGCGTGCGCGCCGGCAAGAGGTCCCGGCGAAGTGAAGTCCTGGCCCGCGGCAGGCCAGGCTGGCACCAAGGCCAAGGCGGCGAACCACATGAACCAACGCTGGAACAGGGGGGGCATGAAGTCGACGGGTCCTTGGGCGCAGCTCCGCGCCTCTGGGGAGCATATCGGATCCCGGGCGGCAGAATCTATGAGCTTTTCATGTGGTTTCTCTTATGTTGGCGCCGCTGGCCTTGGCCGGGCAGGAGCAGTCGGGCGGAGTTACGCGGTAAGCCGCCCACCGCCCGAGCCAGCCCCACCCGTCGCCCGTCAATTTGACAACCCCCAAGCCCCAGCGGTACACCGCCCGGGCTCTCGCCACGGTGGCGGGGCCGATTCTTTTGCGTTCACGGTAGCTTTGCCCTAGCTCCCCCACAGGAACCCGCGTGAACTGGGCGCCGCTGCTCCTGTCGTTCCAAGTGGCCGCCGCGGCGACTTTGCTGGCCGGCCTGTTGGGGGTGGCGCTGGCGGGGTGGCTGTCGATGCGCCGCTTTGTCGGCCGCGAGCTGATCGATGTGATCATCACTGCGCCGATGGTGCTGCCGCCGACGGTGTTGGGCTACTACCTGCTGGTGCTGATCGGCAAAAACTCGATGATAGGCGGGCTGTTTGAGACGCTGCTGGGTCACCCGCTGGTGTTTACCCCGGCGGCGGCGGTGCTGGCGGCGGGCGTGACGGCGCTGCCCTTTGTGGTCAAGTCGGCCAAGGCGGCGATGCAGGACGTCGACCCTCGCCTCCTGGGGGCCGCGGCGACCTTGGGCGCCTCGCCGATGAGGGTGTTCCTGACGGTGGTGCTGCCGCTCAGCCGAGGCGGCATTCTCGCAGGCGTTACGCTGGGATTCGCCAGGGCGCTGGGCGATTTT
>JBIKTV010000311.1:0-6959 GCA_044347905.1 Myxococcota bacterium
TATCCTGAGCCCCAACCGCGGGCGCTGCGCGAGCGCTTTGCCCAGCTCTACGGCGTGGGCCAAGACCAATTGCTCATCGGCCGCGGCTCGGACGAGGCGATTGAGGTGCTGGTGCGGGCCTTCTGCCGGGCGGAACGCGACGCCGTGCTGATCTGCCCGCCTACCTACGGCGTCTATGAGATCGCTAGCCAATTGCAGGGCGCCCAGCTGATCAAGGTACCGCTGCACCCCGACGCGAGCCTGGATGAGCCGGCGATCCTGGCAGCCATCGAACAGCACACGGCCGACCACAGCCTGCCGCGGCTCAAGCTGGTTTTTGTGTGCTCGCCCAACAACCCCACCGGCACGCGGTATCCGCAAGAGCAGCTGCGCCGGCTGTGTCAGGCTGCGGAGGGGCGCTGTCTGCTGGTGGTGGATGAGGCCTATGGCGAGTTCAGCGACGAGGCGTCGATGGCCACGTTGCTGGCGGAATTCCAAAACCTTGTGGTGCTGAGGACGTTTTCTAAAGCCTGGGCCCTGGCCGGTGCGCGCTGCGGCGTGGCCCTGGGGTCGCCGGCGGTGATCGCGCTCCTGCAAAAAGTCCGCGCGCCATATCCGCTGAGCTCACCGGCCATCGCTGCGATCGCCGCCGGAACCGACGATCAAGCCCAAGCTCGCATGATTCAGCGGGTGCAACTGCTGGGCCAGCTCCGCGACAGCCTCCGCGCTGAGCTAGAACACCTAAGCATTGTGCAAGAGGTTTTTGCCTCGTCGGCCAATTTCTTGCTGGTGCGCTTTAGCGACTCTGCAACGTCGGCGGCGGTGATGGCAGCGACCCGCAGCGCCGGGCTGATTCTGCGCGACCGCAGCAGCGAACCGGGGTTGCAAGGGTGCATCCGCATCAGCATCGGCACGGAAGAGAGCAATCGCCAGCTTTTGGCCGTCTTGAGCGAGGTGCAGCCGTGAGCGCCAAGATCCTGTTTGTCGACCGCGATGGCACGCTGATCGAGGAACCCGCCGACTTCCAGATCGACAGCGTGGAGAAATTCCGTTTGCTTCCCGGGGTCATCGCCGCGCTGCAGGCCCTGGTCGCCGCAGGGTATCGGCTGGTGATGGTCAGCAACCAGGACGGCCTGGGCACGCCCGGCTACCCGCAGGCGAGCTTTGATCAGGTTCATGTGCTTCTGCTGGGGATTCTGGAGAGTCAGGGCATCCATTTTGAGGAGATCCTGATCTGCCCGCATTTTGACCACGAGGGCTGCGCGTGCCGCAAACCGCGGCTTGGCCTGCTCCACCGCTACCTTGCCGACACCGCGTGGGATCGCCAGCGCTCTGCGGTCATCGGCGATCGGCCAACCGATGAGGCCCTGGCGGCCAACCTGGGCATCGCCGCCCTGCGCATCGGCCCGGACTACGGCTGGGGGCAATTGACCCGCGAGCTGCTCGACCGGCCGCGGACCGCCAGTTGCCGCCGCCACACCCAAGAGACCCAGATAGAAGTCGCCGTGGATCTGGATGGGGGGACCCACTCAGAAATCAGCACCGGCATTGGCTTTTTTGACCATATGCTCGATCAGATCGGCCGCCACGCCGGCATAGGCTTGCGCATTGCCGTGCGGGGCGACACCCACATCGACGACCACCACACCGTAGAGGACACGGCGATTGCCCTGGGGACGGCGCTGCGCCAGGCGCTGGGGGACAAGCGCGGCATCGGCCGCTTTGGCTTCTTCTTGCCCATGGACGACTCTTCTGCCCAGGTGGCGCTGGACCTTTCTGGCCGGACATTTGCCAAATGGGACGGCCAGTTCCCCCGCGACAAGGTCGGCGAGCTCTCCACAGAGATGGTGCCGCACTTCTTTCGCAGCCTGGCGGAAGGCCTGCAGGCCAATCTGCACATCGCGGTGCAGGGCGAAAACACCCACCACATGGTCGAGGCGGCCTTTAAAGCGGTGGGGCGATGCCTGCGCCAAGCGGTGGTCCGCAGCGACGGCAGCGCCATCCCGTCGACCAAGGGGGTCCTGTGAGCGCCGCGGTCGTGGTCGTCGATTCCGGCGGCGCCAACCTGGCGTCTGTGCTTTTTGCCCTGGAGCGCTTGGGGGTCGCGGCCCAGCTGAGCGCAGATCCTCAGGTTATCAGCGCGGCGCCGCGGGTGCTGCTTCCGGGCGTGGGGGCCGCCGCGGCGGTGATGGCCAACCTGCAGCAGCGCCAGCTGATCGCTTGCCTCCGCGCCCTGACTCAGCCGGTCCTGGGCATCTGTTTGGGCATGCAGATCCTCTATGAGAGCTCCGACGAGGGCAATTGCCAATGCCTGGGCATCCTTCCGGGCCGGGTCACCGCTTTGCAGCCCGCCCACGACCGCCCGGTACCCCACATGGGCTGGAACCGCGTGCGCGCCGTGCAGGACTCGCGGCTGTTGCCCCTGGCCGGCGAGGGCGCAGCGCCGGGCGAACACTTCTACTTTGTCCATTCCTACGCCGCTCCGATGGGGGCCGCGGTCGTTGCCGTCGCCGATTACGGCGCAGAAGTGCCCGCCCTGGTGCAGCACGGCAATTGGCTGGGCGCGCAATTTCACCCGGAGCGCTCGGGGGCCGCAGGTGCGCGGCTGCTGCAGCGTTTTCTTGAGCTCTAATTGTCCGCGGAGGTCCGCCGTGAAGCTCTACCCCGCCATCGATCTGCTAGAGGGCGCGTGCGTGCGCCTACAGCAAGGCGAATTTAGCCAAAAGACCGTCTATTCCGCCGACCCCATCGCCACGCTGCGCCATTTTGAGCAGGCCGGCGCGGAATACCTGCACGTGGTCGACCTGTCCGGCGCCAAGGATCCTGCGAGGCGGCAGTTGCCGCTGCTGCGGCAGATTCTCCACGCGACCTCGCTCAAAGTGCAGCTGGGGGGCGGGATTCGCAGCGCGACCCAGGCCGACGAGCTGCTGGACAGCGGCGCCGACCGCGTGGTGATCGGCAGCGCGGCCCTGGCCAACCCGGCGCTGGTGATCGACCTCGCCCGGCGCTGGGGCGGCGAGCGCCTGACCCTGGCCCTAGATGTGCGCATCGACGCCAATGGCCGGGCAAGCGTGGCCCAACACGGCTGGCAAAATCAGACGGGCCTGAGCATCGCCGAGGCGCTCGCCTCCTTCTCAGACACAGGGTTGACGCGAATTCTGTGTACGGACATCGGCCGCGACGGCATGATGACCGGCCCCAACATCGCGCTTTACCAGGCCATGGCCGCGGAGCTGGCGGGCGATTTTGGCGCGATCGACATCCAAGCCTCTGGCGGCATTCGCCACATCGACGACCTGCTGGCCTGCAAAGCTGCGGGGATGCAGTCGGCGATTGTCGGCAAGGCCCTGTATGAAGGCGCCCTCAAACTCAGCGAGGCCCTGAAAAAATGCTAGCCCCGCGCATCATCGCCTGCCTCGACGTCAAAGACGGAAAAGTGGTCAAGGGCACGCAGTTCCGCGGTCACGTGGTGGTGGGCGAAATCCTTGAATTGGCCAAGCGCTACCGCGATCAGGGCGTCGATGAGCTGGTGTTTTACGACATCACCGCCAGCGCCGAAGCTCGCCGGGTCTCGCGGCAGTGGGTCACCGATGTGGCGCGCTTGCTGGACGTGCCGTTCTGCGTGGCCGGCGGCATCCGCAGCGTAGAGGACGCCCGCCAGGTGCTCCACAGCGGCGCGGACAAGGTCTCGATCAACTCCCCCGCCCTAGAGAATCCGCAGCTGGTGACGCAAATGGCGGAAGTGTTTGGCCGTCAGTGCGTGGTCGTCGGCGTCGACAGCAAGAGCGGCCCCAGCGCTGACGGCGGCACCGACTGGTTTGTCCACGCCTACACCGGCAGCGAAGCCACCAGCCGCCTCGCCGGACGCCGCACCATGGACTGGATCGCCGAAGCTGAGCGCCTGGGCGCCGGAGAAATCGTGCTTAATTGCATGGACCGCGACGGCATGAACAGCGGCTACGACCTCGCCCAGCTGAGCGCCGCCCGCGAGCGCCTGAGCATTCCCCTGGTCGCCTCAGGCGGTGCGCGCACGGTCGACCATTTTGAACAGGTGTTCCGCCAGGCCAGAGTGAACGCCGCCTTGGCAGCCGGAGCGTTTCACCGCGGCGAACTGCTGATTCCCCAACTAAAATCTGACCTCGCTGCGCGGGGTATCGAGGTGCGCCCGTGAACTTTGCCAAAATGGCCGACGGCCTAGTGCCCGCAGTCGTCCAGGATGCTGCGACCCGCCAAGTGCTGATGGTGGGCTACATGAACGCCGAGGCCCTGGAGCTGACCCGCCAAAGCGGCCTGGTGACGTTCTTTAGCCGCAGCCGTCAGCAGCTGTGGACCAAGGGCGAGTCGTCGGGCAACTCCCTGCGCGTGCAAGAGATTCTGGGCGATTGTGATGCCGATGCCCTGCTCATCCTGGCCGTGCCCGCCGGTCCCACCTGCCACACCGGCGCTGTCAGCTGCTTTGCGCCCCTGGAGGCCCAGCCGGAGCAGCCCGTGCCCGCGAGCGACCTGGCGTTTCTGGGCACACTGCAGGCGGTGATTGCCCAGCGCGTCCGCGAGCGCCCGGAGGGTTCGTACATCGCTAAATTGCTGACCAAAGGCCTAGATCGCGTGGCCCAGAAGGTGGGCGAAGAGGCGGTCGAGACCGTCATTGCCTCCAAGAATCCGGACCAGCAGACCTTTGAGTCTGAGGGCGCCGATCTGCTGTTTCACTTGATGATCCTTCTGGAATTGCGCGGCTCTTCCCTGGGGCGCTTGGCGGCGGTGCTGGAGTCTCGCCAGCGCTGAGGCGGGCGGCGCCTGGGGCAACATGGCGCTGCGTCTATTGAGTTGAGGTCGTATGTCGCTAGTGATACGGGCAAAATCGCCGCCCCGCTCACCCCTGGTCGCTTGGCAGGCGGCCTGGAACCTCGCCGGCGGCGTGCGCTACCACCTGGGCGCGTGGCGCTGGCACCGCAGTCTGTGGGCGCCCTACCGCATGCAAGTGGCGCGCTTTCTGCAGGAATGGCAGCCGCCCTGCCATCAGCTCGCGATCATTGGCCCCAGCGCGGGCTGGCACCTGCCCAGCGAATTCCTGTGCCGTTTCAAAGTTGTCTACGCCATCGACCCGGATCCCCTGGCCCATTGGCTGCTGCGCCGCCGCTTCCCCCAGGTCGCGTGGGTCGCCATCACCAGCGACTACTTCACCCCAGCCGGTCCGCTCATGTGGAGCGACAACACCGCCAGGCTCTTTAGCGATTTCCCAGACGCCGCGCTGCTATTTGCCCATTTTCTGGGCCAGCTGCCGGGCCTCTACCCGCAGGCCGTGGCCACAGAACTGGGCGACGACCTCGCCGAGTCCCGCGCCTATCTCCGATGGAAGGCGATGCTTAATGAGCACTTGTCGCGCCGGCATTGGGCGAGTATGCACGATCGCCTGTCTAGCCCCACGCCGCCCGAGCTCAGACCCACCGATCTTGCTGCTGAACTGCCGCGCCTGGCCCTGCAGCAATTGGCCTGGCCCCAAGGCGCAGCGCTGGCCGATCACCTTACGGGAGGCTTGGCGCCCCATCTGCCGCGGCGCCTGCTCGCTTGGCAGCGCACCCCGGCGATGTGGCACTTGGTTGAGGCGCTGCACGCCAGCCCGCAAGGCTAAGAGATGATTGAGCTTGGCCGTGAATGCTGGGGGCCCGACTGACAGCGTGAACCCGCACAAGCATTTTCCGGTCCAAGGCTTAGAAGCTCTCTTCCACGCCCAGGAACGAGTGCATGCTGCTATTGCCGACCACCACGCCGCAGCTGGCGCACGCGCCATCGGTGTAGATCTGCAGCTTGACGGTGTGAACGCCGGCCGGAATGCCAGAGAAGATGCGATCGTGGTTCATCTGGGTCCAGTTACCGCAGGAGTAGCCGGTGTACTGCAGGCCCTCTTGCCAGACATAACCCCATGCCACGCCGCCAAATTCACCGGCATACTTGCCGTCCACAGTCGCGCGCAAGGTGGTGTGCGAACCGTAGTACACCGGTACGTTGCCCGTAATCCGCACATTGCCGCCGCGGGTGGTGATTTGCACGCTCAGGCCGGAAATATCCTGAAAAGAGCCCGCGCAGTACGTCTGGCCGCCGCCCGCGCGCGCAAACTTGGAGTTGAGGAACGCACCGCCGGCCTTGGGCGCCAGCGTGCCCGCTACCGTGGTATTGCCGCCGATTGACGTGTCGCCGTCCACAATCAGGTTGCCCTTGATTTGGACCTTCTTGCTCGACAACGTCTGGATATTGACGCTCCAGTTGAACTTGCCGTCGTAGACAAACGCCGGCGTGCCGGGCGGCACGGTAATCGCCGCGGTGTCCTTGACGGTGATTGACCAGTTGCCCTTGATGTTCTTGCCCAGCCAGTCTTTGTTCATGTCGCCGGTGGCCAGCGCGTCGGTGTCATTGTACTTGGCGATCAAGCTGGTACCGGTCTTGGTGCCTTTGTAGAGGATGTACGGCGTGCTCATCCCGGGGCCAAACAGCTCGACCTGCAGCTTGCTGATGTCCGAATTGCCCGCGTTGAAGTCGACCCAAATCTTCTGGGCCACGCCGATGTCCGGGAACGTCAGGGTGTCGGTCACGCCGGCGGCAAAGCCATCCTTGATCTGCACGTCTTTGGTGCCGTTGACGCCGTCAACAAACTGGTTCCAGATGAGATCATTGGAGATCTCGTTAATCATGTCCGGAGCGATGCCGGCGGTGACGCACTCGTAGGTGCCGTCCGCTTTGATGCCCTTCATGACCAGGTTGGTGCCACAGGCGTCGCCCAGCTTGGCCATCACCGGCTTGTTGGTCAGATCCGCGTACGAACCGCTGGCGGCGACGGTCGCGAGCGTGGGCTTATTGAGCAGATCCGCGTAGCTGCCGGTGCCGGCGACCTTGGCCAGGCTGGCGGCCTTGACGTAATCGGCCAGGTCGGCGGTCTTGGCGTAGCTCGACAGCTCAGCGCTCTTGGCGTAGGCCGCGAGGTCGCT
>JBIKTV010000312.1:0-6948 GCA_044347905.1 Myxococcota bacterium
GTGCGAGCGATGCAGACCCGACGGGCGGCGTCCGACGCCGCCGGCGCCTCGCCGGTCGCAGCGCGGTCGCCGCCTAGGCGACGCACCCAGGGCGTGGGGTCAGGTATTTCCTTCTAGCCCAGCGCCTCGGTCGGCCCAGCTAAAGTCCTCCATTGAGTTGAGTTCTTGACATCCCAGCTGCCCATCAGGCCTGAGCCCGGCTCCCGTGCTGGTTTCATTCCGGCGCCGGAATGAAACAGCCCCCGCTGGCCGCGCCACCTCACGGTATTTCGGTTGATTCGCCCAGTCCTCTTGCGGTCTTGTATGTTGGAGGTGGAGTACAAGGATCTGAGCGGAGGCGGCAGGGCAACCCGTTTGCCCTCAGGTTTCAAGACCGCCAGGGCCTACATGACCACCGTGGCGTGGCGAGGCGCAGCCTTTCAAGCTGGCAAATGGGGCTTTGCGCGAACGCGGTATTCACCGGATTGTGGCGGTTTCGGAGCGCCGCGGGCAGACGGATTAGGCATTGCTGTTGACGGAATTTTCGGCCGATCTTCCCAAAGCCAATCTGAGCTTCGCTGAAAGGGGGAACTCGTCCTCGTCTTTTAGTCCCAACCAATAGTCGATGTGGTGGGCGAAGGATGGCTCGGCGCCATTGGCCAGCGTGAGAATATTTTCAAGCGAAATTTCCATGCCGCGGTTCAATGCCTCGTTGGCCGAGGCAAGGATCAGGTCAGCCAACTCGAATCGCTGTGTCGGCTCAAGTGCTGTACTCTTGAAGTAGGACACAAACTCGTTGAGCCTGCTTCCATCAGCATTGACGATGCCCCAGTCCTGAGGTTCGTAGGTTAGGCCAAGGTCTTCCGATAGCCTGCGGAGACGGTCATCTGGTCGATCGCTGTTCGGCATGGCCTTACTCCATCGGATACGCTGTCTTTACGCCGCTCCAAAACCGATCCGGACCGGCGCACGGGCACTACAGTTACAAAACCCCTTGGGAGCTGGGGTTGGCGGCCCCCTAATCGTCCTGGTTGTCGTCGCTGTAGTCTGGGCCGCCGCGCATATTTATGCCCCCGCCATTGTCGAAATCGTCAAAGAACGGTTCGAGCCAACGGCACAACGGCATCCGCCAGCATCCGCCGCGCCGTTGCCAGCAGTTGCGCCTCGGAGACGCCCATGCCGGCCAGTAAGCCGACAGTGACGGCGTGATGGGCCTGTTCGAACGCGTTGGCATCGGCAATCAAGGCTTCCAGCCCGCGACTGGCGGTCCGCGCGAGGTCGTCCGCCTCGTGCGGCAGCACCTGTTCCAGGGCATGTCGCCACTCGCTCGGCCACGCTTCAACCGCTTCTGGCCCCGCGAGCCATGCCAGCGCAAGGACGCGGCCGAGGTCCTTTGCTGACCGCAACAGCGTCCGCCCGCCGATTGGCTCGCTCATGGTCTGCCCGCCGACCTCCGGGTGCGACAGCAAGTTCGCCAGAGCCATCATCGACGGGCGGGCATAGCGGATCCCGTGCTCCGAGGTGACTGGCTGGACACCGGCAAGCCCCATGAACCGGAAGCTTGGCAATCCGTACCAACCGTCCGGCAACTGGACCGCAATCCATGCCTTCGCGTCACGCTGACCAGCGGGAGGAAGCGTAAGGAACTCAAGGAAGAAGTCGCTCCCCGCTGGCGGCAACAGGCGGATGGCCTGCAGTTCGCAGCTCTGGTGCTTGGCGGGGTAGCACTTGTCGTGCCGTCGCCACCCGGCGTTCAGCAGTTGAGTCGCGATCTCCCGGCTCTCGTCGACGGCCCCAGCAGGCGTGATCACAACATCGGCGTCCTTGGTGTTAACACCCCGTTGCTGCAGCTGGTTCCGGAAGGCATAGGCGGCGGCGATACTCCCAACCAGCAGCAAGTTCTTGTGCAGGTCCCTTGGCACCGCTTGGGCGATCCGGCGAAAGAGCAGCTCTGGCATCAGCACATTAGCCACGACTCACCTCCTGCAACTGACGGTACTTGGACGCGAACTCCACTGCGTGTTCCGTCAGGTGAAGCTCCAACAGGTCGAGGAACGTGTCCGCCGCAGACGCATAGGGGCCTGGAGCGGTCGCGCTGCCGTGCTGCTCATGCACGACAACCAGCGCAGGAACACCGGCGTCCACCAAAACCTCAAGGCCCGGGTCGAGTTCGTTCACGGCACCGCGTGCCGAGCGGGTGACGAGAAGATCGAGACGCGGCAGGCCGTTCAGGTCGAAATTGGGCAGGTAGTGGCGTGCGGCGGCGACACCCCCGATTTGGACGCCCACCGGATTTCGCGAAAGAACGCGCCGCAGCAAGCGCTCTGCATCCGGGCGGGCTCCGGTCGCGTCGATGTAGCGGCAGATTCCCCGCAGGCGATCTCCGCCAACGAGCACCTCCTCTAAGCTGTGCCGCGGCAGGCTCGCAAACGCCACACTGCGGTCCTTGCGGATCGAGAGTTCCCGTTTAGCCGAGAGGTGGTCGACTACCGCGCGCGCAGTTGGGTAGCTACAGCCGGACCGCCGCTGCAGCGCCTCTACCCGCGTCGGGCCTTCGGCGTTCAGCCAAGACTCCAGCAAGGCGTGCCAGACAGCGAACGTCTTGGGTGTCCAGCTGAACGCGGTCGGCCGCACGTCGCCCTCTGCGCTTCGTGCAGGCAGCTCCTGTTCAAGGATCGCCAGCCTGTCGCGAACTTCAAGGCCGCCGGGCTCGACCGCGAGGCCGTCTGCCGCGAACGCCACCACCCCCATGCGGGCGGCCAGGTCCTGTCGCAACAGTCCGGCAATCCGGTGCCACTCGGCCGCGACGCGCGCTGCTGTCATTCTTGGCACTCGCGTAGCCAGCACCCACGTTGCGCCTTGAGTCTCCGCCGCTGTCGCTGCCGCGAGGTCGAGCAACGCGGCGCGCAGGTCACGAGTTCCCGCGATTTCCTTTCGCAGGACGATTCGGCAATTGGCAGTCGAGGCGGAAGAGCTGCCATTTTTGGGGGCGGCATCCGGAGTCGGGTCGACGACGTCTTGGCTACTTGAGTTCAGCACATGCGCCTCCGCGGAGTAGCAGTGTAGGACGGCGGGATCGAAGTTGCAACTTAACATCTAGGTTGCAACTTAAAATTGCCCGCAGTCCAGCGCAAAGCCATGCAAACTGGAGACCCGCCCGAGCGACCATCCCGCCAACGCCATCTAGCCCCCGACCAAGACCATCCCAGGCGGTTGCGGGTTGGATCGCAGAACCCGATAGGAGCCATGGACTTGTGCCTGACGCAGCGGGCCCGAGGCGCCGAGGAAAACTCAGGTGGAGTTGGGGTCGAGCGGTGGGTGCGGTTGGGCGCTGGCCTAAGGGCCTACCGGGTTGGCCGCCTCATAGCGGGAGGCTCGACGAACGCGTCGCTCCATGGCCGCCCAAGTTGGGCGGTCTGCGAGCCGGAAGCGCCGCGCGAGCCGGTGCCAGGCGTCAGCGGCCTCGAGAAAGCGCTTGCCGTGGTCGGTCGGCCGGCGAAACTGATTGATCCAACGACTGTCTTGGCCGATCAATGCTGCCTCACCCTGTCGCGTAAAAGCGCCTGCGGCTTGGCCATAGTAGGTCGCGGCTTGGCGGATCCAGCGCTGCTGTTGCACGGCGACCGGCCCAGCCACACTCGGCGTGGGGTCGCCCGGCAAGGCGCCCAAGGCTGCAGGCGCCGACGCAGCCGCCTGCTCGATGAGCGTGGCAAGGCCGAGCCAGGCCAAGCCGTGGTCCGGTTCGACGTCGGTGATCTCCTTGAAAAGAGCCATTGTGGCGCGGATGTGGACGGTGTGTATTGGGCGGGGATTGGGGTCAGAAACGACTCGTTCGCCTGAGTCCACCATCGGATATGCTGGCCCGTACTCTCCATAATCCCTGCGCGCAACCTTGCTGGTTTCTCCTAGAATTGCAGTGATATAGTGCAGACGCGCCAGGCGATACAGGAGGCGAGGCTGCCGCCCCACTCGGTCGATGGCAACCTCGGTCGCGCGCATCAAACGGCTCACGGGCACGTCCGAAGGCGATAACTCGTCGGCGAAAGCGCTACACGGCGCCACCAGGAGCAAGCACGCAAAAGCGCATGTGAAGTACGCCCGCCAGTGTTTGAACCTGGCGGTGCCAGCTGGCCTGACCTCGCCGCCTTGGCCGGATTGCGCTTGCGATTCTGCCGCTGGGTGTCCGTGCAGCGCGCTCATGGAGACCTCTTAACCGCAAGAGGTCGCCATACCCGGAGCAGCTTGCCGGCTTCGGGCGCCTTGAACCGGTCTGAGAGCAATTGCAGGCGCTGGACCGCCTCGGCCACGTGACCCGTGCGCAGGAAGACCACGACAGCCTGCCAGAGCAACTCGCGTTGCCGATCCGTGTAGGACTTTGATTCATCGACATTTCTTGCGGTGACTGTTGCCCGATCCACGCTGGCGAGCCAGGCCTGAACCCGGGGATCCAGCGACGCGGCGGGTATGGCCGTCGGGGTCTGCTCGGCCTGAAGAGCCGCAACCTCAGACCGCCATTTGCTCCGCGCCGGCACTTGGGCGGCGGGGATGCCGAGTTCGCTGGCGACGCCCGCCAACCAATCGGCTTCATAGTCTGCAGTACTAAGAGCCGCACTGCCTGCATCGCCCAATCTTCGCCAGAAGGACTCCAGCGCCTGGGAGGGTTGAGCCGGAGAAAGCCTGCTCGCCTCGGCCATCAGGTTCACTGCTGCGCGGAGTTGCGCGCAGGCGAGCTTGCGGTCTGCTGCGCACTTCGGGGCAGCCTCATCGGACGGAGGCGCTGCGCAGCACTCCCTCGGCTCCGCAAGGCGAGCAGCTATCATGCCCAGTGCCATTAGGCGCCAGCGCGAGCCGGGATATCGGAGCGCCTGCTTTTCGAGTTCAGCCCGCCACTGCTGGGCAAGCTCAATGGTCCACACACCATGGTATTTCACAAGTTTCGCCATGAACTGCCACGCTAGGACCAGCTCCAGCGCCTGATCGCGGCGGGCCACGACATCAGGCCTATCGCGCCATTTGCTGGCCCAGGGGCCCGGTTCAAACCATGTCTGGAGCCACTCCTGGAAGCGGCGGCTGAATTCGTCGGGCGACAGGCTATTTGGTGGATCCTCAAGCGCGGCTAGAACCTCGCGCTGGGCATCGGTTCCTCCGCGGGCTGCCATCATACGTGTGCCAACCATTTCGCTCTGGGATATAGACCAGTCCACGCCCGCAAGCACAATGGCCTGTGCCGCCAGTTCTGGCGCATCTGCATCCAACGGATGGCGATCGACCCAGGCCAGGACGGCGCGCCACGCGAGGCCCCAACAGTAGTGATCGTCGTAGTGGCAGATCATCTTGCGCACCAACCGCTGCACCACAGCGCGATGCAAGGGCTCAGCAGCGAACAGGGCCTGGCGAAACCGAACACGCGCCGCGGCTGCCGCCTGAAGCGCCGGCGCCAAACCAGCCACGCGCGCCGTGACCGCCGTGGGCGCTTCGGCGACAGCCAACGCGTAGATTGGGCTGGTCCAGGGCGCAACGAAATCGGACTCGAGCGAAGCAAAATCTGCAAGACCGTCTTCGTCCCAATCACCATAGCCAATTGTGAAGGCGACGACCTCTGCCAACGCCTCCAAGTCGCAGCCTTTTGGCAAGTTGCGCCACTTCTCCCAGGCCCGCGCGGGTCCGTCGGGCAGTTGCATGAGCTGCCAAACGGCGGCGAGGACCTCTGCGCCGTCTCGGTAGGCCATCCCAAGACGCGCGGCCTTCCAAATGGCCAACGTACTTGGGCTGGGCGCGTCTGCTGGTGGCGGCCGATTCGGCGCCCACGCCTCTTTAGAAGCGGCGCCCAGGAACACAAAGAATTCCTCGGCTGCGTCGCGGTACGCCCACATCGATGTGCACGTCCTTGAATCTACCGTGCTATCGAAGCACCAGGCGCGAGCATTCGGCGCGTACCCAATCACAGGTGGCTCCTCAGCCCAGCCAACTGATACAAAAGGAACTACCGCAGCCACGAGCACCCCGGCCAACAATCGCCGCCAAGACCTGTGGGCGCGCAGTCCAAGCAATGCCGTCGCTTCCGTCCGGAGTGCCCACAAACGCCCAAACCGCCCGAGCGACCATCCCGCCTGCGCCATGCCGCCCCCGACCGAGGCCATCCCAGCCGTCTGCCACGAGCCTACGCCCGCCGCTCCCCAAGCGTCAACCGCTGAAAATCGCCTTTGTTCTAGGTGCTCTTCCCGTCACGCACGGAGCCTTGGCGTGGGACCCCCAGCTCGCGGACAAAGGCGGGCAGGGCCAAGCGACGGGCGCCACAATTGCCTAACAGGGTTGGCGAATGGCCACGACGCGCTCAGCGGCGGAAACCCCGCCGTGTCCATGCCCGCGCACCTGCGCCGGCTTCAGGATTTGGGCCCCAAATCCTGAAGCCTAGTCCGGCCCGCCTGCGATTGGCTGGCAAGGGCCCATGGCCAAAGGCCAAGACCAGCCAGCCGCCCGCCCCGCCAAATTCAAAACTCCGCTATTGGCACTAAAAGTGCCAATAGCGCCGCGCCGGCCGCGCCCAACCCCGGGCGCTGGGGGTGGGGCCGGCGTGTTGCGCTGTGCTGCACGACAATTAGAATCCACCGCCGACAACAACTGGATTCCACCATCGGATCTAGTACCTCAAGCCGCAAGGTCGTTCCGGGTTACGGAACGGACTGAACGGACTGGGTTTGAGGTACGGAAAAAGTCCCTGCAGTAGTACACCTCGCCTGCGGACAAGGCCCGGGTGCAACCCGGATCGAATTTGGGGGGCATTGGGTTCTAGTCCTCTGATCTGCCAGCTAATTTTGGGGCATCCTGGCCCAGCCGCGCCGCGCTGCGGCGGGGGCCAGGACCGCGCCCTATCGTCCGGCTTGCCAGCCGGCCGACCGAGCCCGCGAGCGCGCCGCGGCTGGGGGGCTTTTGGTGCGCCGGGGTTTTTGAGGCCGCGCGACGCTCGGG
>JBIKTV010000314.1:0-6937 GCA_044347905.1 Myxococcota bacterium
CCGCGGGAAAAGTCGGCAGCTGCCGATAACTCAGCAAGGGGCAAAATCCGCCCCGGCTGAGGTCGGCCGTGCGAAGACTGCGCATCTACAATCCCGCGTTCTACTGCGAAGTGACCATCCGCGCCCAGAATGGCGACTATTTGTTTAATCCCAATGATATCGAACTCCGCGAGCGCATCTGCGGCCTCTTTGCGGAAGGCGTCGACAAGACTGGCGTAGCGATTTTCATCTTTCATTTCATGAGCAATCACTACCACGGGCTTTACGGCTTTGCGTCGCCGGCGCAGATGACCGCCTTCCTCGCGTATTTACACGGCAATTTGGCGCGCCTGGCCAATGAGTCCGAGGGGCGGGTCGGCACATTTTGGCGCCGGGCCAAGGTCTGCATGGTCACGCGGGATGCGGCGACGGTCGCCACGCGCTTCAAGTACATCATGGGCCAAGCGGTCAAGGCGAATATCTGCTTACATCCTGGTCAGTTTCCCGGCGCTTCGGCAGTGGACGCGCTGCTGTACGGCACCAAGCTCATCGGCCGCAAGGTGAATCAGACGCAGCGCTCTCGCGATTCCCTGCGGCTGGTCGACGGCGCAAAGGAGGATTCTGAATACGAAACCATGGTCGAGGTGCCGCTGGCCGTGCCGCACTGCTGGGCTGACCTGTCGGAGGCCGAGCTGCGCAAGCTCTACCTGGGCTTTGCCGAGGAGTTGGCTAGGCCGAATGCGGGGCAGGTGGAGGAGCGGGTGTCGAAGCGGGTGTCGAAGCGGAAGCCGCGCAAGCCGGAGCGAGTGGCGGGACCGGAGCCGGAGCCGCCGCAGGCCCACGAGCCCGCCGAGCCGACGCCTGAGCCGGTGCCGGATGGTGCTCCGCAGTACCATGGCAACTGTCTGATGCATGAAATTACGGAGGATCAGCCGAGCTCCCCACCGCAAGATCAGCCCCCCGCCGAGCCTCTGGCCGACCCCGATCCCCAGCCGAAAGCGCCGTCCGAGTCGCAGCCAGAAGACGCGCCAGAGCTGCAGCCCCAGCCCTCGTCCACCCCCGCGCTCGCGCCGCCCGCCAAGGTCGTCGTGCCCGAGCGCAAGGCCGAAGACGGCGGCCTCTACCGCCACGGCAAGCTCAAGCCCAAGGCCTACGAAGGCGTCAAAAAGCGCGGCAAGTTCCCGATGTTGCTGTCGGTAAACCCCCGGCTAGTCGCGGAGTTTGAGGCATCGTACAAGCTCGCGGTCCAAGAGTACCACGCGGCCAAGCGGTCCTGGCGGAGCAAGTCCAAGCTCCGCGACGGTTCGCTGCACGCCGCGGCCATCACCCTGCCGGCGTGGATGCTGCTGGGGACACTGCCGCTTTCACTGAGGGACTAAACGCTCGTTCGCTAGGACATTTTCAATAGACCCAACACACAGACGCTGTCGAAAAGGACGGCCGCCTGCGGTCGGATATTTTTCGGCGCACGCGATTCTCGGAATTTTCGACTGGCGCTGGGCTCGTCTGTCCGGCCCAGGGTGCGATCGACGCGGAGCTTGCCGTTGGCTGACACGGCCATCGACGGAATTCTTGCCAACAGCAGCGCTCAAGGCCGCGCAGTATCACGTCCGACAGTAGCATGGCAACTGCTAAGTCCCTATTCCGCCATGGCGCGGCCCATCCCCACCGGCCCGTCGGCATCGTCCAGACTCAGATGGTAGCGCCGCTCTTCAAAGCTGTACGGCCCCGGCACGAGCTCGATGACGGTGTGGATGGGAATGTCGATGTGCAGCACATCCTCAGGGCGCTGATCCATGAAGTACGCATAGAGCATCCGCAAAACCGCCTGGTGGCCGATGACGAGCACGGGCTCGCGTTCGCGCTCCAACTCCAGGATCACCGGCTCTAGGCGCTGCACGACGTCGACATAGCTCTCCCCGCGCGGGTAGCGATAGTTGAGCTTGTCCTGGGCGCGCGCGGAGAATTCCTCAGGCATTTGCTCGGCAATTTCGCGGTAGGTCATACCGTCGCAGACACCGGCGTCGATCTCGTCCAGAGCCCGCCAGGGCAGCGAGGGGATCTGCAGGTAGCTCGCCGTTTCAATAGTGCGGCGCAAGGCGCTGGTCCACACATTGGGCGGGCGGATCGAGTGTTCGCGCACAAACCGGCTCAGCGCCTGGGCATAGTGGTGGCCGTCCCCGCTCAGGCCCGTGTCGCCGCCAATGCGGCCCTGGACGTTGAACTCGGACTCGCCGTGCCGCGTCAGCCAAATCGGTCGGCGCACCAGATGAAGATTCATCAGGAAGTTGACGAGCTTGCCGGGCAAATAGCCGCGAATTCCGTGCATGACGATGATGCGGCCGACGTCAATCAGCTTGATGTACGCGTAATCCTCTTCCGTCACCGGCTCATAGGTGCGGCTGTAGTGATCGATGCGCGCCCGAAAGTCGGCGGCGGCCTCCTCAGGGTTCATGCCCTCATAGTCCGGCGAGGTCAGCTTGGTTTCGCGGATATTCGCTTCGACAATCGACGGATCCTCGCAAACAGACTCGATAAACACCACGTCGTGTCCGGCGGCCGTGCAGCGGTCGTACACCTGGCGGCGGCGAGCGGCGTTGGTGTTGGTCGCGTCGTAGATGCCCACTCGCCCGCCGGCCTTCATCCAGACCAGCAGGTCGTCCAGGGCCATGCCGGCCAGCTCGTTGCGCAGGCGGTTGCCTTCGACATTGGTGGGGTCAAAGAAATCGTGGCGGTGATGCGTGCCCAGCTTGCGCCGGCGGTAGTCGCCGATGTTGAAGGTGCGCGCAGAAAACCCCAGCCAGTTCAGATATCTGGCCATCTTGCGCGACACAAAAGTCTTGCCCCGGGCAGGCAGGCCCACCAGCACGATGACCAGTTTCGTCGATTCGGGGGTGAAGGGGTCGTAGCGCATCGCGGCCTCAGAGCAGAGAGAGGCGACTAGGGTACCACAGCTGGGCCACTGGGCCACAAATCGGAGAGACAGCCCTGTGTCGAATTGGGCTCGCAGCTATGCGGATATTTGCCCCCGCAGCCTGCGGCATTGACGCCCGCGAATGGCAGGTCTAGCTTGGCCGTGGCGCAGTCTTGGCGCCGGGGCTTGGCGATGAGAGCAAGGCGGCTGCGGCAGATTCTCCAGACTTTAGGCGTAGTTCTTCTTGGGATGGTGGCGGCAGTGCCGCCCGCGCGGGCCGACGACACCGGGCCGTTTTCGCCGCTGACCTTTCAAGACGGCATTGAGATGACGGAGCCGGGTCGCGCCTACCAGCTGCGCCTCCGCTTTCGCAGCCAGAACTGGGTGGTGCTGCGGTCTGCAGGGTTGGACAGCGCCGATCTCGCCTCGGTGGCGGCCCAGCCGCGGCGGTTGCGCCTGCGCTTGAGCGGTTGGGTGCACTCGCCGCAGTGGTTTTACAGCGTGCAGTTCGGCTTCACCCGCAGCGACATGGACTGGGACGGCACCGGTGTGCCCAATGTGCTGCGCGACGCGACGCTGGGCTATCGCCTGCATCCGGATCTGCAATTCTCCTTTGGCCAGACTAAGTTGCCCGGCAATCGTCAGCGGGTGGTGTCGAGCGGCGATCAGCAGTTCCCGGACCGCTCCGTGGCCAACCGCGACTACACCTTAGACCGCGATTTTGGTGTGCAAATGCTCGCAGCGGCCCATCCGTGGGGCTCAGTGGCGCAGCTCAAGCTCGCCGTCTCTGGGGGCGAAGGGCGCAATCCGACCACCGGCACCAGCGGTCTGGCGTATACCGCCCGGGCAGAATGGCTGCCCCTGGGCGCCTTTAGCGCTGGCGGCGACTACAGCGAAGGCGATTTGGCCCGTGAAATCAAGCCCAAGCTCTCTGTGGCGGCTGGTGTGCATTTCAACCGCGGCGCCATGCGCACCCAGGGGACCCTCGGGGCCGCCATGGCTCAAGCTCGCGATCTGCAAAGTGTCTTTGGCGACGCGGTGATCAAGTGGCGCGGGGCCGCCCTCAGCGCCGAGTATATCCGCCGCGATTGCGACCAGCCGCTGGTCAAGCTGGCGAGCGGCAAGGACGGCGCGGTGTTGGTGGGCGGCGCCTGGAACGCCCAGCTCAGCTATCTGTGGACGGATGCTCTAGAAACCGCCCTCCGCGCCACCCAGTCTTCGCCCGATGCCGCAGTCGCCGCGTTCTCGCCCAAGACCCAGCAATACGGATTGGGAATCAGCTATTACTTGATGCGCCACCGGGTCAAATTTCAGGCCGACGCCACGCAAGAGATCCTGACCCAGCCCGGCCACCACCGCAGCGGCGCCTGGATCGCCCGCCTCAACACGGAATTTGGCATCTAAAGCGCTGCGGCGAACCCACAGCCGCGCGACCACCCCGGGCCTCACGGGCTCTTTGCTCGCGGCCACCGCCCCTGGCACAATCGGCTGCGGCCCCAGAGGGCCAGAGAGCAGCCCATGCCCAGCCACCGCGCCGCGACTCAGGAATCGCTTTACATCCGCCACCTGGACCATCTGCAGCGCGGCTACGCCCAGGTGCTGGAGCAGCACGGCTACGCTTGCGCGGTGGTGCTGAGCGGCCAGCCGTTGCGCAAGTCGAGCGTCGACGACCAGTATTGGTCCCTGCGGGTCTTTGCGCCCTTTGGCCACTGGCTGCCGCTTCAGTCGCCGGGATGCGCGTTGGTGATCGCCAGCGGCCAGCGTCCCCGGCTTTTGTGGTGGCAGTGTGCGGACTTCTGGGAGGGTCCCCCCCAGCCGGAGTCGCTGCTTTTTGCCGATCACCTAAAGGTCGAGCTGTTCAGCGATACCGACGCCTTGCTGCGCGAGCTGCCCCGCGACAACGCCCTTTGGCTGGGCGACGAGCGCGAATTGCCCGCAGACGTGACCGCCGACCGCGATCGCCGCCGCGCCGCCCTGGACGACCTGGACGAATTGCGTGTGCGCAAGACTCCTTATGAGGTCGCCTGCCTGGCCGAGGCCAATGCCCGCGCGGCTCGGGGCCACGAGGTGGTGCGCCGGGCTTTTGCCTCTGGCGATTGCAGTGAACTCGAGCTGCACCTGCTGTATCTGCAGGCCACTGCTCAGGATGATCCGGAGACGCCGTACAAGAACATCGTGGCGCTGGGCCAGCACGCGGCGACCCTGCACCACGTCGCTTACGCCAAGAGGCCGGGCGGGTCGCCAACGCTTCTGCTCGACGCGGGCGCCACGGTGCTCGGCTACCACGCTGATATTACGCGCACTTGGCTCAAAGGGCAGGGCGCCGCGCTCGACGTGTTCCGCGGTCTGGTGGCCGGCGTTGAAGCGCTGCAGATCGCCCTTTGCGAAGAGCTGGTGGCCGGGCGCAACTATGAAGACCTTCACGATTCTGCGCATCTCTACATCGGTGAGCTGTTGCGCCAGCTGGGCATCCTGCGGGTTGGGCCCGAGGAAGCCGTGGCCAAGGACCTGACGTTTGCCTTGTTTCCCCACGGCTTGGGCCACTCTCTTGGCCTGCAGACCCATGACGTCGCCTGTGCCCGGGTGCGGCCGAGGCCCGACAACCCTTACCTCCGCACTACCCGCATCATCGAGCCCGGCATGGCGCTAACCGTGGAACCAGGCGTGTACTTCATCGACGCGCTGCTCCAGCCGCTGCGCCGCGGCCCCAGCGCCCAACTCCTCAACTGGCCCCTGATCGACGCCCTGGCGCCCTTGGGGGGCGTGCGGATTGAGGACGACCTCATCGTCACAGAAGGCCCTGAACGCTGGCGCAATTTGACCAGAGAAGTCCTGCCAGAAGGTGGCGGAGAGGCGTAGAGCGGGAGGGTTGCACGGCTGCGGGGGCGGCCATGCAGCAGATCACAGCGAGCAGGAGGGGGCCCGCGATGCAGATGGCATTTGTCGAGCGCAATTTCGCCCAGGAGCCATCCGAGCAGTTGTTGATCAATTTTCTGCGGCATCTTGAATTTGCTGGTGATCTGACGACATTGGATTGCCAGGCCCTGGCCGATCTGGTCGAGTTTCGCACGGTCCCCGCGGGTCAGGTGGTCTTGGACGAGGGCGAAAAATCGGAGGCCCTGTTTGCGGTGTGGTCGGGCGCGGTCGAAGTACTCAAGCGGTCCAAGCCCGATGACTTGTCGCAAATCGCCCCTCTCGCCTTGGTGCGCTCCGGAGCCATGGCAGCCGACACCAGCGACCACGTCAAAGTCACCGTGCTGGAACGCGGTGCAATCTTTGGAGAAATGTCTTTTGTCGACCACCGCCCGACCTCGGCCACCGTGCGCGCCGTCAGCGATACCATGCTGCTGGTTTGGCAGCGAGACCAGCTAAAGGCAGGGCCAGAAGGCCTGAACCACCGCCTTCTGCGGGGCGTCGCGGTGGCTCTAATTGGCCGCATGCGCTCGATGACCGTCACCCACGTCCGCGCCCTTCGCGACCAACTGCACCAAGCCGAAGCGCGCCTGCAGTTCGCCCGGTTTTTTGGCGTGACCTTGGTGCTGTTTGCCATCGCCAGCACGGTGCAAAAGCTGATCCACACCGGTCTGCCGCCCCTATGGCAGATGCTGTATTCTTGGGGTTTTCTGCTGCTGTCCTTTGCGCCCATCGCCTGGTTTGCCGTGCGCCAGCGCCTGCCGCCCAGAGATTTTGGCCTGACCCTTGGCCACGCAAAGCGCAATCTCCGCGATGCGGCGGTGATCTCCCTGGCCCTTGGCGCGGCGGCTTTGGCGGCCCGGCTGCTCCTGCGAAATGCCGGCGAGCCCCTGCTCAATTGGGGGTCCATCGCCAGCTACAGCGCCCTAGAGGCCCAGGTGTTCTTTGCCGCCTACCTGCCCCATTGCTTCCTGCAGGAGTTCATTGGCCGCGGGGTCATCCAGACGTCCCTGGCGCGGCTCATGCCCGACTCGCGGCCAGCGACGGCGATCCTCATGACCTCTGGGCTTTTTGGCATCTACCACTTCTACGTCTCTGTTTCATTTGCCCTGACCACCTTTGCGGTCAGTT
>JBIKTV010000315.1:0-6881 GCA_044347905.1 Myxococcota bacterium
GAGAAATCCCAGTGACATCGGCATGTTCGTGGAGGGTCACCCCAGGTGTCGCCAGCGCCAGCTCCACCGCGGTCTGCAGGCCGCCCTGCAGGGTAAACGAGCGGAGAATCTCTTTGCGCCGCGGGCGTTTCTTGAACATCATCTCGGCCGGAAAGTCGTCGGCCGGCTGCGACGGCACGGCGGCGAACAGCGGCGAAAACACCTTGGCGTAGTTGCCTTTGCCGACGATGGGCCCGTAGAACTCGCGCACCGACTTGCCGGCCTTGGACGACACCAGCAGCCTGGGGGCCGACATGGCCAGCTCCAGAAAGCTCAATTCCCCAGGGATCGAGCGGATTTGGTCGCCCACCAGCAAGCGGAACGGCGCTTTTTGCCGCGGCAGCAGCTTGCCCAGGCCGTCGCACTCGCTCAGCAGGTCGATCAGCGCGCCGTAGGAGTTGTAGCAGGTGTGGGCGCCGAGTTCCCACCAAAACCCTTGGGGCACGCCGTCTTCTGGGCCAAGCCGCCGCGAGCGCATGCAGCCGCCCGGGCCGTCGTCCCTCTCCAACACCGCGACGCTGCGGCCGCCCTGGGCGCACCAATGGGCCATGCTGGCGCCGCTGATACCCGCTCCGATCACTAAAACGTCTGTCTGATTCACGATTTTCCTCAGTCCGGTGCTAAAGGAGCAGTTCGTCCTTGAGCGGCCGGTTCATCAGCGCTTCCAGGGCCAGCCGCGGCGCCAGGCCTTCGTGCAGCGCTTTGTAGGTATTTGAGATGATAGGGGTATCTACGCCCAGCTTCTCTGCCAGGCGGTGGGCGCTGCGGCTGGTCAGCACGCCCTCTGCCACCGCGTGCATCGACCCCAGGATCTGTTCAATGGTCTCGCCGTGGCCCAGGCGCAAGCCCACGGTGCGGTTGCGGCTCAGATCGCCGGTGCAGGTCAACACCAAGTCGCCGATGCCGGCAAGACCCTGCAAAGTCAGCGGGTTTGCCCCCTTCTTGACGGCCAGACGGGTAATCTCGCCCAAGCCGCGGGTGATGAGGCCGGCGCGCGAATTGTGGCCAAAGCCCAGGCCATCGGCGGTGCCCACGGCGATGGCGATGACATTCTTGAGCGCCCCGCCCATTTCCACGCCGATGATGTCGTTGGACGAGTAGCAGCGCAGGCGGTCCGTGGACAATTCCGCTTGCACAGTGCGGGCTAAGCGCCGGTCCAGCGAGGCGATGGTCACCGCAGTCGGCAGACCCGCGGCCACCTCTGCGGCAAAGCTGGGCCCCGACAGATACGCCAGCGACAGGTGCAGGCGCCGCGGCAGCACCCGCTCAAAGATCTCATTGACGGTCTCAAGTGAAGTGTTGTCGATGCCTTTTGAGCACGACACCAGGATGTGATCGTCGGTCAGCCACGGGGCGATCTGCGCCGCCACGCCGGCCACGTAGGGCGTCGGCATCACCGTGAGCAGCATGCGGCTCTGGCGCACGGCTTTCTCAAGATCACCTGTTGCTTCAAGACCTTCTGGGAGGGTCACCCCGGCAAGGAACGTCTTGTTCTCGCGGTCCTCATTGACCTCGCGGACCACCTGCGGCTCGTGGGCCCACAGCACGGTGCGCTTGCCCATGCGCGCGGTGTGGATGGCCAGGGCCGTGCCCCATGCGCCGGCGCCTAATACGGCGATGTCGTAGTTCGCGGTCATGGCGGCCTCCTTGCGGCACAGCGGGTAAAAACCCTAGGGATTCAGCCAAAAACTCGGGGTCGCTGCGGCCCAAACCCTCAGCGCTGACCCGGTCGCGGCGGGCTGGTCGCGGACCCTCGCGCCGCGGCAAACAGCTCGTGCAGGCTGCGATCGCGGCTGGCTGGCCGGCAGTGACGCCGCGCCCACTGGCGCAATTCGCGGACCTGACTGTCGTAGGTTTCCACAAAAGGCACGATCTTGGAAAGTACCGTTTCGATGTCGGCGCTGCGCAGCTCGCGATGGGCGCAGAAGGCCACCTGCAGGGCCTCGCTGACCGCCTGATCGATCTCCGCACCGGTGAGGCGATCGCTGGCCAGGGCGAGCCTCTCGAGCTCAAACGCCTCAGCCCCACGACCACTGCGGACCAGCGCCGCCGCCAAGATCTCCGCGCGGGCCTGTTGATCGGGGACATCGACAAAAAACGTCTCGTCAAATCGACCTTTTCGCAGCAGCTCGGCCGGCAAGTGGGTCAGGCGGTTGGCGGTGGCGGCGACAAACACCCCGCGGCGCTGCTCGCCCAGCCAGGTCAGCAGGCTGCCAAAAACCCGCGCGCCGGCTTCAGAAGCGCCCCCCGCCGTGCCCGCGGTGCCAAAGGCCTTGTCCATCTCATCGATCCACAGCACCACCGGCGCCATCGCTTCGGCCACGGCCAGGGCTTGGCGCAGGTTCTCGTCGGGCGAGTGGTGGGCGGTGTGCAGCAGGCTCAGGTCCAGGCGCAACAGCGGCAGCCCCAGCACCGCCGCCGCCGCCTTGGCCGTGAGCGTCTTGCCGCAGCCCTGCACGCCCACCAGCAGCACTCCGCGCGGCAGGGGCAGACCGTAGCGCCGGGCCTCCTGGGTCAACGCCAGGCGCTGCCGCTCCAGCCAGGCCTTGAGTTCGTCGAGGCCGCCGATCTCGGCCAGGGCAGGGATCTGCTCGACCACTTCGACCGTACCGCTGCTCGCAAGCAAATCGCGTTTCTCTGCACGGAGTTCTGGGAGGGTCCCCCCAGCTGGTCGCTCGCGCACCCGCCGAAGCGCCCGCCGCGCCTGGGCCAGGGTCAGACCCTGCAGCGCCTGGACGGCAGCCTCCAATTCCTCAGGCGGCGGTGGGCCTTGCAGCGTGGTCAGCGCCGCCAGCACCAGCGGCTCCAGCTCCGCGCGGCTCGGCAGCGGCAGGTGCAGCGCCACCAGATCGCGGGCCAGGCTCGGCGGCGGCCGCAGGCTTGGACCCACCAGCACCAGGGTCACACCGGCGCGCTCCAGGTCCACCAGCCGTTCGCCCAGCAGCTGAGCGGCCAGCGGATGATCCAACAACTGCGCGCCGCCACAGGCGATCAGCACGGTCTCGCTCGCAGGCAGGTCTGCAGTTTGGCGCTCGCGCTGACCGATCAGCGCCTCCAGCGCGTCCAGCGTCTGGGTCACGGCGTCGCCCCGGCCAAAACGCAGCAGCCGACAAGCCAAACCCACTGCAGCGGCGGCCAGTTGCACCTGGGTCACCCCATCGCGCTCGTCCGCCGCCACCACGCCGATCAGCGGATAGCGCGCCCGCAGGCGATCGGCCAGCCCAGGCAGGCGCAGCACCGGCGCGCCACCACTCATGCTCTAGCCCCCCGGCTGACGCGGCGGACGACCCACCGGCGCCGGCGAATCCACGGCGTACTGCTTGATCTTGTACTGCAAATTCCGCGGAGAGATGTCCAACAGCTCCGCGGCGTGGGTGCGGTTGCCGCCCGTCCTCTGCAGCGCCGCGACGATCAGCGCCCGCTCCGTAGCCTCCACCGCAGCGGGAATCGACAGCGTCTCTGCATTGACCTCCACCCGCGGCGGCGCGGCCATGCGCGGAGCCTCCCCCAGGTGAAGCAAATCTGCAGTGATCATCTCCGTTTCCGCCATCACGCAGGCCTGTTCGATGGCGTTTTGCAGCTCGCGGACGTTGCCCGGCCAGTGCCACGCGTGCAGCCGCGCCAGGGCCTGGGGCTGCAGTCCGCGGATGCGCGTGCCCAGGCGCTGATTGGCCCGCTCGACAATGTGCTCGACCAGCAAAGGAATATCTTCTTTTCGCTCGCGCAGCGGCGGCACCACCAGCTCGATCACGCTCAAGCGGTAGAACAGGTCTTCGCGGAACGCCCCCTCGCGGACCTTCTGCCGCGCCGGCACCGCACTGGCCGCCGCCACCCGCACATCGACGCTGATCGCTTTGTTGCTGCCAACGCGCCGCACTTCGCCTTCCTGAAGCACGCGCAGCAGCTTAACCTGTAAATGTAAAGGTAAATCGACGATCTCATCCAGGAAAAGCGTGCCGCCGTGGGCCTCTTCAAACAGGCCTTTGCGGTCTGAGGTCGCGTCAGTAAAGGCGCCGCGCACATGGCCAAACAGCTCTGATTCCAGGAGATTCTGCGGAATCGCCCCGCAATTGACCGCGACAAACGGCAGGCGCGCCCGCGGACTCGCCTGATGCAGCGCGTGGGCCACCAGCTCTTTGCCCGTGCCCGATTCGCCGGTGATCAGCACCGTAGAGCCAAAGCGCGCCACCCGCTCAACCTGGCGAAAAAGCTGAAGCATTGGCGGCGACTGCCCGACCATGCCGTAGAAGATCCGCGAGGTCGGCACGATCAGCTCGCTCTCTGCGCTCGGCTCGGCGGAGTCGTCCTCCAGCGGCTCGATCCGCGGGCGTTTGGTCGCCAGCACCGCGGCTTTCTCCATCGCCAAGCGGACTTTCAGCTCCATCTCGGGCAGGCGAAACGGCTTGGGGATGTAATCGATCGCCCCCAAGCGCACCGCCTGCAGCGCCGTTTCCAGGCTGCCGTAGGCGCTCATCACCACCGTGGGCGGCAGGAGATCTTGGCGCGCCAGCGTCTCGACCACCTCCAGCCCGGTCATGCGCGGCATCTGCAGGTCGGTCAATAGCAGGTCAACCTTATGCTTTTTCAGCAGCTGCAGCGCCTCGACGCCATCGCTGGCCTTGAGGATGCGAAAGCCGCAGCCGGCCAAATGATCGCCTAGCAGCTCGACGAAGGCGGCCTCGTCATCTGCGATCAGCAGGGTCTCTGTGCGTCGCCGCGTCGCTGCTGACATGCAACCTCTTGAAAAAGACTAAGAGATCTTGTCTTTGGATTCCTCGATCCAGGCCACCCGCAGATCGTGCAGCACCCGCTCCAGGAGCATGGCCTCGCTCGCGTCCAGGTTGCCCTGGGTTTTGTCGCGAAGCATGGAAAGAATATCAATGGTTTGACGGGCCATCGGCAAATTGATCTGGTTGTCGCCGCCCTGCGGATCGGGCACACGGCCCAGGTGGACCATGGCCGAACTGGCCAGAGACAATAGGAAAGTCTGAAAATCAATCTGCGGCGTTGCGGCGGAGTGGCTTTTCTTCACATGGCTCATAGGCGGACTCTGCAGCAGGGCGATTCGACCCCAGTGCCCGGAATGTCTGCGGGGCCCGCTGGGTTGTCAAGGGACCATCCGGGCACCTGGCCGCGCTTTTCCTGCTGCCTACCCGTTGGCCTCGCATGCAGACTTGGCCTACCATCGAGACGTCAGTGCCCGCGCGAGCGGTCCCCATCCGGCCGCTTGGCGAAACGGCACCTGCCGATCCGTCTGAGCGGAGCAGGCCTTCCGCGCCCGCGCCGCGACAGGCGACCTACACAGCGCCGCACCGAGGACCACGCATGGCTTCCCGCGAACCGATTCTGAAGGACACGCTGGAGCAGTACCTGCAAGAGGTCAACCGCTACCCGCTCTTGTCTCGCGAGCAAGAGTACGCTCTGGCCAAGCGCTTCCAGGAGACCGGCGACGCCGACGCGGCCCGGGCCTTGGTGACCGCCAATCTGCGCTTCGTCGTGAAAATTGCCTATCAGTTTGCCCACTATGACATCCGCCTGACCGATCTGGTGCAAGAGGGCAACATCGGCCTGATGAAGGCGGTGCGCAAATTCAAGCCCGACCGCGGCTATCGGCTCATCTCCTACGCCGTGTGGTGGATCAAGGCCTATATTCAGAATTACATCATTAATTCCTGGTCATTGGTCAAGGTCGGCCCCGTCTCGCAGCAGCGGCGGGTGCTCTTTGGCAAGCGCGGTATTCCCGATCCGGAGGCCCTAGACGGGGAGATCATTGGCGATGATCGCGCCCAGTCGGCTGACGTCGCAGGCGGCGATGGCGCGGTCGAAATTGGCGATGCCGAGGTCGAGATCGTCGTCGACGACCACGGTTTGGAGGACGACGAGACCTTCCTGATCGCCGCCGAGGTGATTCAGGGGGCCCGTCCGGCGCGACCGGCTGCGCGCACGCCGCGCGAGAGCGAAGTCGAAGAGTGGCGGCGGGCCGCGCACGCGGCTCGGCACGATCTCAACCTCGACGCCAATATTGGCGACGACGGGCGCATGACGTTGTCGGAGACGATGGCCTCGCCCGGGCCCAGCACCGAAGAGCAGTTCGCCAGCGCCGAGGTCAGTTCTCTCGTGGCCGGGCGGCTCAAGACGTTGCGCGATCATCTGAATGACAAAGAGATTGCCATTCTCAACAAGCGGTTGCTGGCGGACCAGGAGGTCACCCTCCAGGACATTGGCGATGAGTTTGGCATCTCCCGCGAGCGCGTGCGGCAGATCGAGACCAATCTCAAGAAGAAGATCGCCAAAGCCCTTGAGGGGTTGCAGCCGATTGGCTTGCTCGCCGCGCCGGATTAGTGCGTAGACGGCAGGTCTTTTCTGCCGACAGGCGTTGGGGTTGATCTTGCCAAGGCGGATCCGCCCTCCGGGCGAAAGTGGTTTTTTCCTTTCATCGCAGAGTTTTGCAAGGGAGGGAACCATAGGGCCGAGGGGCAAAGCCCCTTCGCCCTAAAGTTTCCCTCCCCTGCACCCCTTCCTCCTTTACCTTCTACCCCTTCACGTCGTTTTCACTTGTCAATTTCAAATGGTGTCAGCGACCAGGGCGATGGCCCGCCGGGAACGGAGTGATACGGCGGCGTGAGCAGTCGAGAGCCTTGCTGGCCCTGACCTAACCCAGCCGCGAACGAAGTAATGCGGCGGCGTGAGCAGTCGAGAGCCTTGCTGGCCCTGACCTAACCCAGCCGCGAACGAAGTAATGCGGCGGTGTGAGCAGTCGAGGGTCTTGCTGGCCCTGACCAAACACAGCCGCGAACGAAGTAATGCGGCGGCGTGAGCAGTCGAGAGTCTTGTTGGACCTG
>JBIKTV010000056.1:0-19899 GCA_044347905.1 Myxococcota bacterium
CGTTTTCATTGCGACCTCGCCTTTGCCGCGCCGATGGTCGGGCGGTGCACTCGGAGAGCCTAGCGCAGATTGGCTCGGCTGGGCAGAGCGCCCTGGCGATCAGCGCTTCTGATGCCGCCGCGAGCCATAGAGCAGTCCTGCCAAACCGTGACACGCAAGCGGCAATCTGCAGATCTCTTGACCTGCTGTATTTACGACCTTCTGTGAGTCGTCGGTAGCACACCGCTCCAACGGACACAGGGCCCCCCCTTGCAAGGCGCCCCGAGTTGCGGCACAAGCCGCTTCAACGGCAATCGCGGCCCTTGCGCCTGCTGCCTCACCCACGCCCGACCAGGAGTCGCCATGTCGCTCAATCCGCTGATGACTGCCTTTGAAGATGCCCGCCTCGCGCCCACCGCTGCGAACGCCTCTTTGCCCTTGACCGCCGCCTATGACGACGACTGGGACGACGATGACTTTGACGAGGACGACGACGAGGACGACGACGACGACGAGGAATTCGACGACGACGACGACGACGACGAGGATGAGGACGAAGAGGTGGAGCGCGAGCTGAACTTTGACGACGACGACTACGCGGTCGACGACGAAGAAGATGAGGAAGCGGAAGAGGATCTGGAGAAGGATCTGGACGAAGAAGGCACCCCGCGGCCCAAGCGCGATGGCCTAGAGGATGACGACGATCTCGACATCGATGACGTCGACACCGATGAAGCCGGCGAAGACGACGGCGATGAGCGTTGGTGGGAATAGCAATTACCCTGTGAAAATATTCTGGATGTGAACGAACAGCTAGTGACAACGTTGGTCGTTCTGAGCGGCGAGAGCTCTGGACCGCCGTTCTTTCACATCCCCTCAGGGGTTTTTCTTTGACGCGGCTGGGGTTTGAGCCCGCAGCCTGGACAGCCGCTGCGGCGACCGCTACAACAGGGGCCCTTGCGGCGCGGTCGCTGAGGTCCGATGAGCCCCGCCAACTCACCCACGCAAGCCCCTATCGCCGGGGCTGACTACGCAGAAAGCCTTGTGGCGCCCGTGGTTGACCCGGACACTGCCCAAGGTCCGTCGGCGCCGGAAGCACCACAGGCCACCCCACATGCGGCAGATCTGGAGCGAGCGGCCAAGCCCGTCAGCTTCTGGCGGAGCCTATTGGCCACCACCCGGCCGTCTGTGGTCGGTCTGGTGTTCTTTACCGGCCTGCCAGCTCTGGCGATCGACGACGGCATTTGGCCCGGCTGGGCCCAGTCCTCCCTGATCCTTGCCGGAATCGCCCTGGCCGCCAGCGCCAGCTCCGTGTTCAACGCTTGGCTCGAGCGCGATCGCGACAAGCTGATGGAACGCACCGCCCAGCGGCCCCTGCCCACCGGCGCAGTGACCCCACAACAAGCGCTGATGTGGGCTTGGTTCTTGACGATTTCCGGCTGCTCCCTGCTCTTTATCAGCGGCGGTTGGGAAGGGGCCTTGGCCGGCGCCCTCACCATCGCCTTCTACGTCTTTGGCTACACGATCTGGCTCAAGCCGCGCACGCCGCTGAACATCGTGATCGGCGGTGCCGCCGGGGCCGCTCCCCCGCTGATCGTCGACGCCGCGCTCCATGGGCGGATCGGCCTAATGAGCTTTACGCTGTTCACGATCGTGTTTCTGTGGACGCCGCCGCACTTTTGGGCGATCTCGCTGTTTCGCAAAAATGAGTATCAGCACGCCGGCTTTCCCATGCTCCCCCTGACGCACGGCGACGAATTCACTCGCCTGCGCATGGTGCAGTACGCCACCGCCATCGTGCCCTTTGCGGTCTTGCCCGCTCTGACGCGCCACCTGAGCGTCGGTTACGGCGCCTTTGCCGCGGTTGTCAGCGGATGGTTTGTGTGGAAGTGCCTGCAGTTATACCGCTTTGGCGGTGACAAGCTGGCGCGATCAACCTTCTTTGCCTCGCTGGCTTACTTGCACCTGCTGTTCACGGCCATGGCAATCGATCTGTTGCTGCCTTGAGCCGCTAAATTCGGCGATTTCTCCATATCATCAGCGACATGCCGATATGCACCCGCAGTCAACCTCCCGTTTGCTGCCCGCCAATAACCCTCTGAACCGCGCGCTAAGGGCCTACTCGAGAAAATCCTTGACGGGTGGGGTCGACCTTCTGTGACAAATGCCGTACACTCTGCGCCGCGTGCGCGGTCTCGGCAGCCACGCTACCCAACACGGCCCCGCAACCCCTTGCGGCCGCCCGATGGAGACGGCCCTTGCGCCGGTTTGCGGCAGCGCCCCAAGCTCTGCCTCACCCGTCGCCCGGAACCGCCCCCACCTGGCACCGCGCCCGCCGCGAACCGCACGAAACGCGAACCGTTTCGACGAAACCGCAACGGAATCCAAACCATGCCCCACAAAGCCCCTGTCGTCTCGGCTTGCCACGGCACCTCCAGCCTGACCAGCTCCAGCCCTCTGGCGCGCATGCACCAGTTTATGGGTCGTCCGCTCGTCAAGGTGTTGGCTCTCTCCGCGCTGGCCCTCGCCGCCCAAGGCCTCGGCGGCTGCAGCAGCGAACTGGCGCCGCGCAACACCCACGCCCCCATCAGCGGCGAAGGCGACATCAGCACCTTCTTCTATCAGTTGCTGCTGTATCTCGACATCGCCATTATGGTGGTGGTCGCGGCGATCTGGGCCTACGCGCTGGTGAAATTCAAGCGCCGCGAAGGGGATGACACCCTTCCGCCCCAGAATCACGGCAACATGAAGCTCGAGGTGATCTGGACGGCGATCCCGACCCTGATCGTCATCGGCACCACCGTGCCCATGCTCGCCGGCGTCTTCACCCTCTCCAAGCGCCCAGACGCGAACACCCGGGTGGTCGAAGTCGACGTGACCGGCAAGCAGTGGTGGTGGGAATTCGACTACAAGAACGACATCGCCGCCGGGCTCCACACGGCCAACGAGCTGCACGTGCTGGTCAACACCACGATGCACCTCAACATGACCTCGGCCGACGTCATTCACGCCTGGTGGGTGCCGCGGCTGGGCGGCAAGCGCGACGCTACCCCGGGGCGCAATTATCCGATGTTTGTGACCCCGCGCGAGGTCGGCATCTACGACGGCCAGTGCGCAGAACTCTGCGGCGCTTCGCACGCGTTGATGGGGACCAAGCTGGTCGTCCACGCTCTGGATAAGGAGACGGAAGTCGAATATCCCCAGGGTTCGGGCAAGAAAGTGAAGATCGAGAGCTACAACAGCTGGGTCAAAGCCAACCTCGCCGACGCGGCCAAGCCAGCCAGCGCTGAGATCGAGAAAGGCGCCAAGTTGTTCAGCGAAAAGACTTGCGCGACCTGCCACATCGTCAAGGGCCAGTTCGACACGGCGATCCGCGCCGCCACCAGCGGTCCCAACCTGTCGCACGTCGGCAGTCGCATGACCATCGCCGCAGCCACCCTGCCCAACAGTGTGGAAAACCTGCAGAAATGGATCGGCAAGCCCTCGGCGATTAAGCCCGGTTCCAAGATGCCCGATCTGGGGCTCACCCCGGACGAGGCCAAGGCCATCGCCACTTACCTGTACAGCCTGAAGTAGCCGCGCCAGCACGGCCCCATCTTCCGCGACTGGACCCACGCAGCCTACCAGCTTGTAGCGCCGCACGACCGAAGAGAGGAGATCGCAATGGCATCAGTTGCCGATTTCGCCCAGGCCCAAGAGCCCGTCTACCACATGGAACGGCCTGTAAAGACCGGTCTGGTGGACTGGCTGACGACCGTCGATCACAAGAAGATCGGCATCCTCTATGGCACCGCGGGGCTTGTGTACCTGCTCGTCGGCGGTCTGGAGGCCCTGCTCTTCCGCCTACAGCTGATGAAGCCGGACCAGGACCTGTTTGTGGGCGATACCTACAACGGCCTGGTGACGATGCACGCCACCACCATGGTGTTCCTCGCCGTCATGCCGCTCATCGCCGGTTTCAGCAACTACTTTGTGCCGCTGATGATTGGCGCCCGCGACGTGGCCTTTCCGCGTCTCAACGCCTTTAGCTGGTACACGTTCTTGTTCGGCTCGCTGATCCTCAACGCCTCGCTGATCTTTGCCGAATTCCCGTCGGCCGGATGGACGGGCTATGCCCCGCTGACCAGCCGCGGCGCGCACCCGGGCATGGCCATCGATTTCTGGTGGGCGGGCCTGACCTTGCTGGCCGTCTCGTCGATGGTCGCGGGCGTCAACTTTGTGGTGACGATCCTCAACCTGCGCGCCCCGGGCATGACCCTGATGCGCGTGCCGGTGCTGGCGTGGATGATGCTCGTCATCCAGTTCTTGCTGGCCTTCTCGTTCCCGCCGGTGGCCGTGGGCCTGATTCTGCTGGCCTTTGACCGCACTTTTGGCACGGTGTTCTACCAGGTCAACATGGGCGGCGACCCGCAGCTGTGGCAGCACCTGTTCTGGCTGTTTGGCCACCCGGAAGTGTACGTGCTGATCCTGCCGTCGATGGGCATCGTCTCTGAGGTGCTGCCGGTGTTCTCTCGCCGGCCGCTGTTTGGCCAGCACGCGGTGATTTTCTCGGGCATCTTCATCGGCTTTGTCGGCTTTGGCGTGTGGGGTCACCACATGTTCACCGCCGGCATGGGCCCCATCGCGGACGCGGTGTTTGCCGCCACCACGGCGGTCATTGCCATCCCCACCGGCGTCAAGATCTTCAACTGGCTCGGCACCTTGTGGGGCGGCAAGCTCAGCTTCCCCGTGCCGATGATGTTCGCCATCTCGTTTATCCCCATGTTCACCATCGGCGGTCTGTCGGGCGTCATGCACGCCAACGCCCCGCTGGACCTGCAGCAGCACGATTCCTACTTTGTGGTCGCGCACTTTCACTACGTGTTGGTCGGCGGCGCCCTGCAGGGCCTGTTCTCTGGCATCTACTACTACTTCCCCAAGATCACCGGCAAAATGATGTCGGAATTCCTGGGCAAGCTGCACTTCTGGCTGTTCCTCATCGGCACCAACCTGACCTTCTGGCCGATGCACGACCTGGGCAACCGCGGTATGCCCCGGCGCATCTACACCTACCCGGCCGACGCGGGTTGGAACACCGACAACTACATCGCCACCATCGGCGTGTTCTTTATGACCGCCGGCGCATTGGTGATGGTTTACAACCTGTTCAGCAGCTACAAGAACGGCAAGACCGCGGGTCGCGATCCGTGGGACGCCAACACCTTGGAGTGGATGACCGAGTCGCCGCCCAAGGTCCACAACTTTGACTTCACCCCCGTGGTGTTCTCTGAGCGGCCGCTGTTTGACCACAAGCACACGGAAGGCCTAGAGATTCCCGTACCTTCTGAGGCCGAGCACATTCACATGCCGTCGTACTCGTGGAAGCCGCTGTGGGTGTCCACCGGCGCGCTGATGCTGGTGCTGGGTCTGCTGATGTTCAACGTGATTCCGTTCATCTGGATCCTCTCGGTCCTGGGCGGCGTGACGATTATCGGCTCCGTGTACGCTTGGGTGTCAGAACCCGTGTAACTCCGTTGCGACGTTGGCGAGCGGTCCGCTGGTGCCCCGCTGCCTAGCCCCTTGATTCCTCAGAGCTAACTCAGTCTCTCTTTTCTGAACGCGAGGCCTTGAATGAGCGCAGAGCTCGCCCACGCAGAGCACATCGCCGACCACGACCACGGTCATCCGGCGACTGTCGAGAACAACTTTCTGGGCCTGCCCAACATCAAGCTGGCGATGTGGGCGTTCCTGGGCTCCGAGTGCATGTTCTTCGGCTCGCTGATCGGCACCTACTTCTTCTATCACGGCAAGAGCTTGGCCGGGCCGCTGCCAGAAGACGTGTTCTCGATCGGCATCACGTCGATCTCCACGTTCTTGCTGCTGATGTCGTCGCTGACCATGGCCCTGGCCGTCGACTCGATGAAGATGGGCAACAAGAACGGTGCGCGCAACTACCTGCTAATGACCGCGCTGCTGGGCGCGTCGTTCGTGGGCTTTCAGGTGTACGAGTTCGCCCACTTTGTCCACTTGGGCCTTGGGCTTTCGACCTCGCTGTTCAGCTCGACGTTCTACGTGATGACCGGCTTTCACGGCGCCCACGTGACCATCGGCGTGATCTGGCTGACCATGCTCGCCACGCTGATCCAGCAGGGCAAGCTCAACACCCAGCGCCTGCCCGTGAGCGTTGAAGTCGCCGGTCTGTACTGGCACTTTGTCGACATCGTCTGGATCGTCATCTTCACGTTCGTCTACCTGTTGGAGTTCATCAAATGAACCACGGAAGCGACGCGCACTCGACCCACGCCAACCCCACGCACGGTACCGACATGCACGCCAATTCCTCAGAAACAGGGCACTACCACTCCCATCGCGGCATGTACATCCGCCTGGGGGTGATCCTGACGATCATCACGGCCGTGGAGCTCGCCCTGCCCTTCCTCAAGGATTATCCAGACATCTGGAATCCGATTAAGCCGGTCTGGAAGCCGCTCTTGGTGCTGCTGTCGGTGGCCAAGTTTGGCGCGGTGGTCGGCGAGTTCATGCACTTGCGCGGCGACCGCAAGGTGTACCAGTTCCTGTTTATTTCGCCGCTGGTGCTTGCGGTGCTGCTGTTCCCGCTGGTGACCACGCTGTCGATGGTCAATTTCCGGCCGTTTGGCGAGGGCTATGCCGCCACCGCGATTGACGTCCGCTCGGGCTATGTCGCGCCGACCAAGGGCCCCAACTTTGAGGCGCCGCTGGCCGATGACAAGTTCCTGGCCGCCTTTACGGAGGCCAAGACCAAGAACTTTGCAGAGGGCCACAAGCTCTTTGACGAGAAGTGCGCGGCGTGCCACGGCAAGGCCGGCGAGGGCGTGGCCAACCTCGGCTTCAACCTGACCGACAACTGCTACAAGTACGGCGGATCGTTCAAGGATCTGTACATGACCGTCGGCAAGGGTCAGAACGGCGGCAAGATGCCGGCCTGGTCAGCCTCGATGAAGGGCGAAGAGATTCGCCAGGTTGTGTACTACGTCAAGAGCCTCAAGGGCAGCAATGCCCCCGGCGGCCAGCCGTGCGTCGGCGACCCGGTGAACGATTGATGAAGACCTTTGGCGGGAAGCGGCCCCTTCGCCTTCCCGGTCTACTGCGCTTGGAGCGTCGTACCCTGACGCCCCCGGGCCTCTGGCTGCCCCTGATGGCCGTGCTGGCGCTGGGTCTGCTGATCGCCCTGCCCGCTTGGGCCCACCCCGGCAACCTGATTCAAGGCCGCGCCAATGTCGACCTCATTGCGGGTTGGGATTGGCTGGTCTGGGACTTCCACGAGTCGCTGCTGATCGGCTGCATCGCCTTTGGCGCCTGGTACGGCTGGGCGATCGGTCCGTGGCGGCGCAAGGCCGGACTATCTGAAAAGCCGGTGGATCCCTGGCGAATTCAGCTTTTCTACGGCTCGCTGGTGCTGCTGTACCTGAGCCTGGACGGGCCCCTGCACCACTTGGCCGACGAACTGCTGTTCAGCGCCCACATGGTTCAGCACGTGCTGATGCAGCTGGTTTGGGCGCCGCTGATGATCCTTTCGATTCCCGAGTGGCTGTGGCGGGCCCTGCATGAGCTGCCGGGCATGAAGCGCTTCGCCGCGTTTGTCACCCGACCGCTGGTGGCGTTCTTGATGTTCAACGGTGCGATGTGGGGCTGGCATATCCCGGCCGCCTACAACTTCGCGCTGGAGGTCCACTGGGCGCACATTGTGGAGCACTTGTGCTTCCTGTTTACCGCCGTGGTGTTCTGGTTTGTGGTCATTGCCCCCCTTCCGGAGCTGCGGCTCAGCTACCCGCGGCGCATGCTGTTCGTGTTTACCAACATGTTTGGCATGAAGACCCTGGGGCTGATCATTAGCCTTTGGAACAGCGTGATCTACGACTTCTACGCCCGCCAGCCGCGCGCCTGGGGCCTGGACGTGATGAGCGACCAGCAGACCGGCGGCATGCTGATGTGGATGCCCGGCGGCGGCCTGATGTGGTTTGGCATGGGCCGGGTGTTTTGGCAGTGGGTGCACAAGGGCACGCCCAAGAAGGGCTTGACGGGCATTGCCTCGATCGATCAAGCGCGGGCAGCGCGGCTCAAGGCAGCTCCGCCCGTAGAAGGCGATCCCCGCGTAACGGGCACGGAGCTATTGCCCGATGACCAGCCCGGCGCAGCAATCCCCGGCGCGTGATCGCGCTGGCGAGCAGGTAGAGCATGAAGCGTGAATTATCTAGTCGATCCCTAAAGAATTTGGGGGCGGCGGTGTGCGCATTGGCCTCGATGGCGGCGCTGGCTTCCTGCCAAAAGGCCGCAGCCCCCGCAGCGCCAAGCCCGGCCGCGCCGTCCGCAGCAGCGGCACCAGCCGCTCCGGCGGCAGCCGCAGCGACACCGGCAGAGGCCGCCGCAGAGGCTCCAAAGGCCGGCCAGGGGGCACCGCTTGTCGGCACGCCGGTCGAGCTGGGCGGCACCTCAAAGAGCGGCAAGTACGCGGCCAAGCTGCGCTTTACTGTTCCACAAGTCGGTGAAATGTTTGGTATCGACGCCCTAGCCAACCTGGCCGATGGCTCGCCCCTGCCGGGGGACGCCAAGGTTGCCGTGGACGCGACGATGCCCGAGCACCGCCACGGCATGATGACGGACCCAGAGACCAAGCAGGTCAACCCCGCCAAGTGGCGCGCAGAAGGCATGAAGCTGCACATGCACGGCAATTGGATGCTGCACGTCAAGATCACCACCGCTCAAGGGACCGACGAGGTCGAGCTGCCGTTCGTCCAGCCGCCTGAGGCTGTCCCAGGACAATAAAGCCATGAAGATCGCTAGCCTCCTCCGCGCTTCTGCCGCAGCTCTGACTGCGCTGGCGGGGATCGGCGCCCTTGCCTCTTGCGGCCCATCCGACGCCGACGCCGCCTGGAGCCCCGCAGAATTGCGCCAGATCCATAGTCTTTCGCCGATTCCTCCGCCGCCACCCAGCCCGGGCAACCGCTTTGCCGACGACGAACGCGCCGCGCGCTTGGGCCATCGGCTGTTCTTTGACCAGCGGCTGTCGGCCAACGGCAAGGTGGCCTGCGCGACCTGCCACAAGCCGGAATTGTACTTTACAGACGGGCTGATGCAGGCCAAAGGCGTGGGGCAGACGGCGCGCAATGCCCCCACCGCGATGGGCACGGCCTGGTGGCCCTTCCTGTTCCTGGATGGGCGCAAAGACAGCGCGTGGGCCCAGGCGATGGGGCCGCTGGAAGCAGAGGCGGAGCACGGGCTGGACCGCTTGGCCCTGGCCCACCTGATCGCGCAGTTCTATCGCCAGCCCTACCAAGAGATTTTTGGCCCTCTGCCGCCGCTAGAACAGGCGCAGCGCTTTCCGCCTCATGGGCGACCGGTGGACCTCGACCGCGAGCACCCGCACGCGCGGGCCTGGGCGGCGATGCTTCCCGACGATCAGACCGCAGTAAACGGCGTTTTTGCCAATGTGGGCAAGGCTTTGGAGGCCTATGAGCGCAAGCTCCTGCCTCAGCCGGCGCCGTTTGACCGCTACGTGGCGGCGCTCAAAGCCGGGGATCCCCAGGGCGGCGGCCACCTCAATAGCGAGGCACGGCGCGGCCTTAGGGCGTTTGTCGGCAAAGCTGGCTGCGTCGATTGCCACAACGGCCCGCTGTTGACAGACAAAGGCTTTCACAACCTTGGGATTCCCCAGGCAAAAACTGCAGAAGGGGTGTTGCTGCCAGGGGTCGATGCGGGGCGCGGCCGCGGCGCAGGGCTGGTCAAGCAGGATCCGTTCCGCTGCGGTGAGGCCTACAGCGACGCCAAAGACTGCAAAGAGCTCAAGTATCTCAACCCGTTGTTTGAGGATTTCCTGGGCGCGTTTAAGACGCCTAGCCTGCGCAATGTCGACCGCACAGCGCCGTACATGCACGCTGGGCAGTTCGCCACGCTCCCCGAGGTGCTGGCGTTCTATCGCACCCTGCCCGGCCAACCGCGCGCAGGCCATCGCGAATTGACCCTTCGCAAGCTGGGCGGAGGGGTTGAAGACGCCGAGCTGTTGGCCTTTCTGCACAGCCTGACGGGGCCACTGCCGGCAGATCCTTGGGCCAAAGCTCCATAACACAAGAGGTTTTTAATGATTGCCCGCCGGTCAATTCTGTGGCTGCTGGCGCTGACGGCGTTGCTGCTGCCCCTCGCTTGCACCAAGGCCCCCGCGGAACTCACGGATCTGGGCGTGGTGCCGCCGTTTTCTCTCATCGATCAAGACGGCAAGCCTATGACGGACCAGAGCCTGCGCGGCCAGGTGTGGGCGGTCAACTTCCTGTTCACGTCCTGCCCGACCGAGTGTCCGCCGCTGGCCAAAGCGACGCGGCAGCTGCAAGACCTGCTGGGCCCAGAGGCGGCCAAGCGCAAGCTGGCGATCGTCTCGATCTCAGTGGACCCCATGACCGATACGCCAGAAGTTCTGCGCGAATTTGGCAAGAAATATGGCGCCGATCACCGGACCTGGCAGTTTCTGACCGGCGAATACGAGGCGATGGAGAGGCTGGTGATCCAGGGCTTTATGCAGCCGATCGTGCGCCGCGACCGCGTCACCGGCACGCCGTCGGAGCAGACGGCCACGACCGAGCCGACGCCGCTGGACACCGCCCACAGCCTGCGGTTTGTGCTGGTCGACCAGCAGGGTCACCTGCGCGGCCTGTATGATCGCGACGCCGCCGGGGTCAAGAGCCTGGCGAATGCCATGCAGTGGCTGGCCGACCATCCGCCAACGCCCTGATGCCAAGGAGTATTTATGGCTACTGATGCCCCCGCGGCCAAGCCCCAGCGCCGCTTTCGCCCGCGGCTGATCCCGACCTTGCTGGCGATCCCCATGCTGGGGGTGTTGATTGGCCTGGGCAATTGGCAGGCGCGGCGGTATGGCGAGACCTCGGCCAAGGTAGAAGAGTACCGCCGCCAACACGACCAACTGCCGGCCGTGACCACGCTCGACGTCGCCGGGCCGGAGAATAACCGCTTGGCGACCCTGCATTTTCGCCGGGCTTCGCTGCGCGGCCAGATCGACATCGGCCAGGTGCGGCTGCTAACGGCGCGCTACAAGCTCGGTCAGCGCGGCTGGGGCATCTTGGCGCCCCTGCAAGTGGCGAGCGGGCCGCATGCGCGCGTGCTGGTCAACCTGGGCTGGGTGCCGATCGATAAGCTCGACAGCTACTTGGCGTCGCTCAAGGCGCAAAACAGCGTGATGCTCAGCGGCCGGTTGCGCCAAGTCAGCGATGTGCAGGCGGACATGCTGCCGGTCTCGCAGCACCAAGACCGCGAAGTGTGGCTGGTGGCCAATCCGGCGGCGCTCGCCAAGAAGATCCAGGGCTTGGACCCGCAGCTGATGCTGGACGCGGGCGAACAGGCGATGGGCAATCCGGTGGACTTGACCAAGCTGCCGCTCGACGGCTACGAGTACCCGATCCACCCGCAGCCGTCCAAACACATTGAGTACGCCGCGACTTGGTACGGTCTAGCGGCGACGCTGGTGGCGGTGTGGATCGCGCTGTCGCGGCGCAAAGAGGTCTGACAGCCGGGGCCCTGAGCACAACAGCCAAGGCCCCGGTCCATCGAGCGGAACTACGGGCAGTACGTGGCGAAGTCGTCGCAGCAGTCGCCGCTTTCTACGCAGTAGTCGTCGCAGTAGCAGCTGGTGCCGTTGGCCTCTTTGCTGGGCGTTGACGAGCCGCACTTGTTCTTGCAGCCGGTGGACACCGCGCAGTCGGCCGCGCAGCTCGTCGCCGTCTCCCCCGGTTCGCATTTGCCGTTGCCGCACTTGCACGGGCCGCCGCAGTCGCCGGCGCAGGTGGCGCAGTCTTCGCCCGCGGTGCATTTGCCGTCGCCGCACTTGCACGCGCCGCAGTCGCTGGCGCACTTGCTGCAGTCTTCGCCCGCGGTGCACACGCCGTCGCCGCACTTGCAGGTGCCGCAGTCGCTGCTGCAGCTGTCGCAGGACTCGCCGCCGTTGCACAGGCCGTCGCCGCAGCTGGCCACCGGGCACAGTCCGCCGGCGCATTTGCCGCACGCGGTGTTGCAGGTCGAGTCGAACTTGGTCTTGCAGCAGTAGCTGTCGTCTTTGCAGATACAGGCAAAATCGCCGCATTTGCCGCAGTCCTGGGGGCAAGCGGCGCAATTCTCATTGCTGTCGCACTTGTTGTCGCCGCAGTAGCTGCTGGCCTTGCCTGCGCACATGCCGCAATCCTTCGCGCAGCTGGTACAGGTCTCAGAGCCGCTGCAGGTGCCGTCGCCGCAGGAGGCCGCCTTGGGGCAGTCCTGCACGCAGCCCAGATCCTTCTCTTCTTCCGTGCACTTGCCGTCGCCGCAGACCAAGGTATTGCACGAGGTGCACTCATTGGCGCAGACCGAATCCCAGGAAGTCTCGCAGCAGAACGCGTCCGTGGCGCACACACAGGCCTCGCACGGGTTGTCCTTGCAGCCCTTGGTGCTTCCCGCGGGGCACGCGTCTTTGCACGCGCCGCAGTCCTTGGCGCAAGAAGCGCAGGTCTCCATCTTGGTCACGTCGCACTTGCCGTCGCCGCAGGTGGTGCACGCGCCGCAGTCTTTGGGGCAAGACCAGCAAGCTTCGTCAGTCCCGCATTTGCCGTTGCCGCAGCCGGTGTTGCTGGTGGAGCAGGTGACGCTGAGCGTGACGCTGCCGCCGCCCTGGCTGTCGACGACCAAGCGGCGAACCTTCTTGGGCTGCAGGCCAAGCTGCAGTTTGGCGCCGCTGGCGTGGGGGCAGGTCGCGGAATTGCAGAGCGTCTCTGCGGAAATTTCGCCCACCGTCCAGGTGCCCGTGCCGGCGAGCTCGATCGCCGCGATCTGCGTGGTGTCGCTGGCGAGGTCGTACACCTTGTCGCCGCCGGTCCACTTGCCAGGAGCGCAGGGATAGGTGCTAAACACTGAAGCGCCCATGCTCGCTGCAGAAAGGGTGATCTTGTCGCCGCATTTTAGCGCGACGGGCGTACAGGCCTTGGGCGCGCAGGCCGAGGCAAAGGCGCACTGGCCGCTCTTGCAATTGCCGCTGCCGCCGCACGGACCGGCGACGCTGCACGCGGTACCGTCCCCCGCGCTGGTGAGCAAGCAGCTGCCGCTGACGCACTTGGCGGTGCTGCAGGTGGAAAAGACGATGCCGGCACACTGGCTGTCGCTGGTACAGGTAAAGCTGCTGGCGCCGCCGTCGCCGTCCTTGACCGCGTCACCAGTGCTGATGTCGCCGGGGCTGATGTCGGTCAGGTTGGTGTCGCTGGGTCCGGTGGAGTCGCTGGACGAGCCGGTGTCGACTACCGCGGTGTCCTTTGGGGCAGCCGTGTCGCCAGAGCCGCTGTCCTGACCCGCCGCATCCACCGCCGCAGTGTCGGCGCCTGAGGTCGCGTCTTGAGCGCCCGCCGTGTCAACAGGGGTGGAGCCGCTATCGGTGGGCAGGCTGGATCCTCCGCCACCCGCCGTGTCCGTGGCGGTGCCGCAGGCGGCCGAGAGGGCCCCCGCCGTCAAAATCGCAGCGATCTGCCGTAAATACCTTGAGTCCGCCATGTCTCCCCCAGCGCTTCGCATCCACAGGTCAACGCTGGCGAACCTCCCCGGTCCATCGCAGCGTTGGGTGTGAGAGCGAGCGTAACACAGGGGCCGGGCGGCCAAAACTACCGCAGGATGGGCAGATCGGGCAGATAGAACTCGCGCTCGGCGGCAAAGCGCTCCTGGGCGATGGCGTAGTCGCTTGGCCGGCCGATATCGAGCCAACGGCCGTGGCCCCAATTGAACGTGCCGACCGGATCCTTCGCCGCGAGCATGGCCAGCACCAGCTCGTCAAAGCCGAACTTCTGGCCCTTGGTAAAGTAATTTAATACCTTACGATTCATAGCATAAACGCCCATGCTGACGTTGAAATCGTACGTAGGCTTCTCGACAAAACTGCTCACACAGCCGTCCGCCGCCGTCTCCAGCACCCCCAGATCGACTTTGACCTGCTTGGGGTAGGTCGCGACCGTCAAGGTGTGGCCCGTGACGCGGTGGGCCTGCAGCAGCGCGGCAAAATCGATGTCGCTGAGCACGTCGCCGTTGAGCACCAAAAAGTCTTGGGGCAAGCGGTCTTCAATCAGCCACAGCGGCCCTACAGTGCCCAGCGGCGTGTCTTCGCGTTGGTACTCGACCTGCAGGCCAAAGCGCTCACCGTCGCCCAAAACCGCTTGGATCAGATGGCCCAAGTAGCCCACAGAGACGATGACCCGCCCTACCCCGCGAGCCGCCAGCTGGCGCAACAGCACCTCGGCAATCGCTTCGCGGTCAATGGGCACCAGTGGCTTGGGGATGATCGCCGTCAACGGCGCCAGGCGCGAGCCCATGCCGCCGGCCAACA
This sequence comes from Myxococcota bacterium, assembly GCA_044347905.1. Taxonomy (GTDB): domain Bacteria; phylum Myxococcota_A; class UBA9042; order UBA9042; family UBA9042; genus SXRM01. The sequence continues at coordinate 14,336 of JBIKTV010000056.1, forward strand.
TCACCGCGGTCTCCAGTCCTGCCATGTTGGGTCCTTGGGTCGCCCGTTCCGGCCACCGCTAAGGCCGCGTAGGATGCCGCACCAAGGGGTGGAGCGCAAGCCATTGCCCATCCCCCCCTTACGGCAAATCGATGATCCCACGAGTATAATTCGCCAAAGTGTGCTCGGTCCCTCGCGGTGGACTCGACAGGCCGCGGCGCTTCTGGTACGTTCGTTCCAAGTTTGTGCACCGCCCCCTTTACCGACCTGCCCGCCCCACCCGGAGATCTGGATGTCGCAATTTGACCTGCAGGCCAAGATTCCCAACAACGTCAACCTCGCCGCCGATCGCCGCTTGCAGCGCGCTTTGGAGCAGTGGCAACCGCGCTACCTCGATTGGTGGAGCGAGATGGGCCCAGAGGGCTTCCAAGCCAAGGACGTCTACCTTCGCACCGCGATTGGTGTTTCTGGCGACGACTGGGCGCACTTTGACTACGTCAAGATGCCGGATTACCGCTGGGGCATTTTCCTAGCCGATCAGGTGCCGGACCGCAGGGTGCCGTTTGGCGACCACATGGGCGCACCGGCGTGGCAAGAAGTGCCGGGCGAGTACCGCAACGTCCTGCGGCGCATCATCGTGACCCAAGGCGATACCGAGCCGGCCTCGGTCGAGCAGCAGCGGCGCCTGGGCCAGACCGCCCCCAGCCTCTACGACCTGCGCAACCTGTTTCAGGTCAATGTAGAAGAAGGCCGGCACCTTTGGGCGATGGTCTACCTGCTGCACAACTACTTTGGCGCAGAAGGCCGCGATGAGGCGGAGGAATTGCTCGCGCGGCGCTCAGGCGATCAGGACAAACCGCGCATCCTGGACGCCTTTAACCAGACCTGCGATGACTGGCTGAGTTTCTTCTGCTTTACCATGTTCGCCGACCGCGACGGCAAGTTCCAGCTCGCCTCGTTGGCCCAGTCCGGCTTTGACCCGCTGAGCCGCACCTGCCGCTTTATGCTGACGGAAGAAGCACACCACATGTTCGTGGGCGACACCGGCTTGGAGCGCATCCTCCGCCGTTCCGCACAGTTGACCCGCGAAGATCCCAACGGCGACGCCCGCGCTCAAGGCGGCATCGACCTGTTGACGGTGCAGAAGTTCATCAACTTCTGGTTCTCTTACTGCCTGGACCTTTTTGGCTCAGAAGTCTCCAGCAACGCTGCGGATTTCTTTGCCGCGGGCCTCAAGGGGCGCTTTGACGAAGAGCGGCGCTTTGAAGAGCACACCGCGCTGAACCAGACCAAGACCCTGCTGATGCCGCGCAATGGCCAGCTGGTCGCGGAAGAGATCGAGCTGCGCAACGCGATGAATGAAGTCCTGCGCGAGGACTACATTGAGGACTGCCGCAACGCCATCCGCCGCTGGAGCAAAGTGGTGCAGAACGAGGGGGTGGACTTTGAGGTCACCCTGCCGAGCGGCCGTTTCCACCGCCACCAGGGCATTTACGCGGCGGCGACCTTCAATCCGGCTGGTGAGATGATCAGCGCGGAAGAGTTTGAGGCCCACCGCACGACGTGGCTGCCGACCGAGGCCGACCGCGCCTACTTGCGCTCGATCATGAAGCCGGTTCACGAGCAGGGCAAGATCGCCAATTGGATCGCCCCGCCCAAGAAAGGCATCAACAGCAACGAGTTTGAGTTCGAGTACGTCAAGTTGTAGAGCTACGCCGCCGCCTATATAACGGCAGAGACATTTTTCTGGCCGGGTCGGCTGCGGTAGCTTGGCGCGATGGGTCCTGGAGTTTGCTTTACATTGCCGGATGGCGCGACAGCGGTGGTCGGACCGGGCGAGCTCATCGGTCGATCGGCCGCGGCGCACCTGCATCTGGACGATCCGCGGATTTCTGAAGCCCATGCGCTCGTCAGTCTGCGCGGCGACGTGTTTCGCCTGCTGGCCTTGCGCGGTCGCTTTGTAGTGGAGGGCCAGGCGCGGACCGAGTGGGATCTGGCGGTGGGCCAGCGCATTGAGCTCGCGCGCGGTTTTGCCCTGCAGGTTGACGAGCTGCGCCTGCCATCCCAGGTCCTTGCGATTGAAGGCGAATTGCTGCCGCGACAGATTCTGGTCGGCGTCAGCTCGCTGGTGATCGATCCGCAGCCGGCGCTGGTGCGGCAGTTTGTCGGCGAAGCTGCGGCGTGGCTGTGGAACACCGGCGACACCAGCTGGACCCTGCAGCTGCGCGGCCAAGCTCCCCGGCCGCTCATGCCGGGCGATCGCTGGATGATCGCTGGGCAATCCTTTCAGGCGCTGGGGGTGTCGCTGGCTGAAATGGCGATGCGCGCGACCCTGCTCGACGGCGCGCTGTCCGTGCCCGTCAAGCTGGTGGCCAACTATGAGACGGTGCACCTGTTTCCAGAAGGCCGGCCGCCCTTGGTGATCGACGGACTGCACGCCCGGCTGATGAGCGAGCTAGTAGTGTTTGGCGGGCCGGTGGCCTGGGAGCTGCTGGCGGGCGAGCTGTGGAGCGATGAACCCGATCGGCAGAGGGTGCGGCGGCGCCTGGACGTAGCCCTGAGTCGGCTGCGCCAGCGCTTGCGCGAGCACGGGATTCGCGCAGATCTGGTGCGCATGACCGGACTTGGGCAGATCGAGCTGTTCTTGCACGAGCGCGACCAGGTCGTCGATGCCGCCTGAAGCCGACGCCGCGCCCCAGCCCCGCGACCCGTGGGACGAGCTGGCCATGGGCTCTGTCGACGGATCGGCGGAAACTGACGTCACCCCCCCTTACGTTAACTCCATGGCTGTCAAGGAGAATCAGCGGTATTCGTGCGCTTCTCTGCTGGGCCGCGGCGGCATGGGCCAGGTGTGGGCGGCCCAGGATCGGCGGCTGGCCCGCACGGTGGCACTCAAGCGCGCAGCCCCGGCGAGTCTGGCGGCTCTGCGGCTGCAGCGCGAGGCAGAGATCTGCGCCCGCCTGGAACATCCTAATATTGTGCCGATTTATGACGCAGGTATCGATGAGGCTGGCGAGCCGTGGTACGCGATGCGCCTGGTGCGCGGCCAGACGCTGCAACAGAAGCTCGACCAAGCCCGCGACTTGGCTGCGCGCCTAGAGCTGATGCGGCCGATGCTGGCGGTGTGCCAGGCGGTCGGTTATGCCCACCAGCACGGCGTGGTTCACCGCGACCTCAAGCCGGCCAACGTGATGATTGGCGCCCACGGCGAGGTGCAGGTGCTCGATTGGGGCCTGGCCAGGCGCCTGAACGGGCCCGCTGGCGACGCCGAGCTTGAGCTGGACAGCCAGGACGACCAACACCTTTCGCCGGACACGGCTGCCAGCCTCACGCGGGCCGGCGCAGTGATGGGCACGCCGCGGTATATGAGTCCAGAGGCATGTAGAGGCGAGCCCGTGGGGCCTGCTGGCGACGTTTGGAGCCTTGGGGCGATGTTGCACCACATCGTCGTCGGCGAGCCGCCGCAATTTGCGCCGCTTGTGCCTGGCCAGCAGCTTGCCATTCCGACCTCCGATGCCCTGCTCCACGCCCCGGATGCGCCAGTGGAATTGCTCGCCCTGGCCGCCAAAGCCCTGGCCAGTGCCCCCCATCAGCGCTACCGCGACGCCGCCGACCTGGCCGACGACCTGACGCGCTGGCTCGACGGAAAGCGAATCCGCGCCCATGCTTACACGCCTGGCCAGTTGGTGGGCCGGCTGGTGCGGGCTTGGCGCGGCCCCTTGAGTGTGGCGGCGGTGGCCTTGGCCCTGCTGCTGGTGCTGGGCGCCCTGGCCGTTCAGCGCCTGGCAGCAGAACGCGACCGGGCTCAGCTCGCCGAAAGTAGCGCGCGGCAAGCGCTTTTGCAGGCTGACACCGCGCTCACGCAGGCGCTGCAAGGCGCAGCCCTGGACGCGGCGAGCGAACTGGCCCAAGGCGAGGCCGAAGTGCTGGCCTCCGCCGCTCCTGGGGCCGCCGACGACCCGCTGATTCGAGGGACGCTCGCCGGTCTAGGTGTCGACCCCACCGGCCACGTCCGCCGCGATCTGCCGCTGCCGCAGTGCGCGATGGGTGCGTTTAGCCCCGATGGCCAACAGCTTTTCTGCTGGCGAGACGGAGTTCTTCAGAGCCTCAGCGTGGCCTCCGGTGCGGTGCAGTGGCAGGTGGCGGTCGCCGCGGTGCTGCAGGTGGTCGCGACCCGCGATCGCGTTGCGGTGGTGAGCCACGCCCGTCATCCCCGCCAAGCGCTGGTGTTTGCCGGAGCGACCGGGGCCGAGCTCCAGCGCGTCGAATTGCCCGCGGCCCTGCGGCTGCACGCCGGTCGCGAGCGCATCATCGCGGCCAATGCCGGGTGGCTGCTGCAGTTTCCCCAGGGCGCTCTCCCAGTGTCCACCATCCAGAACCCCTGCGGAGCCCATGCCACGCTGGGCGCGGTGGGGGTGAGCCGCGAGGATGACGCTCTGGTCGCCGCGTGTGGCGAAGCGCTGTTCCTGGCTGAAGCGGCGACCCTGACGTGGCTGCCGCTCAATCTCGCCGGAAAGCCTCTGACAGAACACGGGATCTCTGCCTTGGCTCTACAGAGTCGCGCTGGCCTCTTGGTCATGGGCAACACCCGCGGGCAACTGGCCGCCGCGGATCTGCAGCAGGGCCAATGGATCCGCGGGGTGGCGACGGCAGGGGGCATGATCCGCGAGTTGACCATGGCCCAAGGAGCTGGCGCAGTGCTGGCGGCCGTCGAGCGCGGCGGTGCGCTGCTGTGGGACCCGCGGAGCCTGGCGTGGCCGCGGCGTCTGCCCTGGAAACACAGCCAATGGTTGGGTTTTTCTGGCGACGGCCAGGTGCTTGCCCTGGGCGCGCGGCCGGCGCAGTGGCAGCTCCAGCCGGCCAAGCCCCCCGTGGTGGACCTGGTGGGGCGCGTGGGTCTGACTTCAGCGGCTGCGGTTGGCCAGCGCCTCGCAGGGTCAGCCGGCGACGGTTCCGCGGTGGTGATCGACGCACGCAACGGCCATGTCCTGGCGCAGCTGCCTGCCGGCACGTCCGTTGCCAAGCGCGTGAGCCTCTCTCCCGATGGCCGCTGGCTGGCGCTGACCTCCACCGCGCGGCCGTACCTCAAGGTCTATGAGACCGATCACTGGCAGCAGATCAACCGCAGCGACGCAGACGGCATGATTCGCCGCGGCGAATTCGCCAGAGATCGCCTGCTGGTAACGACGCCCCTGGCCGCAGGGGGCCCGCTGCTCTTTGACCTGTCCAGCGACGGCCAGCTGGGCACCGCGCAACTGCGAGCGGACATGGCGTGTCTGGATGGTGCCGTCGCCCAAGGCGGCCAGCGGGCCGTGTGGCTGGGCGAACACGATGGCCGCGTTGTGCAAGCGGATTTGGCGACTCCAGCCGCCCCTCAAGAGAGGCTCCGCCATCCCGGCGCCGTGGCCGTCGACATCAGCGGCGATGGCCAAAACCTCGCCCTCGCGAGCGCCGACAGCGTTTGGCTGCACCGCCCCGGCCAGGCCAAAGCCCAGCGCATTGGCAATTGTGACTGCCGGCTTATGGACGTGGCCTTAGATGCCAGCGCCCAGCTGATCGCCGCCCCTAGCAGCCAAGGCCCGGTC
>JBIKTV010000316.1:0-6837 GCA_044347905.1 Myxococcota bacterium
CGCGTCGGGCCGGGGAGCACGATTGCGGGCAGATCTCCAGCGGCTGGAACGACTTGCACATGGGTCCCCCCCTTCTTGAGCAGGCGCTTGCACAGCGCGGCGGGGTAGCTCGCGGAGCCCACAGCGTCCAGCACCAGGTCAAAGGGGCCGAGCTTGGCCGCTTGGGCCTCGACCTCGCCTTGGCTGTAGTCGATGACCTGGGCGCCCAGGCGGCTCACCAGGGCGGCGTTGCGCGCCGAACACACGCCCGCGACAAAGAATCCAGCGTTTCTAGCCAATTGCACGGCCAAGTGCCCGACACCGCCCGAAGCGCCCAGCACCAAGACCTTGGCCGCCGACCCGGGGACCAGCTTGGCCACCTCAAACAGGGCCATCTGCGCCGTGACCCCGGCCACCGGCAGGGCGCCTGCGACGTCAAAGGGCACGGAATCCGGCAGTTTGGCGCAGTTGCTGGCGAGTACCTGGGCCACCTCGGCATAAGAGCCGCGCTCGCCCTTGGAGAAGTCGGTGCCCGCCACCACGCGATCGCCGGGCTGAAGATCCGTCACCGCCGAGCCGACTTGCGTCACCACACCCGCCAGATCCACGCCGACGACCAGCGGGCCGCGAGGGCCGACAATTCGCTGCACCACGCCTAGAAAATCGCCTTCGCGCATCTTCCAGTCCACCGGATTGACCCCAGCGGCGCGGACTTGCACGCGGACTTGCTCGGGGCGCAGCGGCAGGTCGGGCAGCTCGCGCCAGGCTAGAGGCGTGTCCTTGCTAACGGACGTCAGATAATTCATAGCTTTCTCTCCTTGGCACCGCAAAAACGACCGCGGGGCCCGCAGCCACCCATCGCTGGGCAACCGCGGACCCCGCAGCAGAAACGGGATAACCGTTTGCGACTACTGAACTTCGTCGATGCGGCGCAGCTTGGCGGCGCGGCCCTGCAGCTGGCGCAGGTAGTAGATGCGCGAACGGCGAACCTTGCCGCTCGAGACGATCTCGATCTTGAGGATGCGGGGGCTGTGCAGCGGGAACACGCGCTCCACGCCGATGCCGCCGGAGATCTTGCGGACGGTGAAGGTCGAGTCGGTGGCCGAGCCGCCGCGGCGCAGGACCACGCCCTCGTAGACCTGGACGCGCTCTTTTTCGCCTTCGATGATGCGGCCGTGGACGCGGACGGTGTCGCCGGTGCGGAACTCGGGCAGGTCAAAGCGAAGGTGGGCGCTCTTGACGTAATCTAGCAAGCTCATAGCTCTCTCTCGGTTCGCCTCGCGGGGAGGCGTGCAGGTCGGCGGGCTTGGGCGGCCATCCGGGGGTTGAGCCGGGTGGGCCAGGGGCTTGAATCCCCGCCGGGTCTCGCAGAGGTGCAGCCCACTACCAGGAGCTGTACGTACGGAGGTCAGTAATTGGTCTGGGTCCATCCGGCTTTTGGGAGCCTGCGGGCCTCAGGGATCGCGATCGCCCAGCAGGCGGTCGAGAATGATCGCCACCGCCGCTCGCACGGACAGGTGGTTGTACGGCGCTTCGTCGGGCGCCATCAGCAGCGGATCGCGGTACACCGGCGCCAAGCGCACGTCCGCAGCCGCGAGCACAGAGGGGGCCAGCCCCCAGCCGGTGCCAAACACCAGCAACACTGGCTCAGGCAATTGCGCCTCGGGCCCCTGCTGCGTGTGTTCACCCGTCTGCTCGGCCTGCCGCAGCACCTCGCGCCAGTGCGCGTAACTCTGCGGTTCTGCGCCGCCTTCTGGGGCGTAGCGCGCTGCCGTCACCACCACCACCGGCGCGCGGCCAGTGCGTTGGGCGATGTCGGCCCGGACCTGATCCACAGAAGCCGCCGGTTTGACCCGGGCGATCGCTTCTGCGCGGCGCAGGTGGCTGCTGCCATCCCCCTGGGTCCAGTGCTCGACCACCTCGTGAACCATCCGCTGCTGCAGCGCCACCGGAGTGACGATGTACACGCCTGAAAGTCCAAAGGTTCTAGCCGAGCGCGCCAGGTCGTGGACATCCACGTTGGTCAGCGCCGTCGTCACCTCCCGGCCAGTGCGATCCAGCACAGGGTGGTGAACGAGGGCGAGGAAGATAGCCGTTTTCATCGAAAAGTCAATCCTCGACCGCTGGGTCATGCGGCGCCGGTGCGGCAGATTCGCGGCCCAGACGCGGCTTTTTGGCCAGCACCTGCCCGTTCTGTTCGGCCCACCACAGGCGATCTTTCTTGCTCCAGCCGCTGGTATCCAGGCCCGCCAGCAGCTCTGGCCGCCGTTCGCGGGTCCGGAGCAGGCTCTGGCGCAGCCGCCACCGGGCGATCTCAGCGTGGTTGCCGCCCAGCAGCACTTCAGGCACCGCTTGGCCCTCAAATTCGCGCGGACGGGTGTAGTGCGGCGCCTCCAAGAGCGCAGTGCTGTGCGATTCTTCGTTTAGAGACGCAGCGTTGCCGATGATGCCGGGCAGCAGCCGCGCCACCGCCTCGACGATCACCATCGCCGCCACCTCGCCGCCGTTCAGCACGTAGTCGCCGATCGACACCACCGCATCGACCTCGCGCTCCACCCGCGCATCAAAACCCTCGTAGCGCCCACAAAGCAGGATAAGGCCTGGCAAATTCGACCATTCGATGGCGGTTTCTTGCTTGAACAGCTGCCCGGCGGGCGACAGCAGCACCACCTTGGACCCCGGGCGCTGGGCCTTGACCTCGCGCAGGCAGCGCAGGACGACGTCGGGCTTGATCACCATCCCCGGCCCGCCGCCAAAGGGCACGTCGTCGACGGTGTTGTGGCGATCCTCGGCCCACTGCCGCCAATTGTGGGTCTGCAGGGTCAGGGTGCCGCTCTGAAGAGCCTTGCCGATCAAGGACTCCTGGCGCAAGCCGTCAAACAGACCCGGAAAAAGCGTCAGCATATCAAAGCTGTATTCGGGCTGCTTGGTCGCGTCCTCGCTCACGTGAGCCAGTCCTCCAGGTGGCGCACCACCACCCGGCCGCGCACCCGCCCCAGCTCCTCGATCGCCGGAGCGTCCACCGGGATCATCGCCTCGCCGCCGCCGTGCAGCTTGATCTGCAGCAGCGTCTGCGCCGTTTCGACAAATCCCGTGACTTTGCCCATCTCTGCGCCGGTCTCGGCCTCGATCACCGCGGCGCCCAGCAGCTCGTGCAGGTAGAACTCGTCCTCCGGCGTGGGCGGCAGGGCGTTGGCGTCGACCTCGACCTCGCAGCCCGTCAGCGCCTGGGCCTGATCGCGATCGTCCACCCCCGGCAGGCGCAGAATCCAGTAGTCGTGGGCCGGGCGCACCGCGGCGATCTTGCTCAGCTGGGCCGGCGACCCGGCCTTCCACAGCCGCAGCTGCAACCCGGGTTTCCACATTTGCGACGCGGTGTTGTACACCTGAAGCCGCAGCTCACCGCGCACGCCGTGGGGGCGACCGATCTTGCCAAGGGCAATCCACTGCGGCAATTCGCTTGCGGCAACGGGCGGAGGGGGAGTCGTATTGGGCATCAGCGGGCACCTCGGGGGGCCAAAAGGATGCCCCAGCGGCTGCCCCCCGGCAAGCCCCTAATGGCCGTGCGGTCAGAGTCGCGCGAACGGCTCAGCTTCACCAGCGAGCAATTTCCAAATTTCGCTTGGGGCATCGATAGTTTTGGGGTGGGTCACCCCAGCTGTTTTCAGCGACCGGCGCACGGCGTTGGCCCACCCTTGGGACCGCTGCTGCTGCCAAAAGGGCTGCGCCAGGGCCGACTCCACGGCGGTCTGCAACTGCGAGGTCCAGGCGTCCATCAACGGCTCAGGCACAAAAAACGCCAGGGATCGCCACAGGATCTGCAGGGCTTCGCCCAGCCCGTCTGGCGACACGTGCGGGCCCAGCGCCACGGACCCCAGGCCATCGAGCAGCAGGTGCAGGCGGCCCTCGGCGTCCACCCAGGGGGCAGGGCTCAGCCGCGGCCGGAGCAGCGCGTCGCCCAGGTGGGGCGCGTCCACCCCCAGATCGAGGGGCGCTTGGCTCAGCGGCACCGGCTCGTCGGGCGCGTCGTTCAGCAGGCCGGGGCGGTGGAGATAGCCCAAAAACATAGGCAGCGAGCCGCCTTGCCATGGGGTCACCCCCCTTTGCACCAGCTCTTGGAGCCAGCCCGCCGCGTGCTCTGGCCGTTGCCCCAGCCACACCGCCGCATAGCGCCTCAGCAAGGGCGCTGGCAGCCGCCGCAGCCGCCGATCGCAGCCCAGGTCCCACTCCTGCCCGCCCTCGCCGCAGATCGACCACAGCCGCGTCGCCGCCTCGCTTAGGCGCTGATCGCCCTCCACAGGCCAGCGATCCACCTGGCGCTGCAGGGCCGCCCGCCGCAGCTGGCGCGGATCCGACAGATCCGACATTGCCCGATCCGAGACTGCCCGATCCGAGACTGCCCGATCCGACACTGCCCGATCCGACACTACCCTGGCACCCGACAAAGCATTGTTCTGAAAGTAGATTTCTCTGTCGGCCTCCAGACCCAGCCGCGGCGCGACCAGCTTCCGCCACAGCTGATCCGCCAGCCCTTCGCCCGCCGCGGTGGTGCCCAGCGCAAGACCCGTCGGCACCTCGGTCATCCACGTCGCGGGCAGCAGCCCCAGCCAGCGCACATTGCCCGCGCCATCCGGGCTCAGTACCACCTCTGGGTCCCACAGGGCATCCTCAGCGCGCAACCTCTCGCCGTCACCGCCCGCAGCCCGGCCCATGCGCACCACCGGGTTGAACTGCCACACTTCGTCAAAATCACCATTCTGTAAGCTGAGTTGCCATAAGGGGGGTAGACGCGGGTGCAGCCCCGCCAGCACCGCCCGGACCGTCTCCGCCGTCAGGTAGCCCGTGGTGTGCAGCGCCGAATCCGTGACATTCCAGCGCAGCTGCGGGTGGGCAAAGCTCTGATCTTGCTGCAGATCGGCCAGTGCATCGATCAGCGCGTCAAAGTGATCAGGCCCCAGCTGATCGCGGTGGTAGCGGTCCACGGCCACGGTGAGCGAAAAAAGCCCCGGCGCCTCGCCAAACATCCGCTCGATCCACGCCCGCTGCTTGGACTTTTCCAGCGGAAAGGACACGCCGCTGGTGTAGACATCGATGCGCTGGTGGTGCTGGGCCAGCAGCCGGGCGATCTGCGGCCACTGCGGGTGGGTCAGGGGCTCGCCGCCGACGATCTGCAGATGGGGGAGTCCACTGAGTTCCCCTTCCAGCGCCTGCAGTTGATCCAGGTCCAGGCTGCGCTGGCTGTGCTCGGTCGCCGCGGCAAAACAGAACGCGCAGGCCAGCGGGCAGCGGGTGGTCAGGTCCAGCACCGCCGCGGCCGGCACGGGCTTGGGGCGCTGGCGAAACAGGCGGGCCCGCCGGTAAAACCATGAAAAATACAGCGGTTCAGCTGCAGCCAACAGCTGCAAGACCTGTGCCGCCGGGCCCAGCGCCGTCATGGCTGGCAGCCGCCGTGGTCAAAACTGCAGTAGCGGCACTGCGGCAGTTGCCCTGCCTGATCGCGGAATTGCCTGGCTTTTTCCGAGCGCAGCACCTCGGCCAAGCTGTGTTCGCGCAGGTTGCCCACCGCGCCGCTCGGCTCAAACTGCCAGATCGGCTGGTTGCACAGCCTCACCTCCCCGGATGGCTGGACGCTGACCAGCTGCTCCGTCACCTGGCAGCGCCGCCCTTCCGCGGCCAGCAGGTTGTAGGTCCCAGCGGCAATTCGCTTGGCAATAGCTGGCTTTTCGCCGGGTTCGCTGTCGATGGGCGGGCGCATGGCCAGTTTTAGGCCGCGGGCCTGGGCGATCTGGCGGCAGCGCGGCAGCACCTCGGTCAGCAGCAGCAGCGCCTCGGCAAAGTTGAGCAATTCATCGCTGTTGCCGATATCGGCGATGGGCTGGCACAGAAAGAACGTGGCGCCGTTGAGCCCCAAATCGGCCACCTGTTCAAGCAGTTGAGGCAGGCCGCGGAAATTGGCGCGGGTCACCACCGTGTCGACGCCGACCCAGCGCGCCCCGGCCTGCACCAGCGTGCGCGCCGCTTGGGTCGCCGCTTCATGCATACCCTGGCGATTCTTGAGGAAATCGTGGATCGCCGCCTCAGCCGAGTCCAGCGAGATCGACAGATCGCCCACCCCCGCCTGGGCCAGGGCCTGCAGCAGCTCGCGATCCGGCCCTACGCCGGTGGTGGTCAGGTCGCTCTGCAGGTGCAGCTCCCGCACCAGCTGCAGCAGCAGCAACAGGTCTTTGCGCAAGGTAATTTCGCCGCCAAACAGCTCGACGTGCTGGGTGCCCAACACCGCCGCCTCTTCCAGCGCCGCCATCACCTCGCCCAGGTCCATGTTGGATCCCAGGCGCAGCGGCAGGTTGCAGTACTGGCAGACCGTCACGCAGCGGCGATTGGCCAGCAGGGTCAGGTGGGTCGGCCGCGGCAGGCGGGTGGCGTGGGGAGCGGCGCTGTATTCGAGCCACCACAGCTCCTGCCCGTGCCGGCCTGGCAAGCGATAATCCTGTAATTGTAGAGCTGTATCTCGCAGACTCGCCGCCGCCGCCGCGGGTTCACAGGGCTGCCACGGCCCCAGAAAGGCCAGATCCTCGGCGGTCGCGTCCAGCAGCGCCGTGGGCGCCAGGCCCACCACCAGCACCCGCAAATCGCCTGGCGTTTTAAGGGCTTGCTTTAGGTCTTTGGCCAGCTGCAGCCGCCCCTCGCGGTCAAAGAGCCTCGCCGCGCTCACCACCAGCCGCTTGGGTCCAGCGGGGAAGGTGGGCAAATGCCCTTGGTTTAGAAGAGGTTGTTCCAGGTCCGCCGCCCACACCCCCGCGCAAGCATGGCGCATCGCACAGCCGCGGCAGCGCCCCACCAGCCGCAGCTGCTGCAGCC
>JBIKTV010000317.1:0-6832 GCA_044347905.1 Myxococcota bacterium
CCAAGACTGACAAGATCCTTGGTCTTTTTACTACGACCTATCGCAGCGTCGCCTTTCTGGCCGAGTGCTTTGGTGTCGTGGGCAAAGCCGATTCTGCCGCCAATGAGACCCAGGCCCTGTTCACCAAGGCCACAGAAGTCCGGAGGATCGCGCCGTGATCACCGCCTTGAATTCCCCGCGCTGGCCCAAGCGGCTCGCGGTGCTGGGGCTGCTGGTCAGCACGGCCCTCTCAGGTTGCCTGTCGTGGCACAAAGGGCCGATGCCCGGCGAGCCGACCAAGGCCAAATACGCCAACGTAGACGGTGTGCGGGTGCGATATGAGGACGCGGGACCTCTGGCCGGCGCGACCGATCTGCCGCCGGTGGTGCTGATCCACGGCTTTGCCTCCGCGCTGGAGACCTGGGCGACCGTGGCCCCCAAGCTCCGCCAGCACCGCCGAGTAATTGCCCTGGATCTCAAGGGATTTGGCTGGACCGATCGCCCCGAAGGCGACTACTCGCCCATGGCCCAAGGCAAAATGCTCCTGGGCTTGCTGCAACAGTTGGGGGTGGACCAGTTTGACGTCGTCGCCCACTCCTGGGGTTCGTCCGTGGCCCTGGCCGCCACACTGCAAGCGCCCAACAAGGTTCGCAAAATCGCCCTGTACGACGCGTGGGTGTTCGACGACCAGTTGCCCGCTTTTTTCCGCTGGGCCAAGGTGCCGGGGGTGGGCGAGTTCCTGTTTGGCGCCTACTACAAAGAGCGCGGCGATGAGAGGCTGGTGCGGGCCTTCTTTGATCCTTCTGGCATCAGAGAGGAATTCATTGAAGAGGTTGAGCGGGCCCTGGATCGCCCGGGGACGGTAGCGGCAGCGCTGGCCGCCGTGCGCGGGCAAAACTACGACTTGCTCGAGCAACAGTACCCGACGATTCGCCAGCCCGTGCTGCTGCTTTGGGGCCGCGATGACATCGTGACCTGGCCGATCTTTGGCGAACGCTTGGCGCGGACCCTGCCCAATGCCCAGCTGGAGATCTTTGACCGCTGCGGCCATTTCCCCATGCTCGAAGCGGCATTGCCATCCTACCGCTCCCTTGCCGATTTCTTGGGGGTGCAGCGATGAACGCCCGCCGCGCGGTGGCCAGCGCCCTGGCCCTTTTGTGCACCTGCAATGTCAGCCTCGCTTATGCGGAAGACGCCCCCGGAAGCGCCAGCGGCGAAGCGGGGTTTGCCGAGCTGGGCAATCAGATCGACGGCAGGCCCTCCAGCTGGTGGTCGGTCGACGGCTACTTTCGCAGCCGCGGGGAGTGGCTGAACAACCTGGACCTGGATCGCGGCCTGGACCCCAACGGCAAGCCGCTGTTCAGCGTTGCCCCGTCGACGCCCGGCGCCCAGTCCTTGACCCACGCGGACATGCGACTCCGCACCGACGCGACGGTCCGCACCCCTCGCGGTGGCGGCGCGGTGGTGGTGCGCTTGGACTGGCTGGACGGCTTGGCCCTGGGTGCGAGCCCCAACGCCGCCCCCACAGCCGCGACCGGGCAGCTGCAGCCCGACCGCCTGGCCACGGTGCGCCGCGCCTACGGCATGATCGCCCTGCCCTTTGGCGCCGTTGCCCTGGGCCGCATGAACGGCCACTGGGGCCTGGGCATGGTGACCCACGGCGGCGACGGGCTGGACAGCGACTACGGCGACTCCGCAGATCGCTTGGCTTTTGTCACCCCGGTGGCCGGTCACTTGTGGGCACTGAGCTACGACTGGTCGGCGACCGGTCCGGCGGCGGCGCGGCCTGGCGTGGGTGGCACGGCGGCGGCGCGCAGCATCGACATGGACCCGAGCGATGACGTGCGCTCGATCACCTTTGCGGTGCTCCGCTGGCGCGACGGCGTTGCCCACGATCGGCGGCGCAAGGCCGGAAAAACTACGCTGGAGTATGGACTTTTTGCCAGTCGCCGCTGGCAGGACCGCGATGCGCCGGCTACATGGGCCAGCGACGTGCCACCGGCCGAGTTGGGCAGCACCGCGTGGATGCGCCGCGATCTCGACGTGATGGCCAGCGACCTGTGGCTGCGCGTCACCGGACCGTGGGGCCGCGTAGAAGCCGAAGCTTTTGGCCTCACCGGCGCCTACCAGCAGGCCTCGATCCTGCCCGGGGTGCTGTTGCGCGATCCCATTGAACTGCGCCAGTTAGGTGCAGCCATGCAGTCGCGATTTGGCAGCGATCAAGCGGGGTTCTCCGCAGGTCTGGATGCAGGGGCGGCAAGCGGCGATCCGGCTCCGGGCTGGGGCAGCTTTGCCGCGGCGAACGCCCGCGCTGGAGCGGCCGGCAGCTTTCGCGGCGCCCAGATCGACGCCCCGCGCGACAACATGCTGAGCGAACTGCATTTTGCTGCAGACTATCGCGTCGACCGCATCTTGTTCCGCGAGATTCTGGGAGCCGTGGCCGACGCCGCCTATCTCCGCCCGCATGTGCGCTATGTGATTCCAGAAGTCGGCGCGGGCCAGCTCACGGCTGACCTGGCAGTGATCCAGTCCTGGGCCATTGAGCCGACGACTACCCCCGGCGGAAAAGCCAATCTGGGCATGGAATTCGACCCGACCCTCACCTACCGCAGCCGCGACGGTATCGACGCCTCCCTGGCCTGGGCGACTTTCTTGCCCGGCAGCGCCTTTGACAACCCCGCCCAAGGCAGCCAGGCCGCTCAAACCGCCCGCGCCGCCCACCTTGCCCGCCTGACCCTGCGCTGGAGGTTCTAGTGAATTACCTAACCCCCCCTTACGTCAACTCCGCTCCGCGCAAAGTGTTTTTGGCAGTTTTGTGCATGTTGCTGTTGGGCCAGGCCGGCTGCATCGACAACCAAACCCACCCCGACCTCCAGCCCTGGCTGCCCCCGGGCAACGGCAGCAGTCTCATCGGCTGCACGCCCAACCTGGATGGGGTGATCGCCAGCAGCGAACTTGCCGCAGCCATTGGCGTTCCGGCGCGCTACCGCCTGAGCTTTGACCAGGCGATCGAGCCCCAAGGCCAGATCAGCGCCAGCGGCAAGCGCACCTGGGATTGGGGCTGGTCCAGCGCGGGCGAGCAGGCCCTGACGATCGCCGCCGAAGACATCCAGACCAAGTGGTACGCGGCCGATTTTGCCGGCGGCCAGTTCACCACGCCTTTTGACCTAGAGAACAAGCTCGACGCGGTTTACACCAAGGATGACAAGGGCCTGTGGTTGATGGGCTTGGTGTCGCGCCAACAGAAGCCCGCCGGCGGGGTGACCCGACTGCGCTACGATCCACCGGTGCTCGCGGTCAAGCTGCCGCTAACAGCGGGCGACACCTGGACTTCTGTGGGCAAGGTCAAGAATGGCTCGTTCAACGGCCTGCCCTATGCCGGCAGCGACACGTATGCGTACAAAGTGACCGCCGGCGGGTCGCTGGTGCTGCCTGACCTGGCGGTCGATCAGGTGTTGCAGGTGTCTGTCGAAGTAAAGCTCGAGCCGGTGGTCGGCAAGGCTTCGACTTCTCGGCAGATTTCCTTCTTCGCCGAATGCCTGGGTGAAGTAGCCCGCGCCGTGGCGACCACCGATGAGCCGGCAGAGTTGTTCACCAAAGCCGCGCAACTGCGTAGACTCGGGCTGTAAAGGCAGTCCCGGGCCAGGGCGATTTTTCAAGGCCTGCGGGCCGCTGTGAGGTTTCAGATGATGGGTTGGGACGCTTGGAAGCAGGGTTTTGATGCGTGGGAGAACGCCACGGCGCAGCTGGTAGAGACGTTTATGCGCAGCCCGCAGGTGTTGGGGCCGGCCGGCCAGGCGATGGGTGCGGCGATGAACCTCAAGGCCAAGCAGCAGCAGGCCGTGGCCGACGCCTGGGCCAACATGGGCCTGCCCACCCGCCGCGACCAGGAGCGCACGCTGCACGCGCTCAACCAGATCCAGAGCCGTTTGACGGACTTGGAAGAGAAGCTGGCCGACACCCAGGCCGAACTGCACGCGATCAAGCTGCAGGGCTCCGCGGCGGTCGCGCCGGTGGTTGAGGTCGCCGTCAAGCCGCGCCCCTCGCAGAAGGCTGACGTCGCAAAGAAGGACGACTCGGCCAACTGAGCTTTTCTAGAACGCCACCGCGGCGCCGCCCACCCGCTCGGGGAGATTTTTGCCATGGATGTCAGCGCTTTTCTCGAGGTCCGCCCCGCTCCCACCGTGTTGTTCCAGGCCGCCGAGGCCCGCGCCGACAAGGTCCGCTACCACATCCCCGTGGCCGGCGGCGGCTGGCAGCCCTTGACGTGGCGCGAACATGCCCAGCGGGTCAGGGCGATCGCCGCGTGGTTGCTCGATTTTGGCCTCCAGCCGGGGGAGCGCTGCGCGATCTTTGCCCCCAACCGCGTCGAGTGGATGGAGGCGGCCCTGGGCATCCAGGCAGCGGGCGGCGTCATGGTGCCGGTGTACGCCAGCAACACCGCGGACCAACTGGCTTATGTCTTGGGCCACAGCGACGCGCGGGTGGTTTTTGTCGACACGCCGGCCCTGCTGGAGCGCACCCGAACCGCCCTGCAGAACCACGCCGCCGATCTCGCGCAGCTAGCCAAAGTCGTGGTGCTGGACCTCGCCAAAACCCCTAGCGGGGAGGACGATTTCTCGCGCCACTGCCTTTCTTGGGGCGAAGCGAGCCAGCGCGGCGCGGCCCTGGACCTGGCCGATCCGCAGAGGGTGACGGCGGTGACCAGCGGCCTCGACCTGCACGCGCCGGGCATCATGCTGTATACCAGCGGAACCTCTGGTAATCCCAAGGGTGTTCCGCTAAGTCACTACAACGTGGGCGTCAATGGCCGCGATTGGCTGCAGTGCAACGGCCCGCTGGTGGAAGAGGGCGATGTCGACCTGCTGTGGTTGCCCATGAGCCACATCTTTGGCTACGGCGAAGCTTGCCTTGGCAATACGCTGGGTTTTGAGACCTGGCTGACCGACCCGATGTCAGTGATGGGCCTGCTGCCCGTGGTGCGGCCGCACGTGTTCATGAGCGTGCCTTCGGTGTGGGAAAAGTTCGCCAATACAGCCAGCAAGGCAGAAGATCGCGATGCAAAACTTCGCGAAGTGACCGGCGGGCGCATGCGCTTCTGTCTGTCCGGCGGCGCCGGGCTCAAGCGCGAGGTCAAGGAGACCTTCTTGCGCGCCGGCATGCTGATCATTGAGGGCTACGGTCTGACCGAGTCGTCGCCCACGCTGACGCTCAACCGCCCGGATGCGTTCCGTTTTGACTCGGTGGGCAAGCCGCTGCCGTCCGTTGAGCTCAAGCTGGCCGAAGACGGCGAGATCATGGCGCGCGGCCCCAATGTTTTCAAGGGATATCACAAGGATCCGGAGGGTACCGCCAATGTCCTGACCGCAGACGGCTGGCTGCTCACGGGCGACGTAGGTCGTTGGACAGACGACGGTTTTCTGCAGATCATCGACCGCAAGAAGGACATTTTGGTCACCGCGGGCGGCAAGAATGTGGCCCCTGCCAACATTGAGCTTCAGTTCGCCGACGAGCCGTTGATCGCCCAGGCCGTGGTCTATGGCGACGCGAAGCGCTATCTTGTCGCTGGGTTGTGGCCCAATCAGCTGATGGCGGATCACCTTTTGGCTCACTTGCCAGCGGAGCAGCGTGCGGCGGAAATCGCCACGCGCATCGCCGCCAAGGTTCAAGCGGTCAACGCCTCTGTGGCGCACCACGAAACCATCAAGACTTTCAAGATTTTTGACGAACCGCTGACGGTAGAGAACGGCCTGCTGACCCCGACGCTCAAGATCCGCCGCAAGAAGATCTACGAGCGCTTTGGCGACGAGTTTGAGGCTCTTTACCAGTAGTTCCATGGAGTTCTCATGTCGCCTCCCGTCGCACCGACCGCTGCCAAGCCGGGCTGGTTGGGCCGCCTCAAAAACCTGCTGACCCTGCCCAAGCGGCCGCGCCTACCCGTGGGGGCGACGCCGTGCGACGTGGTGCTGCGCGACAACAAGATGCGCCTGCTGCACTACCTGCCCCGACCTCAGGGCCTGGCCGTGCGCACGCCGTTGCTGCTGGTGCCTTCGCTGATCAACCGCCATTACGTGCTGGATCTGACGCCGGGCAAAAGCTTTGTCGAGGCCATGGTTTTCCTGGGCTTTGACGTGTACTGCATCGACTGGGGGACGCCCGGCGATGAGGATCGCTACCTGAGCTTTGACGAAGTCGTCGACCGCATGCTCGGCCGGGCGCTGCGGCGCACCTGCCAGATCTCTCAGGTAGAAAAGGCCCACGTGCTGGGCTATTGCATGGGCGGCACCCTGGCCGCGATCCACGCGGCGGCCCATCCGGAGCGCTTTGCCTCGCTGACCGCGGTGGCGGCGCCGGTGGCCTTTGACCGCGCGGGCCCCATGGGCGAGTGGTTGCGTTCCGGGCACTTTGACGTCGACGCCCTGGTGCGCGCCACCGGCGTGGTCCCTTGGCAAGTGCTGCAGTCGTCGTTTCAGCTGCTGCGGCCGACCCTGCCGCTGGCCAAGGCCGTCAACCTGATCGACCGGGCGTGGAATGACAAATTCCTGGACGGCTATCTGGCGATGGAGACCTGGGCCAATGACAATGTCGGCCTTCCGGGCGAGTTTTACCGCACTTACGTCCACGACCTGTATCAAGAAGATCGCCTTCAGCAGGGTCGCTTTGCCCTGGCCGGCAAGCGCGTGCAACTGCGCGATTTGCAGTGCCCGGTGCTGATGGTGGCCTTTACTATCGACTCGATTGCCCCCCAAGAGTGCTGCGCGCCGCTCGCCGATCTGGTGGGGTCCAAGCTGGTGCAGCGCGTGCTGTTTGACGGAAGCCACGTGGGCGGCATGACTTCTGCGCCTGCAGCCAA
>JBIKTV010000318.1:0-6829 GCA_044347905.1 Myxococcota bacterium
CCTCGGCCCACTGCTGATGGGCCTCCAGAGCCTCGCCCTCCAGGAAAATCGCGTCGCGGGCATTGCGGCTCCCCAGGCTGTGCTGGCGGGCCAAGGCAAAGCGCTGCGCGGCTTCCGGGTGGCGACCTAGGCGGTTCAGGCAGAGCCCGGCGTTGAATTCCACCGCATAGCGACCCACCTGATCGGGAAACTCTTTGATCAGCAGGTCAAACAGCCGCAGCGCTTCGGCCCAGTTCTTGGCGCGGAAGGCCGCCATGGCCTCGTCGTCCAGGGCGCTTTGGTCCTTGACGTAGACCTTGGCCTTGCCGTCTCCGCTGCGATCGACCTTCATTTCAATGGCTTGCAGCTCTACGACCCGGGCATCTCGCCGCTGAGCCCCGGCGCCACTGCAGGCCGCAGCCACCAACGCCATCGCCAGGGAGACCACCAGAACCGCCAAATTGTGCTCGCGGGTGCGCGCCTTCATAGCCTCAGTCAAGCACGGCGGCCGGCGAATTTCAAACCGTCAGGCCTGCCCCAACAGCCCGTGCAGATACGCCGCCAATTCCGCCCACGGCACGGGACTTTGCGCGCCGCTGGCCAGATCCTTGACTTGGGCGGTCTGGCTACTCACCTCGTCGCTGCCCAGCACCACCACGGCCGCGGCGCCGCGTTTGCTCGCCCGCTCAAACTGTTTGCCCAGCTTGCCGCCGCCGAGGTCGACCTCCACGCGCAGCCCCGCCGCCCGCAGCAGCCCGGCGACGTGCAGGGCCGGCCCAGCGACTTCCGTATTCATCACAGCGATATACACTGGGATGCGCGCCAGATTCACCGGCAGCAGCGCCAGCTCTTGCAGCGCCGCAAGCAGGCGGTCCAGGCCCAGGGAAATGCCCACCGCCGGCACCTGCTCCTTGCTGAAAAGGCCGATCAGCCCGTCATAGCGGCCGCCGGACATGACCGCGCCAATCGTCGCCACTTTGGGATCGGTCAGGCGGGTTTCGTAAATAATCCCGGTGTAGTAATCCAGGCCGCGGGCAATCGACACGTCGACACAGACCTTGTCAGCCAGCCCCGCCGCCGCGACCAGCGCCAGCACCTGCTGCAGCCTCTCCACCGCGCCGCGGAGCATTCCGGCGTTTTCGCCAGCCTGGTCAACGGTTTTCTGCAGGTCCCCTAGCCCACCGCCGGGCTGAAAATCGCCGACCACGGCGCGGGCCAGTTGATCGTCGAGCCCGGCTTCGCGGATGATCTCCGCCACCACCCCCGCATCGCCGATCTTGTCGAGCTTGTCTACCGCGCGAATACAGGCGATTTGCTGAGCCTTTTCCGTGACTCCGCGCAGCTCAAGCAGGCCAAACAGCACGTCGCGGTGGTTGAGGTGCAGCCGCGCGCCGTCGACCCCCAGCGAGCCCAGCACTTGCAGGCCGGTGATCAGCACCTCGGCGTCGGCCAGGGGGGTGTTGACCCCGGCGATATCGGCATCACATTGAAGGAACTCGCGAAAACGCCCGCGCTGCGGCTTCTCTGCGCGCCAGACCGGGGCGATGTGGTAGCGGCGAAACGGCAACTGCAGTTCGGCGCGGTGCTGGGCGACCACGCGGGCCAGCGGCACCGTCAAGTCGTAGCGCAGGGCCACGCGGCGCTGGCCGTTGTCTTCAAAGCGGTACAGGAGTTTATCGCCTTCTTCTCCATACTTGCCCATCAGAGTCTCTTCATACTCCAGGGCCGGCGTCTGCAGGGGCAGAAAACCGTGGCGGGCAAAGGTGTCCTCAATGGTGCGAATCATCGCCTGGCGCGGCGCCATCGCCTCGGGCAGGTAGTCGCGAAAACCTTTGAGTGTTTGGGCTTGGAGCGGGCTTGCCATGGTGGGCCTCAGCACCGCGGCGCTGCGGTGGCGGCTGCGGTGTACGACAACCAACGGCTGCGGCGCAAGCGCAAGGGGGCCCGTTGGAGCGACGAACGACACCAATGGGCGGAAAATATCAACCACGAAGCTGAGTTGACGTAAGGGGGGGCTGCAAAGTTTCTGCGATCCGCGGGTGGGGTGCGCGGACCCTGGCGCAAGCGGCCCAACAGCACAAAGCTCTTGCATCTTGGCCGCAATCGTCGCATCGTTGAGGGTGCGGAACGCTTTGAATTGGCCGTGGCGCTCGCCATTGTGCCGACCACCGCCCGCGGAGGCTCCATGCAGTCCCAGCCCAAGTCGGAACAAGAGAAGCTCGCCAAACGGCGCAACTTTGTGTCGCGCACCGCCGGTCCCGCCAAAGAAACCGCGGCGCCGCTGCAGCAATTGCAGCCGACCGTGGCCCGCGCCGATCTCAGCAACACGGCGATGGCAGGTGGCGCCCCGGCCTTGGTGGCTCCCAGCGGCAAGAAGCAGGAAGCGCAGACGCCGCAAGGGGCGATCAAGTCAGAGCAACTGGATGCCGCGACTGTGCGCAGGGTCAAGGACTCGTTTGGCGCAGATCTGTCGGACGTCCTGGTTCGCTCTGGGCCCGGCGCCGACGCCGAATGTCAAAAGCGCGGCTGCTCGGCGTTTGCCCTGGGCAACATTGTGACGATGAGTTCGCAGGCCGGTGAGCCGGGTTCAGCGGGCTATCAGAAAGTGCTGCTTCACGAGTGTGCCCACATCGTCCAGAAGCGCCTGGGCAAGAATCCAGACGAGAAGAAGGCTCAGGCCAAGCCCGACGCCAAACAGCCGGGCCACGCTGCCGATCCCGCCGCCGCCGCGCCCGAGACCGCCGGAGCAGGACCCGCCGCCGCTGGAGCGGAAGCCGCCGCCCCGGAAGCCGCTGCCCCCAAGGCCGCCGCGCCGGTTGGGGGAGGCTCGACAGCCGCCAAAGAGGGCGAAGCCAGCGCCGCCGCGGACGCCGCCCAATCGGGTAAGAAGGCGCCCATCAAGCAGAAAGCCGGGGCGAATGAGGCTCAGCACGCCCCGCCGGTCGCCGGTGGTGGAGCGCCAAGCGCCGGTGCCGCTGGGGCCGGGGCCGCGCGCACGCCTGCTGGAGGGGCCGCTGGACCCGCCGCGCCGCAGGGCGATCACAGCTCGCCGCACCAGATCACCATCCCGATCGGCGGCGACCGCGGCATCACCTTTACCCCGCCCAACCGCGATGGCGACTTTTCTCTTGGCGTTTCAGGGGTCAAGAAGCTCTACGCCGGCAGCGAGAAGAAGGTCGACAAGTGGTGGCGCAAGAACATCCCCACGCCGTTTTTTGGCTTGGCGGTGTCTTTGGGCATCCAGCTCGGCGCTACCTTCAAGGTCGGCGAGGTGATGCTCAACAACATCGTGGTCAAGCGCCGCAAGGACAAGGACGCGAGCGGCAACTGGTACGAGGTCGAAGGCACGCTGGAAACCGGTATGAACATGGAGGGTTTCTTGGCCCTCTCGGCCGGCGTGTCTGCCGACGCGTGGATTGCCGAGGTCGGTGTGGGCCTCAAGGCCAAGCTGGGGCTCAACGCCTCCAAGCCGCTGTCGGCCTCCGTGGCCCTGGGCTTCAATGCCACCACCGGCGATTTTGGCTTGAACGGCAAACTCAGCATGGCGGCTTGGGATTTGGCGCTCAAGGGCGCGGTCGGCCTGTTCGCCTACTACGACGCGATCGGCGTTTCGACCTACAGCAAGGACTGGTGGCTGTACGAGCGCACGCTGGGCAAGATGACCCTGGCGGGCCTCGACTTCCCCTTCAGCGTCACGCGGCGCGGCGGATTCCAGGGCAAAGTAGAGCCCAAGCCGTTGGATCTGCAGGACATGGAAGGCAACGTTCGCTCTGCATTCCCGTCGCGCGGATAGGTTGGCGCCATGGGTCTGTCGATGTGGACTGCGGCGGGGTTGGTAGCGCTCGCGGCGGCGGGGGTGGTCTGGTTCACCCACGCGGAAGAGGCGGGCAAGCTGCAAAAAGGCGAGCTCAAGGCCATCGACTACCAGATCGTCAGCACCCGGGCAGCGGCGCGGGACAAGCTGGGCTCGCGGGTCGAAATCACCTACACCGACCCGATTTCGCAACAGCCCGTGTCGCGCAACCTGCCCGTGCAGCTGCTGTCTGACGAAGCCGCCAAGAAGTACCCCGCCGGCGCCGTTCGCAAGGGCTGGGTGCATACGGGGCTCGACGAGCCGTTTCTCCACGAAGAGAAGCCCGACCTCAGCAAATCGGCCGGCGTGGATGTGCGCGTGGCCTTTGGCTTGGTGGGCCTGGGGCTGGGGCTGCTGGCGTTTGCCTGGAAGACGGGCCGGCTGTTTTCCTGAGTAATATCAAGGATCAGACACTTGCATGGCACCTGTCCGGCACCTGTCTGAGGCGATGGCCGGCGGGCAAGCTAGGGGCGGCGCAACACCCCGGTGGCGGGACCGCAGCGATCGCGGATGGCCTGCGGTGTCTTGATGTCGGCGGGATCTGCGGCGATGAGACGCGGAAAAGTCACCGCCGGCAAAGCCAATTCTTTGGGGCAGGTTCCGGGCAGGAAGACGTGGCCGCGGCCCGGCTCCAGAACCCGCACCCGGTGGTGGTGGATCCCGGCGAGCGGCAGGTCGCACAGCAGCCGGTGATCGCTTTCGGCGCCGGGTAGCTCCAGCTCGACGTCGCACTGCTCCTGAATCCCTGCGGAATTGCGTCGATCAGCCAGCACCGCCACGGTATGTTGGCCTATCACGCGCGGCTGGCTCGCGGGCGCATCGGCGGCGGGCGCTTTGGCAAAATACAGGCTCACCGGAGTCTCAAGGCCGGAAATACCCCACAGGCGCAACAACAGAGCTAGCACGGCGGCCAGCGGACCAAAGGGTAGCGGGGTAATCTCTTCCATAACGATCGGGTATCCTTTGGCTATTGGATTGAGGTCGTCCAGTCGTCCATGTAGAGGGTTGCGCTGCCGGTGAACGCCGGGGCGACGTCGTAGAATCGCATAAACCCGCGGACATATGCCGCTTCCGCTGGGGCGGTGTAGGCGAAACTCACCTGGGCCCACTGCGCGCCGTCCACGGTGTACGCGCCGCTGAACTGCGAGCTGACGACGGTCGTCATGTCGGACTTGTAGAACGTCATGCTGAGGCGGCCCTTGCCCGCCGGATCGCTGTCTAGCACCCACGCGGAAATGCTGGCTTTTTGCCCGGGCAGGATCGGGATAAACTGGCCCGCGACCAGGTCCTGGTTGTCGACCGAAGTCCAGGTGACCTTGCACGACGCTGTACCGCTGTATTTTTGAGTGGTCGTGCGCGCCGCCGCGATGTAGGCGCCGACTTTGGTGAAATCGGGGGGCGGATCGGCGTCGCTGGCCTCTTCAAAGCCCCAGTTGCTCTGATCATGGACCGGCGCAGCGCCGCATTTGCTGGCGTCTACCTTGATCAGGTCGCCTGCACCGTTTAGCAGGTGGACGCGGTGGCTGCTGCCAAACTGGGTCAACGCCGCGACTTTCAAGTCGATCACCGCGCCGGCGCACAGGTCCGCCGGGCCGTCGATGCGCATCACGAGGTCGCCGGCCGAAGGGCTGGTTAGCACGGCATCGGCGCCGCTCAGTTGCTTGACCACCAGGCCAGTTCCGATAAGAACCCGGCTTTCATAGGCTTCGCTCACCATGTCCTTGGTAATCACGTTCAGGCTCAGCTGCGTGGCGGCCGCATCGCCCGTGCCGACGACGGTCAGGACGTCCGCGCCGGTAATCTCCTGCTGGCCGTTGTAATTTGCGTACTTGGTGACATGCAGGTCGACGAGATCGCCGACTTTGGGCTTGGTCACCGTGTTGGGGTTCAGGTAGACCATCATGCCGCGGGAGATCGACGCGTCGTACAGCAGAAAGCCCTGGCCAAACACGTAGGTGACCAGCTGCTTCTCCAGGTAGAAATCGACCACGCCCTCGGTGCATTGCAGCAATGCCTTGATATTCTTGCCGGCACCGCAGGTGTTGACCGCGGGGACGTCAGGGGTGTCCTTGGCGATGTCGGGGGCGGTGTCCAGGGCGATGTCCGGCCCGGTGTCCTTGGCAATATCTTGAAATGTATCCTGAATAATGTCTTGAATGCTGTCCGGTGCGGCATCCGTCGGCACGTCCTGGCCAACTACCGGCACGTCAGCGCCGACATCCGCGCCGACGTCTGGCGCCACGTCCTGCGCGGTGTCGAGTGGGGTGCCGTTGTCGGGCGCGGCATCGACCTTTGCATCGTCGACCGGTCCCGCGTCTGGGGGCGAATCGATGTCTGTTCCGGCGCCACCGCCGTCATTTCCTGAGTTTGCGTCCGCGGGGCCCGGACCGCTGCCGTCATTGCCGTTGCCCGCATCAGCGCCGGGCAAGGCGTCGCCGCCGGCATCCCAAACACCAACTGGGCCATAGCCAGTGCCACCCGAAGGAGCGCAGGCGCTCAGGGCCACCATGCCAAAGAGTCCAATCACCGCGGAGAGGTTTCGCATCGCCGGTTCCTGCATTTTGG
This sequence comes from Myxococcota bacterium, assembly GCA_044347905.1. Classification (GTDB taxonomy): domain Bacteria; phylum Myxococcota_A; class UBA9042; order UBA9042; family UBA9042; genus SXRM01. Next base: position 6,398 of record JBIKTV010000318.1, read on the forward strand.
GGACAGTCTTCACGTCCAGGGCGGCAGTGTACACGATTGGCGCGCGGGCGGGCAGAGCGGATTCGCAGGGCCGGGTTGGCAGGAATGGGACTTAGCAGTCGCCATGCTATTGTCCGATGTGATACTGCGCGGCCTTGAGAGGTGCTGCTGGCGAGAATTCCGTCGACGGCCGTGTCAGCTACCGGCAAGCTCCACGTCGATGGCACCCTGGGCTGGGCAGACGAGCCCAGCGCCAGCCGAAAACTCCGAGGATCGCGGGTGCCGAAAAATACCCGACCGCAGGCGTCCGTCCTTTTCGACAGCGTCTGTGTGTCAGGTCGATTGAAAATGTCGTAACGAACGAGCGTTTAGTCCCTCAGTGAAAGCGGCAGTGTCCCCAACAGCATCCACGCCGGCAGGGCGATGGCCGCGGCGTGCAGCGAGCCGTCGCGG
>JBIKTV010000319.1:0-6827 GCA_044347905.1 Myxococcota bacterium
GGCCAATTGCTCCACTTCTTCAAGGATGTGTGATGACACGACCACGCACGCCCCGGCCTGCGCGGCCTCGTGCAGCAGCGCCGCCACCTCGCGCCGCCACACGGGGTCCAGGGCGTTGAGCGGTTCGTCCAGCAGCAGCAGGGAGGCGGGCAGGGCAAAGGCCTGGGCCAGCTTGACCCTTTGGCGCTGACCGCGAGAGAGTTTTTCTAGCGATTCATTGCGCTTGGCGGTCAGGCCCAGGCGATCGAGCATTTGGCCTGCGCGCTGTTCCGCCACCAACTGTGTAGACCCCGCCAAGCGCAGCATGCCGGTGATCCACTGCAATGGGGTCTCGCGCCTGGGCAATTGGTCGCCGTCGGTCGCCATGGCGATGCGGTTGTCCAGGTTGGGGTGGCGCCGCGGCAAATCGCCCATCCAGCGCAGCTTGCCACTGCTGGGTGCGGTCAAGCCCGCGGCAAGATTGAGGAAAGTGGTCTTGCCCGCGCCATTGGGGCCCAGCAGTCCCACCACGCCGGGCTGGAGCGCCACGCTGACGTCCAGCAGCGCCATGCGCGGGCCAAACTGGCGGGTCACCCGCTCAAAGGTGACCACGTCGCCGCCGTTGGCTGGAGAAATCTGTAGGGATGATGGGCTCATGCGCGCCCCTTGCCCAGTGGCGGGTTGGCCAAGAAGCGCTGCAGCGCCCACCACGCAACGCCGCTGAGGACCAGCCACACCAGCAGGCCGCCGGCGGCGGTGTGCAATTCCACTTGCGGCGGGTTGCCGGGCTCCAGGGGCCACGTGGGCAGGGTCCAGAGGCCGCGCAGCGCTTTGTGCAGGTCCAAGGCCCTCGCCACAGTGTCGCGGCCCCAGGCGGCCTGCAGCACCCAAGAACCGGCGATGCTGCCCAGGACGGTCCCGCCAAACGCCAGAGGTGCCGCTGAGGGGTTGCGCACCAGCACCCCGGCTGCCAGGGCCGCAAGGGCTGTCGCCAGAGCCATGAGCGCAGAGGCCACGACCGCCGCCGCCGCCAGGGCCAGCCACCACAGCGCCCCCAGCCACGGGCCGGCACTTCCGCTGCTATGCCATGGACATCCGCCGGGCTGCAGGCCGTGCTGCGAGGCGAGCACCGCGATCAGCACCACCGCCGGCAGGGCCATGAGCGCCGTGTGGGCAAAAAACACAGCGGCCAGGCGCGCCAACAGATAGTGCGACGGCAGCACGGGCCGCGAAAAGTACAGCAGCAGCGCGCCTTGGTGGGCATCGCGGGCGATCTGCGGCGCCACGTGGCTCGCGACCCGCTGCAGCAAAAACGCGCAGTTAAAGGCAAAAACCCAGCTGAGCAGCTCTAGATCGCTGGCGACTTCCTGGCCCGCCGGCACCGCGATGGCCTCAAACTGGCTGCGCACCACGGCGATGGCCGCGCTCACCAGGGGCGGCAGCAAGAACAGGCCGACGGTCAGCTTGGCCCGGGCGCTCTGGAACATTTCGCCCATGAAGACGCCGATCAGAGCCTGGAGCCGCGCGGACTCGGGCACGGTCGTGCCGCTGAAGCGGGCATAGCCGCCGGGCTCAAAAACCACTTTGGCTGGAGCAGGGTTGGTCATCGCGGCCCTTCGCTTGCCAGGCTGGGCTGGCGCGCCGTCTCCAAACGCCGCAGGGGATCGTCAATGCGCAAGTGGCGGACAAACGCCGATCCCATGTCTTCTTCCAACGGCCCCAAGCGGCGCACGCCGACCCCGACTTCTGCGCACAGCCGCCAAATCTCCGGCACCGCGGATTCTGGAGCAGTAATCAGCACATCGCGGCCATCCAGCTCCGCCGGCATCCCCAGCGCCCGGCAGGCCGTCTGCAGCAGCGCCGCCTCGCCGACCACCCGCACCCGCCAGCGCGAGCCGCTCTCCGCGCGAAACCCGTGCAGCGTGCCGGCATAGCCGACCTGGCCCTTGGACAACAGCACCACATGGTCGCAGACCGCCTCAATGTCGGGCAACACATGGGTTGACAGCAGCACGGCCACGCCTTGCGCGGCGATCTCCTTGATCAAATCCAGCATTTGCCCGCGGCCCTCGGGGTCCAGGCCGGCCGTCGGCTCGTCTAGGATCAGCAGCTCCGGGCCGTGGACCACCGCCATGGCCAAGCGCAGCCGCTGGCGCATCCCCAGGGAATAGCCGCTGGCCAGCCGATAGCGAGCCTCAGAAAGCCCACACAAATCCAGCGCTTGATGGGCCCGGCTGCGCGCATCCACGGCCGAAAGCCCGCTGAGCTGGGCCGCGTGGACCACCTGGGCATAGCCGTGCATGTTGGGAAAAAGACTGTCGTCTTCAGGCATATAGCCAATGCGCGCCAGCACTTCGAGCGACGACTCCGGCATCGGCCTGCCCAGCACCTGAACCGTGCCCTGGTCCGGATGCTCCAAGCCCAGCAACAGCCTAAACAGCGTCGACTTGCCAGCGCCGTTGGGTCCCAGCAGGCCCACAGCGCCGCGCGGCAGCTGCAGATCCACCTCGGTCAGCGCCTGAACATCGCCAAATCGCTTGGAGACACCCGTAAGTACGGCGGCCACACCTGGGGTGACAGGCGCGGCGTGCGGAGGCGGCGGAGGCGGCGGCGGATGCAACATAGGCCCAGCGTGCCATGAATCGCCTGGCGCGACAAATCACACCCTCGCGGGCGCGGTTCCAATTCAGGGGTCAAGAAAGTGACCCCTGAAAATCTGGCCCCGCGCCCCTGCTAGGTGGGCCGCAAGCGCTCCGGCCCCGCACGATGTCCCCCTATTGGCCTTGTCTAGTTGGGCACAGTCACCGCTTCCATGGCCGGCAGCGCCGCGGCGAGCCCTGGATCCCCTTTCTGGATCCTCACACCCTCGCGGGATTCCGCTCCAGCTACTGCGCCCAGTTGGTGGTGAGCCAGTAGGGCCAGGGGCCAAAGTCCTTGTCCGGGTCCTTGGGGCGCACTTCGATGATGAACATGCCGGCGCCGGCGGGGCAATTGTTGGTCGAGTGGCAGGTGACGCTGTCGGCGCCCGTGGCCGTGCTTTTCCAGGTGGCCAGGAACGTGCCGTCGCTCTTAAAGATGTGCAGGTACAGGTCGTAATCGCGCACGCTGGGGCTCAGGCTGACATTGGCGATGCTGCCGTACAGCACGTAGTAGTCGCGATCGCCCTTGTCTCCAAGCACGGCCTGCAGTTTGTGGGTCCAGCCGCCGCCGCTGGAGTAGATGTCGCGCAGGGCGGAGATGCGGAAAGCCCGCGAATCGTAAAGCGGTTTCTTGGTCGTCGCCGGGTCAAAGGGCGTGTTGCGCACGTCATTGGGCTCAAAGGGGTCGTAGCCCAAGGTCGGGTAGTGGCTGCGGCCCAGGCCGTGGACGCTGCCGGGCATGAGCATGCGGCCATCGGCATACGTATCTGCGCCCAAAGTATAGCAATTGAGCGAGTTGTTGGAGCCGGAGGTGAACACGATGTCCAGCTGACCGTCGCGGTTGATGTCGCCCGCCACCATGGGATCCGCGCCGAGCTTGATGGGATAACCATCCATCATCTTGCCGTTTTTGTAGACCGCCAGCCCGCCGCCGCCGTTGGCAATTTGCTCGTAGTCGCCGTCGCCGTCGATGTCGACCATGGGGCCGCTCACCGCGGTCAATTTGCCAGAGGGATCGAGCTTCCAGTCGCTGCCGATCGGCGCGGCCATGGGGAAGGAGCCCAGGCCGTCCTTGCCGCTCAGCGAGTGGATCGCCCCGTTCTTCTTCCACAAGTTGCTGGAGCTATTGGCAAAGCTGTGGTGGATCTCCGTGACGCCGTCTCCGTCCACGTCCAACAGCATGGGCCAGTAGCCCTCCCCCGCGTACGTCTGCGGATAGTTCAGCACCTCAAACCAGGGCTTGGTCGGGTCCTGCCATGTGGGGTCATTGAGGTAATTGCCAGCTAGATCAAAGGCATAGAGGCGACCTTTGCAGGTGCTGATGTTCGATCCACAGCCCCAACTGCCTGAACCCAAGAAGATGCTCGCCAGGCCGTTGCCGTCGATGTCGTACGCGCCGGCCGACGCCAAGAAGACCGGCTCGCCGAGTGTATTCAGCGAAATCGCCGACTTCACGCTCAGATCGGCGTTGAGCAACAGCAACTTGTAAGAGGTGCCGGTGGGCACGATGTCGAGGTTGCCGTCGCGGTCAAAGTCGAACACCGTGGCGCCGTAGTAGCCCGCCGTGCCAGCAGGAATCGCGGTCAACTGTGCGCCGTTGTTGCCATTAATGATGTACAGGTTGCCGCCGTGGCCCGGCATGACCACGTCGACGGTGCTGTCGTTGTTCATGTCCGCCAGGGCAGGGTAGGAGTAGCTCACCGGCAAGGCGCTGTCCCACGCGATGCTGCCGTTGGCCTTGAACGCGCGCAAGTGCCCTTCATTGCGAGAGATCACCTCCAGACCGTTGTCCGAGTCCAGCTGGGCAATCGCCGGAAAGCCAGAGCTGCCGCCCACAAACACCGGCCAGGCGCCGTCGCACTTCTTGGGGCACTGGGCGTCCTGCACCGCTTGGTTGCAGTTGTTCAGGATGCCGTCGCACAGCTCGGGCGCACCGGGGTAGACCGTGGACTTGGAGTCGTCGCAGTCGACCTGGCTCAGCGCGTAGCCCAGCGGCGCCGTGACACCGCCAATCAGACATTTCTGCTGGGCTTTGGCGTTCTTTCCGCCGTAGCCGTCGCCGTCCAGATCGGCAAAGATGTTGGCCAAGGGCAGGCCGTCGTCGGCAAAGCCGTTGCAGTCGTCGTCCACGTCGTTGCAGATCTCCTTGGTGCCGGGGAAGATCAGCTTGTTGAAATCATTGCAGTCTCCCGCATTCAGGGTGTAGCCCGACGGCGCAATGCAGCCAGTCTGCGACGTGACCGAGCCGTAGCCGTCGCCGTCATTGTCTTTGTAGAAGGTTTTCAAGACGTTCTCATCGACTTGGCCGTTGCAGTTGTCATCGCCGCCGTTGCACGATTCGACTTGGTTGGGGGCCACCTTGGCGTCATTGTCGTTGCAGTCGCCGCTCTTGATCACGTTCCAGTCGCCCGTGGCCTTGCAGTAGCACACGGGGGTGACCACAGCGCCAAAGGTGTCCTTGTCGGCATCGGGGTAGAAGGCCGTGCAGCCCGTCGAGCTGATGGGATCCGTCTGGCCGTCGCAGTTATCGTCCACGGAATTGCACACTTCTGCGGCACCGGGCTTGACGTTGGGGCTGGTATCGCCGCAGTCGCCCGCCACAAACGCGGTGTACGGGTACTTGGCCGTGCCCAGGCACTGCTTGTCGCTGTCCAGGCCATAGCCGTCTTGATCCGCGTCCTTGAAGTACTCCGTGCAGCCCTGGCAGCCCGGCTCGTCCGCCACGCCGCTGCAGTTATTGTCCTTGCCGTCCAGGCACTTCTCCGTCTGCCCCGGGTTCATCGCCGGGTCGCTGTCGGCGCAGTCGCCGGCTTGCTTGGCGCTAAAGTTGCCCGCGCTGCTGCAGTAGCACTTGGCCGCGCCTACGCCATAGCCGTCTCCGTCCACGTCGCTGTAGAACTTGAGGCAGCCGCTGGCGTTTTCGTCGTTCTCGCTGCCGTTGCAGTTGTCGTCCTTGCCGTTGCCGCACACCTCGGCGGCGCTGGGGTACGTGTCCTTGTCCTTGTCATTGCAGTCGCCCGATTGGCTGGCCGAATAGACAGACGTCTTAGCGCACAAGCACTTGGCCGTGCCCACGCCAAAGCCGTCGCCGTCCAAGTCGCTGTACAGCTCGCTGCAGCCGCTGGCGCCTTCTTCGTCCGTTTGGGAATTACAGTTGTCGTCTAGGCTGTTGCACGCTTCCGCCACCCCTGGATGCACTGCGGCGCTCGCGTCATTGCAGTCGCCGGCCTTCTGGGCGGTGTACTTGGCTTCGGCTTTGCTCAGGCACTTCTTGTCCGCCTCCACGCCGTAGCCGTCGCCGTCGCTGTCCAGGTAAAGCACCGTGCAGCCTCCGCAATTCTCCTCGTCCGTCTTGCCGTTGCAGTCGTTGTCCTTGCCGTCGCCGCACTTCTCGGCAAAGCCGCTGGCCACCGCGCTGTCGCCGTCGTTGCAGTCGCCCACGGATTTGACGCTGAATTCGCTGGTGGCCGTGCACAGACACGCCGCGCTGCCCGCGCCCACGCCGTCGCCGTCTTTGTCCGCGTAGAACTTGACGCAACTGCCTGCATCCAAGTCGTTTTCGCTGCCGTTGCAGTTGTCGTCCTTGCCGTTGCCGCAGATTTCCTTGGCGCTGGGCAGGACTTCCTTGTCTTTGTCGGCGCAGTCACCGCCCTGGCTCGCGGCGTAGGGGCCCTGGGCGGCGCACAAGCACTTGACCAGCGTCACGCCGTAGCCATCGCCATCTTCATCAAAGTACAGCTGTTTGCAGCCTGCGGCTCCCTCTTCATCGGTCTGGCCGCTGCAGTTGTCGTCCACGCCGTTGCAGGCTTCCGCGGCGAGCTTGGACACGGCTTTGTCGCCCGGCGCGCAGTCGCTGCTGTTGGGGTCGCCGTCGCCGTCTTTGTCGCTGTCGCAGCTGTCGCCGCTGCCGTCGCCGTCCAAGTCCGCTTGATCGCTGTTGATGGCCAGGACGCAGTTGTCGGGCTGGGCCACCTGAGCGCAGCCGGGGGCAAAGTTGGCCACGCCGTCGCCGTCGGCATCGCAGTCGCAGGCGTCGCCGGCCTTGTCGACGTCAAAATCCTTCTGGTCGCCGTTGGCAATCCACGGGCAATTGTCCAGGGAATTCGGCATGGCGTCGCTGTCCCAGTCGTCCTCACAGGCGTCGCCCACCTTGTTCTTGTTGTCGTCCTCTTGGTCCGGATTGGCCTTGCCGGGGCAGTTGTCCAGGGC
>JBIKTV010000320.1:0-6814 GCA_044347905.1 Myxococcota bacterium
AGTGTCAACAACTTGGGCGTCAAGAACTCGGTCAAGAAGGGCTAGACCCTCCGCTGTCCAAGCAAGTACCGCCAGCCCATCCGGATTGAGCGGCCAGTTGACCATGCGGAGGCCTCCCCGTACCCTGGCGTCAGCGGATTGACGCGCGAGCCCCAGACTTCGCCCCGCTTGCTGAACCCCATGGCCACTTCCGCCGATTCCTATGTGACGCTGCGCCTGCCCGGGGGAGAGCTGCAAACGGTCGGTCCGGGCGCGCTCCTGGGCCGCTCTTTTGCCGCCGACGTGCGCTTGGACGATGGGCGAATCAGCGAAGCCCACGCGTTTTTGTCGCTGCGCGGCGGGCAGTTTGTGCTGTTTGCCCTGCGCGGTCGGCTGCGGGTCCACGGCCGCGACGTGATGCGCGTGGATGTGGCGGCGGGCCAGCAGCTGGAGCTCGCCCGCGGGGTCGTCCTGGAGGTCACCGGGGTGGTGGCGCCGCGGCGCACCCTGGCCTTGCGCGGTCCGGGCCTGGAAGAGCAGGTGCTGGTGGAAGTCTGTTCGCTGTACCTGGAGCCCGTGGCTCACCTGGTGCCGGGCCACCACAGCGACGCCGCAGCCGTGCTTTTCTCTGACGGCTTGATGTGGACCCTGCGGACTGCGGACGGCGCCCAGCGCGAAGTGACCGCCGGCGAGACCGTGCAGATCGGCGCCTATCCCCTGGAGTTTTCCGATCGCTGGCTGGCCGCGGCAGAGGTGGCGGAGACGGCGCCCCTGGTCCCGGGCGGCGCGGTGCGGCTGGTGTCGTACTTTGACAGCGTGCATCTTCTGGACGACAGCGGCGCGGCGGTCTGCGTGCTGACCGGGTTGCCCGCGCGCATGATGGCAGAATTGCTCGCCTATGGTGGCCCCGTGGACTGGCGTTCGCTGGCCCGCGGCTTGTGGGGCCCCGGCGAGGCCGACTTGGTGCTGCGCAACCGCCTGGACGTGACCCTGGCCAAGCTGCGGCGGCTGCTCCGGGCTGCCGGTGTTCAGCGCGAGTTGGTGGTGGCGCACCGCACCGGCCTCATCGAGCTGATCCTATATCCCGGCGATAAAACAGAGGATCGCGCGTGAGCCGCCGGCCCTTTGCCGCCCACTTGAGCGAGGCCGCTTGGCCCAGTGGCAGTCAAGGCTCGCCGGCCAGTTCCGCGGATTCTGCCGACCTGGAGCTGCCGCCGCTGCGCTACGTGCCGGGCGCGCTGCTGGGCCGCGGGGGCCAAGCGAGTGTGAGGTCGGGCTTTGATCCGCTTCTAGAGCGCCACGTTGCGCTCAAGCGCGCCCACCGCCGCGATTGGCACGCCCGCGAGCTGCTGCTGCGCGAAGCCAGGCTGACGGCGCGGCTGGACCACCCGGCGATCGCTGAAGTGCTGGATGTCGGTCTGGAAGGCGATGACGTGGTGGTGGTGCTGCACGTGCGCCACGGCCGCACCCTTGCTGAAGTGATGGCCGGGTCTCAAGTCGCGGCAGAGCCTGGTGTTTTGCCCAGCTTGGAGCGCGCGACAGGGCCTTCTGCGCCGCTGCGTTTGGTGCGGGCCCTGTTGCAGGCGAGCGAGGCTTTGGCCCACGCCCACCGCCGCGGCTTGGTCCACCGCGACTTGTCGCCCACCAATGTCACCTTGGGCGAGGCCGGCGAGGTGACGGTGCTCGATTGGGGCTTGGCCGCGGAGTTGGAGGAGGCCCAGCAGGGGGGAATGGTCGGTGGCACGCCGGGTTATGCCGCGCCAGAGATGCGCAGCGGCGGGCCGTGTTCGCCCGCGACCGACGTGTGGAGCCTGGGGGCGCTGCTGCACCTGGCGCTGACGGCCGAGCCGCCCAACGCCGCAGTCGTCCGGCCTTCGCGCTGCGACAAGCGCCTCTGGGCGATCCTGGGCCGGGCCTTGGCCGACCAGCCGGCGGAACGCTACCGCGACGCTGGCGAGCTGGCGGCCGAGCTCCGCGCCTATTTGGACGGCGATGCCGTGGCCGCCTACCGCGAAAACCCCTTGGATCGCCTGCTCCGCCAGGTGCGCCGCCACCCCGCGGTGAGCGCCGCCGTGGCGGGTGGCCTGGCCGTCAGCTCCCTGGCCATGGGGGTGGGCGGTCTGTGGGCTGCGCGCAGCGAGCGACGCGCTTCCGCTGCCGAGGAGCACGCCCGGGCGGCGCGATCCGCCCGCTTGGTGGACGCGGCGGAGCGGGCCCTGGCGATCGACGACGCCTTGGGCGCCCAAAGCCTGGCGTCGGAAGCGGCGCTGGGCGCAGAAAAGCTAAGGGCCCACGGGGTTTTGGCGGCCGTCGCCCGGGCCATCCCCCTGCCTCTGCGGGCAGAGACCCCGCCGTGCGGCGCAGACGAACTGCTGGACGCCGACCTGGCCCGGGGCCTAGCGGTCTGCCGCGGCCAAGACGGCGTCGCACTGCGCGGCGCTGCCGGGGTGCCCCCCCTGCCTTCATCGGCGATCTCCGCAGCTTTTATGGCGGACGCTACCGTTTGGGTGGGCAGCAACGAGCCCACGCGCCCAGAGTTGCGCAGGCTCCGCCAGGGCGCGGACGGCCGCTGGCAAGTCGACATCCAGCCCTTGGGGGGCGGCACGCCGCTGCTGCGCACCTCACCGTCGCGGCGCCACGGCGTGGTGTTTAACGCGGAGGGCGTCGGCCGGGTGGGCAGGGACCGCGGCCCGTGGCTCCTGCCCTGCGACGCGGGCCGGGCGCCGCGCGATGTGGCCGTGGACGACACGGGCCGGACCTTGGTCTGGTGCGCCGGCGACGAGCTGGTGAGCGTAGCGGGCGATCGCGTGGTCGCTCGCGTCGCGGCGGCGGTGATGCCGGTGCTGCGCGGGGTGACGCGCATGGACTTCATCAGCGACCGCGAGGTGGCGGTGGGCACCTCCGTTGGCCGCGTGGGGGTCGTGGAGATCGCCACAGGGGCGGTGATCAGCGCCCAAGACACACCGGTGGGATTTGTCCGGGGCCTTTCTGCAAGCGGAGTTGGCAAAACGCCCCTGGTGCTCGTGTCCGGCCAGCGCGGTGCGGTCGCCTACCAGCCGCGGGCCGAGCGGCTCATCGCCGTCCCCCATGACGACACCCCCTCGGCCGTCCTGCAGGGCGTGCGCTTGGCTAGCGGCCCGGGCGATTCGGGCTTGCGCTTGGCCAGACCGGCGGACAGCGCCAACCGGGCCGTGTGGGCGGTGCCCGGCGAGCCCCCCGCGGCCTTTGCCAGCAGCGCCGGCATGCACGGGCGCTCTGTGATCGCCACTTCTAGCGCGCCGCACCAGCTCGCCGTGGGCGACGGCCAAGGCCAGGTGCTGTGGTTTGACCTTGCCACTGGCCGCGCACAGACCGTCGCCGGCCTGCCCCAAGTGATCAAGGCGCTGGCCTGGAGCCCAGAGGGGCGCTATCTCGCCATCGGCGCCGCCGGGCCAGACGGCTTGCGCGTCCAAGATGTCCAGGCAGATCGCGCAGTTCAGGGATCGTGGATCGGCGACCTGAACGTCCGGGTGCACCAAGTCCAGTGGCTCGGCAAAGACCTGCTGATTGCCTTTAGCTACGGCGGCGGTCCCTACGCTTGGCGCATCCGCCCGGGCGACGCGAGCCCTGTTCAGCTTGCGCCTCTGCCGCGCCCCAATCCCCAGGCGATGGCCGACGTGCAAGACATGGACGCAGGCGCCACCGGGGTGTGGATCGCCTACCAAGGCGGGCTCTTGGCGCGCTACGAGCTCCGCGGCACCGCCGTACAGCTTGTGCCCTTGGCCAGCGTCCCTGGGGCAAAACGCTTGAGTGTAAGCCCAGATGGCCTTCGCGCCCTGGCCGCAGTGGGCGAAGAGCTCTTGGATCTGGACACCGGCGGCGCCGTGGTTCGACGTCTGTCGCGCCCCGGAGCTATCGTGGAAGACATCGCCCTCGCCCAAGACGGCCGCCGCGCCATCTGCCGCCGCGACGGCACGGTGACCCTAGAAACCGCCGGCGGCCAAGCGCTTTGGACCGTCCCCGCCCACACCGACCGCTGCGCCAGCGTGGCCTTCTGCGACGGCGAACGGGCCATCTGCAGCGCCGGTTGGGACGGCCGCATCCGGCTGATCGCCACGGCACCGCGCTGACCGGCTTCGAGTTTTTTCAAACCACCACTCTTAGGCGCCGGCGTGGGCAGGCGGTCGTCGTCGCCGGCCTGGACCGGAGGGCGAAGTTGCTGGCGCTGCACAAAATCACCAACAGCAATAATGGTTTGGGCGCGTCGCCTGCGGCGACCAGGCTCGGATTTTTTGGCCTTCCCCGCCGCCCCCTTGGGGCGCCCTTGGACACGGCCAAAAAACAGCGTCGGACGCTGCCCCTTCCGGGGTCTCGATCCTTCGCGCTTTGGGCCGCGGGCGGCCGGGCGGCAAGGCCATCAACCGCTCGCACTGGCCCTGGGGGCACCAGGTACGCGTGGCGAGGTCGTGGGTTAGGGTAAACGGACACGAAGTGTTGCCTCTGCTCCCGAGCCAAAGTGTTACCTCTGCTCCCGGTCGGACAGATTGCCGCGAGCAAGCTCCACCCACCCCCGGGCAAGCGACCGTCACCCGAATGGGACGAGCCCCGAGCGTCGCGCGGCTTCAAAAACCTCAGCGCACCCAAAGCCACCCAGCCGCGGCGCGCTCGCGGGCTCGGTCGGCCGGCTGGCAAGCCGGACGATAGGGCGCGGTCCTGGCCCCCGCCGCCGCCGCCGCGCGGCGCGGCTGGGCCAGGATGCCCCCACAAGCCGCCCAGAAAACCCGGACCGCAACGCCGGCAGCCCTGGCGTCTTGGGGCCGCGCAGACCACACAGCCGCCGCAGTCGTTCGCCCAGCCGTGAACCCATGCGCGCGCCCTGGGCTCAGAACCAAGGTCTTGAGGTGCCCCATGACGACCGCGATCCAGATCCGCTACACCGAACTCGCCGACTCTTCCTGCTGCCTCTCGTGCGGCTCGGCCGCCTCGCAGTGCTCCCCGCAAGCCGGTCAGGTCTGCGTGGACCTTGGCTGCGGACGCGGGACCGATGTGCTGCGACTCGCCGAGCAGGTCGGGCCCACCGGCCACGCCTACGGCATCGACCTGACCGAGGCCATGCTCGACAAAGCGCGGGCCACGGCGCGCAAGCTGGGGGTGGCCCAAGCGACCTTCCTGCGCAGCGACCTGGAGCACATTGAGCTGCCGACCAACACCGCCGACTGGGTGACCAGCAACTGTGTGCTGAACCACGTGGCCGACAAGGGCAAAGCGTGGCGCGAGATTGCCAGAATCCTCAAGCCTGGCGGGCAGTTTGTGATTAGCGACATCTACGCGGTGGAGCCGATCGCCGACGAGGACCGCAATGACCCCGAGGCCATCGCCGAGTGCTGGGCCGGTGCCGTCACCCGCGCCGAGTACCTCGCCCACATCTTCGCCGCCGGGCTGACGCAGCTCGTCATCAGCGAGGAAAGCGCCCCTTACGCCAAGGGCAGGGCCAAAGTAGCGAGCTTTACCCTCGCTGGCGTCAAACCCGTGCCGCGCTCGTGCTGCGGCTGAACAGCGTCGGCGCCCTTTGCGCCGCGAGAGAGAGGTGAGTCCATGAAGTCCTTGATCAAGACCAGTCCCAAGCCGACTGCGCAGGCCAGCTGCTGCGCACCGGTGCAAGACAAGAAAGTGGCGCAGTGCTGCGCCAAGCAGTCCAAGGTCGTCGCCGGTTGCCACGATTGAGGGCCTGTAAGAAATCAGCTTGATTTCTTGCATCGTCCCGTTACCTGCTGGGTGGGTCGCAAGCTCGCGTCTTTGCAAGCCGACTCACCGCTCCGCTCGAATCACAACTCGCTGGAGTTGTGATTCGAGTCCGAAGCTCCCCTCAAGAGGTCGCGCGGGCCCGGGTCTTATCGGCTCGGGCCCGCACGGCCTCTGCAGCTCGCTTCAAAAAGGTCCGCCATGCAGCTTTCTAAGCACAACATCCTGACGCGGATCGCTGGCGACGAGCGCTGGCTGCTGGCCAATCTTCTCAGCGGCCAAGCGGACATCCTGGATCCAGGCGTTGGCGAAAAGCTCGCGGCTGGCGAAGTGACGGATGCCGAAGCCCTGGCCGCCAAAGGCTATCTGGTGGACCCCGCTGAAGAGGCCCAGCGCTATCGCCAAGCCTACCTCGAATTTATCGATGGCCGCGAGACCGACGAAGTTCAGCTGTTCTATGTGCCCTCTTACGCGTGTAATTTTGGCTGTTCGTACTGCTTTCAGGACGAGTATGCACCTGCCGCGGGCGGTGACGGCGACGCCGTGCTGGAGGCGTTCTTTGCCTATGTCGACGACACCTTTGCCAAGCGCAGCAAATACGTGACCTTGTTTGGCGGCGAGCCCCTGCTGCCCAATCCCGGCTCGCGGCGCACGGTGCAGCGGCTGATCGACGGGACTGTGGCCCGCGGCCTGGATCTCGCTGTCGTGACCAATGGTTACTGGCTTGAGTCTTATGTCGACGTGCTGCGGAAGGGGCGGATTCGCGAGGTGCAGGTCACACTCGACGGGCCGGCCCAGGTTCACGACGCGCGGCGCATGCTCAAGGGCGGTGGCGGGACGTTCGAGCGGATCGCCGCGGGCATTGACGCTTGCTTGGCCGCCGGTCTGCACGTCAACCTGCGCAGCGTGCTCGATCGCGACAATATCGAGGCGTTTGCCGAGCTTGCCCACTTTGCCATCGACCGCGGCTGGACGGCGAACCCGGCCTTCAAGACGCAGATCGGCCGCAATTACGAGCTGCACCACTGCCAGTCCGATCGCAACCGGCTGTATTCGCGGCTCGAGCTGTTTCAGGACTTGTACCGGCTCGCCGACCGCGATCCTGAGATCCTGC
>JBIKTV010000321.1:0-6788 GCA_044347905.1 Myxococcota bacterium
CTGTACGGCAGCCTGGGCACCGCCGTGCGCGTCCACCTGCCCACGGGCCAGCCGCTGGACATGGACGTGGCCCTAGACGGCGATCTGCGGCTGGAGCGCGACGCTTTCTTGGCTTTTATCGGCCAGGCCTTGCCCAAGGTGGAGTGGCGCGGCGGCATGCGCTTTGAGATGGGCCCCAGCAAAGATGGCGGCTACATGCGCGTGGCGATGGATAAATCGCGGCTGCGGGCCGAAGACAACCGCGGCGGCGGTGAGCTGCTGCTGGACCTGGACGCCGACGGGGTGATCGACCTGATGGGCGGGACGACCCAGCTGGCCCTGAGCCTGTGGATGCCGCGCATCGAGACGTGGCTGGCACCGCTGGGGCTGCCGGGCTATGCCGGGGCGCTGCGCCTGGAGACCGGGCGGATGTCTGGGGCCATGATGGCGTGGGATGCCGGGGGCGTGGCGACGGTCAGCGACCTGCAAACGCCGTGGCTCAAGGTCCGCAGGGCTGTTGCGCGGCTGAGCCTGGTTCAGGGGGTGCTGGGGCTCAAGGGCCTGAAGGTGGCTACGGAATTTGGCAACGCCACGGGCGAATTTGAGATGGCGCTGTTTGGCCGCGATTGGACGGTGCAGCGCCCGCGCCAGCCGCTGAGCCTGCGCAACCTGCAAATGCCCGCGGTCGATCTGGCCAAGGCCCAGGTGGCGCTGAAGCTGACGGCGCTGCCCAAAGTGGCCGGCATGCTGGAGATCCGCGACGGCAGAGTCAGCATGGACGCCAAAAATCCCAAAGCGACCATGCAATTATCCGCCCAGCTGAGCGCGCGGCACCTGGAAGTGGCGGGCGAGCACATCGAAGCGCTGCAGGGGCGGGTGGCGCTCAAGGGCCAGCGCGCAGAGGTGCAGGACGGCCGGCTGCGGCGGCGCGGCGGTGCGGCGGATGGCCGTGACGACCTCAAGCTGTCCGGCTATTACCACCTGGGCAACGGCAGCTTTGGCGGTGAAGTCCAGGTGCCGCCTGTGCAATTGGCCGCCATGCCGGCGATGGGCGATCTGCCAATTCGCGGCGAGGTGGGGCTGACGGCGACAGCGCGCGGCGACGCGGGTGGCCTAGAGATCGAAGCCGATGTGGTGGCCAAGGAGCTGGCCTGGGCAGAGATCCCCATCGGCAGCGCCCAGTTGCACATCAGCAAGAGCCGCAACGGCCCCATGCTGTTCAGCAGCCAGGAGTTTTTTGGCCAATTCAAGCTGATGGAGGGCAGCCAGATCGAGTTCACCGGCATGAAGCCGCAGATGGCGCAGATCCGCGTGGCGACGGTGGGGAGCATCGACCCAATTCGCCGCATGGGCCTAGAGAAATTGCCCGGTATGCAGGTGCGGTTAGAAGCGGAAGTCATCACCACCCTGAATTTGGCGGCCCAGCCCTTGGACTGGAAGGTCGAGGCGGCGGTGCCTTCAGGCGGTCTGTGGGTCGATCTGGGCGGCGGCGTGCGGCCCATCCGCAATACCAGCGTGGCCCGCGGCATGGTGACGCCCAAGGCAATTACCCTAGAGAGCACCTACTTTGAGGTCGAGGGCACGCCGCTGGAGATGTGCGGGTCGCTGATCCCGCAGGACGACGGCAAGCCCATGCATCTGCTGGCGTTTGTCGCGGGCACTCTGGCTGTGCCGCGCTGGGGCCCGCTGGCGGAGTCGCTGGCGAGCATGGACGTCAAGCTGGATATCCTGAGCGATCCGC
Organism: Myxococcota bacterium; assembly: GCA_044347905.1. Lineage (GTDB taxonomy): Bacteria > Myxococcota_A > UBA9042 > UBA9042 > UBA9042 > SXRM01. The sequence goes on from JBIKTV010000321.1 coordinate 1,721, forward strand.
TGGTGAATGCCGATCGCCGATCGGAGTGTCTGCAGGCCGTGGCGGGGCGGCTGCGCCTGGAGGGCGGGCTGGGCGATGACCCCCTCAAGGTCCAGGGCGTGGTGCGCACCCACGCGAGCACCCTGGTGATGCGCGGCCTGGGGGAGATGACCATCGCCGAGGGCGCGCGGCTCTACCTGGCGACCAACAGCAAGGGCGTGATGTCTCTGCGAATTCCCATTGACCAGCCGCTGGCGATGCACCTGATGGACGGCGACCTGACCACCCACGGCAGCGCGCGGCTGCAGGGCAATCAGCTGCTGTCCATGGATCTGCAGGCCGAAGGTCGCGAGCTGCTGGTGGCCAAACCCAAGGAATATCAGCTCTCTGTCGCGCCGCAGGTGACCCTGGTGGGCACGGAGATGGACGACCCGGAGAATCGCTCGATCACCCTCAAAGGCCGGGTCAAGATCACCGACGGCACGGTGAGCAAGGCGTTCAATGCCACCACAGAAGTGATTGCCAACGTGACGGATCGCAAGGTGGAGAGCTATAGCAAGCCGCTGACCGAGACGATGCCGCTGCTGACCGAAGTGCAGATGGACCTGGACGTGGTGCTGCAAGGCATTGAAGTGACGAGCCGGGTGTCCGCGGTCAAGTGCGATGTGGTGGCGGACGGCGCGCTCAAAGTCGGCGGCACGCTGATGGCCCTGGAGTTGCGCAACAATATCAACGTGGTTGAGGGGTCAGGCAGTCAGGTGTCGGTGCCGTACAACAACTTGGTGTTTGACGTCGAGCGCGGTGTGCTGGAATTTGAAGGCGATCCGTCGCGGCCGCTGATCGACGCCATGGCGCGCATCGACATCCCGGTCAAGGCTGGGTCGCGCTCCAGCTCCACGGCGACGCTGAGTGTCAGTTCTGAGCTGACCTCGGACAACACCCAGAGCACAGAAATTGTCCAGGTTTTTGTGGGGATCAAGGGGCACTGGGGCGAGAAGGACATGGCGCTCAAGTTCAGCTCCAACAAGGGCGACAGCGAGGCCGACGTGCAGTGCCTGCTGGCCTTTCGCCGCCGCTGCAATGACGAGGGCGGGCCGGGGATGCGCCTGACCACCGATTTCCTGATTGGCGACACGGTCAACCGCGCGGTGCTGGCGGTGTTTCAGGGCCTGGTCGACACCTTGACCTTTGACTTTGACGCGCTGAACCTGGGCTTTAACGCCGAGGTGGTCAAGAAATTTGGCAAGAATATCAGCATGGGCACCCGGGTGCAGACGGGCAAGGAGAACCGCTACGACGCCGACTTCTCCTTTCGCATCACCGACCGGCTGAGCCTCAACGGCCTGTGGCGGCGCACGCGGCCCCTGGACACCTCAACCAACAGCCAGACGACGATCGATACGTACGAGTCCAAACTGCGCTACAAGGTAGTCCTGGATGACTAAGGGCCACCGCTGCTGCCGACCGGCGAACCCGTGGATCCCCTGGGTGATCGCTGGCTTTTTTGCGATCACAGTCCTGCTGTGGGGCCCTGAGGCGCGGGCGCAGGCGGTGGGGCTGGCGGGCGCGGTCACCCCGGTCAAGGCCCCCGGCGCAGGGGTGGCTCTGCCGGCGGCGGCGACGCTGAGCGACCTGGGGACGGCGGTGGCCCAGCAGTTTGTCGGCGATCCGGCGGCGGCCAAGGCGGAGGCGCAGTGCCTCAAGCGCCGGGTGGCGTCGATCGACCTGGAGGGCTGCGCGGCGACGGCCTGTGCCGATGCGGATGTCAAAGCGCGGCTGCTGACGCTGACCGATATCGCCGTGGGCTGGCCGCTACAGCCGGGCAAAATCCGCTTGGCGACAGAGCGATTGCGCCAGGTCGGCTACTTTAAGCGGGTCACGCCGCTGTGTGTCTCTGAGGGCGGCGGTCGGGCGCGGCTGCGCTGGCAAGTGGTGGGCAATCAGCTGGTGCGGTCTGTGCAATTTCGCGGCAATAGCGCGCTGCTGCAGGATGAACTGCGCGGCAAGCTGCTGATCCAGCCGGGCGAGGTGCTCAACCTGGACGTCAAGGAGGACCTGGCCAAGCTGCAGACCCAGCGCGACGCGTTTGAGGGCGTGTACCGCAAGAACGGCTTTGACAACGCGCGCGTGGACCTGACCACAGAGGTGACGGCGCCTGGGCAATTGCGCCTGGTGGTGCAGATCGATGAAGGCGAGCGCAAACGCGTCACCCAAGTCAAGGTCAGCGTGGCCACCCAGGCGCCGCCTACGCCCGAGGAGAAGCGCCACGGCCTGGCGTGCCCGGCGGTGACCGAGAGGGCGGTGCGGATCGCCGCGGATGCGGGCAAGCTCGAAGTGTTTAGCCAGCGCGAAGTAAACCGCGTGCGCGGCCGGGTGCGGGCCCAGCTGCGCCGCCTGGGCTACGGCACGCCGCGGATTGAGGTGGTCCACGACGAAACGGAGCAAGCGGTGCGCATCGATGTTCGCCCGGGGCGCTGTGCGCTGGTGCGGGTGCTGGTGCGCGACGATTCCGGCGGCGGCGGCCACGGCGGCTACGTGCTGAGCGACGACCAGGCGCTGTATGAGGCCCTGCCCTTTGCCGACAGCGGCCTGTTTGACTTTGACGAGGCCGAGCGCGGTCGCCAAGCCCTGCTGGGGGCGCTGGAAAATCGCGGGCACCTGTTTGCCGAGGTGCGCCTGGACTTTCGGCCGGTGCCGCCGCAGGTGTCGACCGCGGTGTCGGCGGCGCTGACGTACTACGTGACCACCGGCTATGTCAGCCAAGTGCGCGGCATCTTCTTTCACGCCCTGGATCGCCCGGGCCGCTCTGGACTCCCGGACGACGAACTGCGCGCGGTGCTCTCTAGCAAAGCCTATGACTTCTTTGGCAGCGGTGGCTTTTTGCAGGTCGATCAGCTGCTCGCCGACTTGGACGCCCTGCGCGGGCACTTCTTGAGCCAGGGCTACTACCAGTTCCGCTACGCCACGCTGCTGCCCGATGGCGTGACCCCCACGGCGACCAACGTGCGCATCCGCCAAGAGATCGCCGGCCACACCCAGTTTGTTTACCGCTATCCAGACAAGGGCTTGCGCGTGCGGCGGCCGGCGGGAGAGAACTTTATCTACATCGATATCGATTATTATGAGGGCGAACGGGCGCGGCTAGAGGGCCTGGAGATCCGCGGCGCGGCGCAGGTGCCGGAGAGCGAGCTGCGGGCGCTGTTGCCGATTAAGCCTAAGGAGATCATTAGCTTTGAGCTGTTAGCCCAGTCGGTCAAGCTGTTGGAACAGCGCTATCGCAACAACGGATTCTTTCGCATGAAGTTCAAGCTGACCTGCGCCGCGAGCCAGCCCGATGTGGCGGAAGGCGAGTGTCAGCCGCGATCCGTGTTGGCCCGCTCCGTGCGCGTCAAGTTTGACATCGAAGAGGGCGAGCGCGTGCAGTTTGGCGAGTCGTTCCTCATCGGCAACTTTGGCACGGATGATGAGGTGATTCTGCGCGATCTGCCCAAAGTCGGCCGGCCCTGGTCGGCGGCGGAGGAGTCGGAAGCGCAGCGGCGCCTGAGAAACCTGGGTATTTTTAGCCAAGTCAGCCTGCAGCACATTGGCGACAAGGAGAAGCCGCCGCGCGAGCGCATGGCCACGGCGCTGCATTTGGTCGAAGGCGGCAACCGCTATTGGGAAGCGGCGGTGGGCTTTCAGACCATCAACACCCAACGCAGCGCCTTTGAGGTCACCACAGCGAGCAGCGTGCGCGACGCCATCGACCGCTGGACCACCGCGACCGACCGCATGAGCCTGGGCTTTGGCAGCGCGCAGAACCTGAGCCTGCCCAACTTGCTGGCCACCGCGGAAGGCTCCTACGTCAACCGCAACTTCCTGCGCAGCGGCAAATTGTTGCGCCTGACCAGCAAGATCGGCGCCACCTTGGCCCCGGACTACGACGCCGTGCCGTACGGCCCCACGCCCATCTGCTCAAGCCTGGCCAAGGCCAATGAGTGCGTCAACTGGTACAACACCAGCCGCCGCGAGCCGCCGTGGTGGTCTGACACGTTGCGCTATGCCGCCGTGCAGGCCATCTATGAGGACCCGCGGCTGTTTGGCTCCAGCACCGCCGTGCGCGTGGTAGCGCCGTACATCGAGCACGACTACGCGATTGCCGGCTACGACGCCGACCGCATCGGCAGTTCCGTGACTTTGGCGCGGCGCTTTGGCAAGCTGGGGGCGAGCCTGGTGCTCAACGGCGGGCAGATCCGCACGCGGCTGGCAAGCGAAAGAAGCGCTGATTTCGCTCAGGATTTTGAGTGGCAGTACTCCGTGGGACCGCAACTGGCCTATGACGACACCGACTCGCCCATCAACCCGCGCAGCGGCTTTGCGCTCAAGTTTGAGCTGCCGTACATCAACGCCATGGTGACGCCGCTCAGTCGGGCCAACAGCTCAGAAGCACGGCCTTTCCGCGCCAACCTGTTCAAATGGGACGCCACAGCCCGCTGGTACCTGGCCCTGGGCGACACCTCGACACTGGCGGTGGCGCTGCACGGCGGCGGCGGCTGGTCCCTGGGCAACGCTGCGGCCCTGCCGACGGACGCGCGCTTTCGCTTAGGCGGCTCCCTGCCCCAAGGCCTGTTGCGCGGCTACGCCGATGCCGGCATCCGCCAGTACGACGAGAGCGGTTGCACCAAGGTCAAAGACTCCACCGGACGCCTCAAACGCTGCGGCAGTACCTATGCCTCCGGCGACTACACCATGGCCGACGGCAACGCGGTAGGCAACGGCTCGGTAGAGCTGCGCTTTCCGGTGCTGGCCGCCGCGGGCGTGTTTGGCGCCGCGTTCTGGGACTTTGGCGGCCTGGCCGAGGGCTGGAGCGACTGGCACCGCAACGCCGTTCGCCACGGCGTCGGCGCCGGCGTGCGCTACCTCATCGCCGGGCAGATCCCGGTGCGCTTGGACTACGGCATCGCCGTCGGCTCCCAGTGCCGCGACGTGGTGCTCGACGAGGTGACGGGCACCTATCAGTGCAGCCAGGACGAGTTTGGCAAGCTCAACCTAGGCGTTCTGTACGCATTTTAGCGCTAGACTTGCGCCGCGAGCTCCTCCGCGCCCGCCA
>JBIKTV010000057.1:0-19771 GCA_044347905.1 Myxococcota bacterium
CCAAGATGAGGCCCACCGTGGCGCCGTGCGAGGCCAGGCCGCCCTTCCAGAACTTGATGATCTCGATGGGATTGGCCAGGTAAGTCTTGTATTCATAGAAGAAGACGTGGCCCAGCCGCGCACCGCCGACGACGGCCAACACGCCCCACCAGAGAAATTGCTCGGCAAAATCAACGGATTCGCCATTCTTGAGCGCTTGGCGCCGCCACACCGCAAAGCCCGTGTAGATCGTCGCGGCAAACAGCACGCCGTAGTAGCGAATCTGCAGGGGCCCGAGGTCGAGCAGGATCGGATTAATGTCCCAGTGAATGGAAGCTAGCATGAGTCTCCAGGAATAAATCAGTAAGGATCAGGCCTTGCCGGCGTAGTACACCTTCATGACCTGGACCATCGCCGCTAGGTCTGCCGCGCCGCACGTCTCTGCGGTGGAATGCATGGCCCACATCGGCAGGCCGACATCGACCACCCGCGCGGCCAATTGCGCCGAGGTGATAGGGCCGATCGTGGTACCGCAGGCCATGTCCTGTTTGACCACGTAGTCCTGCATTTGCACTTCTGCAGCTTCGCAGAGCGCGGCAAAAATCGCCCCGGTCTCCCCGGTGGTGGCGTAGCGATCGCTCGCGTTTGCCTTGAGCACAGGGCCCTGGTTGATGCGCGGGGCGTGGTACTTGTCGTGCAAATCGGCGTAGTTGGGGTGTACGGCGTGGGCCATGTCGGCGCTGATGCAGAAGCTGTGGGCAAAGGCCTGCTCGGCGTCGTCGCGGCTGTCGCTGTCTGGGTGCTGCCGCGCCACCCGCAAAAGCACGTCGCGCAGGAAACTGGAGGAAGCGCCAGAAGACGTCAGCGAGCCGGTCTCTTCCGCATCAAAGAACGCCGCCACGCGGGTGCGCACGCTGTTGGCCCCGGGGACGTCCAGCGACTCCACCAGGCCCTCTAGGGCACACCACACCATCGCCAGATCGTCGTGGCGCGACCCGGTGACCAAGGAGCGGTCCAGACCGACCCGCTGTGGCGCCTGGGCACTGACAAAATGCAGGTCAAAACCGTCGAGATCGGCAAAGTCGACGCCGGCGCGGTGGGCGAGCTGGGCCAGCACCGTCTGTGGATCGCCGTCGCCGCTCGCCACAATGGCATTGAGCATCGTCTGCGGGTTGATCGCCCCTTTGTCGTTCTTCTCTCGGTCGAGGTGGATGGCCAGATCCGGAATGATCGCCATGGGTTCATCCAGGTGCACCAGCCGCCGGGTGACGATGGGCAGGCCCGTCAGCTCGTGGAGCCGCGGCCGACCGGTTTTGTCGCGCAGGGTCTGGTACACCGCACCCGCCAGCGCCAGGGGCCGATCGAGCCAGGAGCGGCGGATCAGCCCGCCGTGAAACTGGGTGGTCAGCTGGGTCACGCCTGAGCCTTGCGTCAGCGGGTTGAGGCGCAGCCGCAGGTCCGGACTGTCCGTGTGGGCGCCCACCAGCGAATAGCCGGCGCGAATCGGCGAGCGCTCGCCCACCACCGCGGCGATGACGCTTTTGCCGTCGGGATGGATGACGTAGCGCCTCTGGCCGGGCACCACCTCCAGCCGTGCGGCGTAATTCCATTCGCTAAAGCCTGCTTGCACCAGCCGGGCCACCACCGCTTGGACGGCGTGGTGCGGTGTCGGCGCGCGGTGCAGCCACTGGATATAGCGGTCCGCTGGATCGCTGGGCTCCGCGCCGGGGAGGGCCAGGTGCGCGGCGGATTTGGCGGATTTGGCTTTGGCCATAGCACTTCCGGGCGGGGCGCGGCCCGCAAAGGCTGGACAATGTAGCGCCGACCCCCGTGGCTGTCACGCTATCGCCGCCAAGCGCCTGGAATCTGACGAGTGGGCCTAGCTCACCGTACAGCAACTGTGGTGGTGCGAACTCGCCAAAGCCGTGCTACAAACAGCCCACCCGAGGTTTACATGCCCCAGAATCGCGATCCGCAGCCGCAGCATCCCCATGAGTTAACGCCCCAGGCCGTGGCCGGTGCGCCCATCGACGCCGCCGTGGTGCCGCCGCCGCCCGCCGAGGATGCCCCGGTCCACGAGCACGACCGCTATTGGCTCGACCACATCTACCAAGGCGATAAGCAACGGCAATTGACCGTGCGCGCCGTGCTGACCGGCTGTGTGCTGGGCGGCGTGATGTCGATCTCCAACCTGTACGTGGGCCTGAAAATCGGCTGGGGCCTGGGGGTGGCGATTACCGCCGCCGTGCTCGCGTTTACGCTTTTCTCTGTGATCGAGAAGATTTTTGGCACGACGCCGGAAAAGCACTTTACCTTGCTGGAAAACAACACCATGCAGACCGCCGCTTCGGCCGCGGGGTACATGTCGTCGGCGGGCTTGGTGTCGGCGATCCCGGCGCTGTTTATGGTCAGCAAGTTCTCTCTGTCCCTCACGCAGACCATCGTGTGGGTCACGGCGATCTCGCTGCTGGGCATCGTGGCGGCGATCCCGGTCAAGAGAAAGCTCATCAACCAAGAGCGCTTGCGCTTTCCATCTGGCATTGCCGCCGCAGAGACCCTGAGCAGTCTGCACGCCGCGGGGGGCGAGGGCACGGTCAAGGGCACGGCGCTGGCCCTGGGCGGCCTGCTGGGCGCCAGCCTGGCCTTTGTGCGAGAGGGGCTCAAGCTCCTGCCCGACAAGCTCGCGGTGTTTGGCAAGCCGCTAGCGCTGCGCACCGTGGCCTTTGAGCCGTCCTTGGTGATGATCGGCGCTGGCGCGCTGATGGGCGTGCGCGTGACGTTTTGGATGTTTCTTGCCGGCCTCGCTTCGCGGTGGTTCCTGGCAGATTGGCTGTTGGACCAAGGGTTTATCGACTGCGGCAAGCTCAAGCCCGGCGGCGTTTGCGACCACGACCACATTCCGTACAGCACCATCAACGCCTGGACGCTGTGGCCCGGTGTCTCGCTGATGGTCACGCACTCGCTGGTCGCCCTGGCGATGCAGGCCCCGTCCATGATCGCCGGCTTCAAAAAGACCTTGGGCGGCGCCAAGGACGACACCACCGACCCGCGCCTCGCCGGGGTTGAAGTGCCAATGTCGTGGTTTTTTATCGGTCTAGCCGTTGCCGGCAGCGCGTGCGTCTACTTGCAGGCCGCGTGGTTCGACATTCCGGTGCAGTGGGGCATCTTGGCCGTGCTGCTGTCGCTGATTCTGGCCTTTGTCGCTGCGCGCTCTCTGGGCGAGACGGACACCAACCCCGTTGGATCCATGGGCAAAGTGACGCAGCTGGTGTTTGGCGGCGTGATGAGCGGGCAGATCAACGCGAACTTGCTCGCCGCCAATGTCACGGCCGGCGCCGCCTCGCACGCGGGCGACCTGCTGACGGACATGAAGGCCGGCTACCTGGTGGGCGCGCGGCCGCGCTATCAGGTGTTGGCGCAGGTGGCGGGCGTGTTTGTCGGCGCGGTGTTTGCCTCTTTGGGCTACGTCTACTTGGTCGATCCCGCGGAACTCGGCGGTGAGAAGTGGCCGGCTCCTGCGGCGATGGTGTGGGCTAAGGTTGCGGAGTTGCTGTCTAAAGGCATCGGCAACATGGAGTCGCACAAGCTCTCGGCCATCCTTTGGGCAGCCGGCATCGGCGCTTCGCTGGCGGTGCTGGAGAAGTTCGTGCCGGCCAAGGTGCGCAAGTGGATGCCGTCCGTCTCTGGCGTGGGCATCGCAATGACCGTTGGATTTACCAGCAGTTTCTCCATGTTCATCGGCGCGTGCCTGGCTTGGCTGCTAGAGAAGCTCAAGCCGCAGCTGGCCGAACGCTTTACCGTGGTGGTCAGCTCCGGCCTCATCGCCGGCGAGACGCTGATGGCCGTGGCGTTGATCGCCTGGGGCGTCATTACCGGCAGCATGTAGCCGTTTGGCGGCACGTCCTAGACCCTTGCCCAGCCTGCTCCAAAACCGCGCGGCGCCCCAGTGTCGCTTGCATGGGCGTGCGCGCGCTGTGGTGCAGGTCTTGTCTCGGCAGCTGGCGGAGATCGCCGAGCCGTTCTGCGGCCAAAGGCAAGGCAAAAAACCAAAACGGCGACCCCGCGCGAGCAGGATCGCCGTCAGCGGGAGGGCAGCGCGAACACCGCCATCCCGATGGTTGTTTGCGGCCTAGTTGAGCACGGTCTCAGCGTCGATCGCGACGATGTCGATGCCGTTCTTCTGGCAGAAGTTGACGAAGCCCAGCTTGGCGATGCTGCGCAGCGCGCGGGTCGACAGACGGACGCGGACGAACTGGGTCAGCTCAGGCACCCACAGGCGCTTGTACTGCAGGTTGGGCAACTGACGCATCTTGGTTTTGGCGTTCGAGTGGCTCACCCGGTTGCCGACCAGCGGGCGCTTACCGGTGATGGTGCAAATGCGGGACATGAGATCGCTCCAAAGGGTCGGCTGAGGGTCTTGACCGCAAGGCGTCCATCGAAGGACGCCCCAAAAAGTCAGGGGCCAGGGAACTTTCGCGACCAGAGGTAGACTGGCCGCGTCACTGGATTCGGCGAGCCGGCACAGGCCCGGCCCTGGCTGCGGGGCAAGAAGCACCCGCAACGGGGCCGCAAGTGTACGGAGTCAGCGGCGGTTATGTCAAGAGTCGACTGGCCGAATGGGCCTTGGGGCCGTTCCGCGTCAGGGCGACCAAGCCTCGCAGGGTCCGGCCACCGCGGGCGCCTGGGGCGGAAAATTCCACGGCAACGCCGGGCCAGTCCAGACATTTTGCAGGTTCCCCAGGATCACCGCGGTGTTGGTGACCAGTTGGGCCAAGCCCTGGACGCACCACGCAAAGCCATTGTTGTGGAGCGCGAGGCCGATCGCCAAGAGCGACCCGCCCTGCACCACCAAGCCGGCGCGCGGGTGACCGGCGATGACGACATCCTTGAGCCGCGACTCCAAGCCGTCGATCAGGAGCAAGCCATCGGCTGTCTCGTTTTGGCCCGCCATGGCCAACGGCAAGGTCGCGGTCGCAGCACAGCGGTGCAATTCGACTTGCGACCCCAGGGCCGCCAGGGCCGCGCCGCGGTTGGCCGTGAGTTGGCTACCCCACAGCAGGGCGTGGCCAAGGTGCGTGTGCAAGCCCGCTCCGCCGCTGCCATTTGCCAAAGGTGTGGTGTGGCTGACCACGACGCCGTTGAGCTCAACCTTGGCGTTTTCTGCCATCACGCCGGCGCCGCGGCAATGGCGCAAGGCCGCACCTGTCAACGTTAAAGTCGCTCCGCCCACCGCGACGGCGCCAAAGGAGCGCTGGGCCGCGGTCAGGGCAGGGCTGTCTAGCCGACCGTCGATGGCATCCAAGCGCGAGGCGGAGTCGGCGGCCAGAAGGCCGGGGAGGCTGAGATTGTCCAGGCGGAATCCGCGCAAAGCCATCTTGGCCTGGGCGCTCACCTGAACCGCGCCGCCGTTGGTCGCGCCGATCGACGGCAGCGAAGCATCGACGATCAGGTGGGCGATCTCCGCGGCCGTGCCCGTGCCCGCAGCGGAAAGCGCCACGCCAAGGTGCCCGCTGAGGCGCAGCTGGCTCACCTTGGCGCTGCCGCCCTCCGCGATGTCCAAGCCGCGGCCCGGCCCTTCGCCAGCGCCTTGGGTGTGGCTGATCCACAGGTCCTGGGCGCTCAGCGCCGCTTCGGTGACGCTTACGCCGACATCGCGCGCCGCAAAAACCCCAAGGCCGCTGACGGCCACACTGGCCGAACTGGCGACCACCAGGCCGCGGCCAAAGCGACCATCGCTAGCGCGCGGCTGCGTTTCTGTGAGCCACGCCTGGGAAATCTGTGCCTGCGAGCCCTCGCCGGAGACCAGCATCGCCGCAGTCCTCGCCCGGGCGACGTGGATCATCTGCACCACCGCACGGCCGCCGCTGGCCACTTCTACGCCGTAGCCCGCGGTGTAGTCCGAGGCCCGCGGCAAGGTGTCCACAAGGACGGCGTGTTGCAGGGTCAGCTGGCTGCCCTTGCCAGTGACCAGCGCCGCGGCGGAGCGGTTGCCCTGCAGCCGTGCACCGTCGACGAAAGCCGTGGCGCCCTGGTCCACAAGAATGCCAAATCCTTGCAGAAGATCGGCGGCGCGCGGCAAGGTGTCCAAGATGACCAGGCGCTGGCCATCGAGCTGCGACGCTGCGCCGGTCGCCAGCACGCCGCGCGTTCGGTTGGCCTGCAGAAGCACGGCGCGAAGCGACAGCTGGCCGCCATTTTGCGCCCGTGCGCCGTCTCCGCTGCCCTGATCCGCCGCCGCGAGGGTCTGGAGCACCGCGGTGTTGACGAGCTTTAGCTGCGAGCCCTGGCCCCAGGATAGCGCGGCAACGCCCTGGTTGCCCTTGAGCCGGCCGTGGCTCAGGGACACCAGCGCGCCGCCGCTGCTGAGCAGGCCGTGGCCCCCTTCGCCGCTGGGAATGGACGCAGATGTATCGATGATGTCAGCAAAACGCAGGATCACGCTGGTGCCGGCGTGGTAGGCGGCGACCGCTGCGGCCGAGCTGCCCGAGATGCGCAAGCCGCGGCCCGTGAGCTTGGCGCCGTCGCTCGCCAGGATGCCGTAGCCGCCGCTGCTGGCCGTTGGCTGGGTCGCGCTGATGGCCACATCGTCCAACGCCACGGTGACACCGCTGGCCAGCTCCAGGCCGCGGCTGACTGCGCCGTGGATGCGAACCTGATGCAAAGTCGCCGCCCCAGGGTCAAAGGCGATGCCGCGCCCAGGGCCGCCGATGATCGCTTGATCCAGGGTGCAACCGCCGCAGCGCACGGCCGCCCAGCTGCCTTGACCGACCGCGACCCGCCGCGCGATGCCCCCGGCCTGCGCGACCAGGGGAATCGAGCCGCCGGAAATCGACACGCCTTCGACAAGGCCTTGCACGATCAGCGAGGTATCGGCCTTGGAGCTGGGCAACTGCAGCGAAGTCAGCGCCGCACAGCGCCCCACGAGCGCCACACCCGCGGCGACCGTCGTCTCGCCCTTGGGCAAGGCGTGGGTGCCAGCCGCCAAGGCGATGGTCGAGCCCACCTCCGCCATTTTGAGGGCTTGGCCCAGCGATGCAAAGGGGGCGGCGCGCTTGCCTGTCGACTCGCCTTGGTAGGCCGGATCGACAAACCAGTGCTGATCGCCGTCTTCCACGCCGGCAAAGGCGTCGGCGCTACAGTCGCTGGGATCGGCGACACAGCTCGGCGCATTGGCCAGATCGACGGCGAAGCCAGGTGGGCACGCGGCCGGCAGAAACGCCTCTAGCGGGGCACAGGTGCCGCTGGGGTCCAAGGCTTCAGTGACTTGGCAGCCTGCACAGCTGTCAGGTGTGGCGTCGCCGGCCAGGCAGAGGGCTAGATCCGCTGGCATGCTGCCGTCCGGTAGCACGGCGATGCGCAATTGCTCAGGCGCAGCAAGGGCTGGGGATGGGCTGGCGGGCAGGTCGGCCTCAGCCGCGTCCCCACCGGGCAGAAGCACGCCTGCGCCGCCCGCTCGGCAGCTAGCGCCGTCGGCATAATCTCCCGCCTGGCACCGCGATGAGTCCTGCAATTCCAACGCAGTACACGCGCGCGCGGCCAAGATGCAGCCGTTCTGCCCTGGGCTCGCGGGGGCACAGGCGGGGGACGCAGACCAAGAAGCGCACCACTTGGGCCGGCACGTCAGCGGATCGGCGCATTCTGCCAAGGCAAAACTGCTGCAGGCTTTGGTCCATTGATCCCAGGCCTGGCCTTCTGGGCAACAACTGCCGTCCGGTTTTGCGGATGCGCCGCCGCAGGCCAGGGCTGTGGCAGCGGCGACCGAGGTGCCGGGTCCATGGACCTCCTGGGCCACAGCTTCGGCCCTATTCAGCGAATCCCAGCTTGGGACTGCGCCAGAGGCGATATCTGCGTCGCCATACCAGCGGCCGGGATCATAGGCGTCCCCCGGCTGGCTCTTGGCCGGTGCCTCCGCAGGTCCGCATGCCGCCAAGAGGATCGCCAGCGCCGCGGCCGCGCAAAACAGCTCGCTCCAGCGGGTGCAAGGTGGGTGGGCGTGGTACCAAAGCGAGGCGATCATCTGCGATACTCTGCTCACTGCGCGGCGATCCCGCAAGGCCAGCGGAAAAAAGTTAGCGATGACAGGAGGATGGATGCGCGCTGCCGCAAGGGCCTGGTCCGATGCTATCGCCGACCTCGATGCCCGCGCCGAGGCCCCGGGTCTTGTGGCCCTGGCGCTGCCAACCCCGACCTTGCCGCCCGCCTCGACGACGAATCATTGGCTGGTGGGCTGGAAGCGCATGGTTGTGGTCGATCCAGCCACGCCTGAACGCCGGGCCCAGCGGCGACTCGTGCACCTGGTGGACGCTGCCCGCCAAGCTGGTGCCGAGCCCGTGGCGCTGTTTCTGAGCCACCATCACCTGGATCACTGCGGCGCGGCTGCCGATTTGGCGGGGCAATTGCGCCTCCCCGTGTGGTGCCACGCGGCGACCCGGCCGCTGCTGCCGGCGTGGGTCGAGGTGGCCGGCGAGGTCGCGGAGGGCGATGAGGTCGCGGTCAACGCAGACGGCGCGGTTTGGCGGGCCCTGCACACCCCTGGCCACGCGCCGGGGCATCTGGTCCTGCACGAGGCGCTGAGCGGCTGGATGGTCGCAGGCGACATGGTCGCAGGGCAGGGCACCATCCTCATCGACCCGCGCGATGGCGACATGGGCCAGTACCTCGCAAGCCTTCAGCGCATGCAGGAGCTGGCGCCGCACGCTTTGGCTCCCGCCCACGGGCCCGTGCTGGCCGACGCCACGCAGGTGCTGGCCTACTATCAACGCCATCGCCGCGAGAGAGAGGCGCGCATCCTGGCGAGCCTGACCAACCGGCCGCGCGAGCCAGCCGACCTATTGCCCAGCGCTTACGCCGATGTTCCGCGGATGACCTGGCCGCTGGCCCTGCGCTCCCTGGAGTCGCACCTGATCCATCTTCAGCAGCAGGGGCTGGCGGTCCGCACTTTGAGCGGCTGGATGGCTGAAAAGCGATGAATCCAAGGTAGGCCCTTGCCTGGAAGGTTGCCAGATCAAGCTTGCCGCACCGGCCGGGGCAATTGGCGGACCGGGCCGATCGGCTTGATCCACGGGTCTTGCGGCGGCTGCGGCTGAACAACCGCGGCTTTGGCCTGCTGCTGTTCCTTGAACCACGCGCGGTTGACCCGGGCAAAGGCGTGGGGCAGCACGATCGGCAGCCAAACCCAGCTGCGAAAGGACTCGGGATAGGCGATGAGACCGACCGCCGTCGCCGCCGCACCCGCAGTGATCGCCGCAGTAATCAACGGCATTGGCGAGTGGCGCGAGTGGCGAATCCCCATCCAGATCGACGCCGCCATGGCAAAAATGAACGTCAGGCCCGCCGGAATGCCATACGCCACAAACACCGCCAGGTAGGCGTTGTGCAGCGCAGTGGCCGTGCCGGCGTAGCGGTTGGCGTTCTCTGCCACAAAGCCGCCGGTGCCGCTGCCCACCCACGGGCTTTTCTCAAGCATGGAGAAGGCGATCGGCAGCTGCTCCAGGCGGCCAGAGGTCACCTCAACGCGGTTGACATCCAGCACTTCGCCGCGGGCCAAGCCGGCTGGTTCAAGCACGCGCGTCTGAAAAGAGGCCGGTGTCAAGTACATCGCCGCCAAGGTAATGGCGACGAGCACGCCGGTGCTGAACAGCACATGGCGGATCGAGCGGGCGCTCAGCAGGGCCAGGCTGAGCAGCCCTACCGCGACGGCAATGGTTCCCGTCCGCGAAGCAGACACCAGCACGCTCAGGAACCCCAAGGCGGATGCGCCGGCAGCCACAGCGCGATGCCAAGGCGCCATGCCCTTCTCAAGCACCACCGCCACGGCCACCGGGAGCATGCGCCCCAGGTGCATCCCCAGCAGGTTTGGCTCGCCCGCTAGCCCTGAGACGCGCACCTGCTCGACGTTCATGGCCGTCCAGTCCGTGCCCACCATGGCGCTTGCGCCCAAGATCAACAGGTTAAACACGACCGCGAGGCCAATGTACTGCAGATCCTCTGGCTTGCGCAGCAAAGCGTTGACCAGCAGGGCCACCACCATGCCGCCAAACAGCGAGAAAATGTTGCCAAAGTTCATGGTCGCATCGGTCGCAAGCTCAGCGACCACCAAGAAGACCACCTGCATCAGCAGCGGCACAAAATAGAGCGCTGGCCCGCGCAGTTCGCTCCACTTCCCCCGATAGTGAATCAGCGAGGCGAGCACCACCAGCGGAGTCACCGCGATAAAAGGCGTGGCAAAACCGATATCCAGGCTGATGGCCAGGGTCGGCAAGATCGAGTACGCCATGATGAAGACGCGGTATTCGCGGAGCAGCCGGTACATCGCCAGCGCGCCGCCCATGGCGAGGAGCATGAGCGAGGCGTTGTCCGTCATCATCGCCGCCACCGCAGCAAACAGCAGCAGCAGCGCGCCCAGCAGCATCTGCATATCGCGAATTCCCCTATTTCAGGTCGAGCTTGCCCAGCAGCACCCGCATGCGCTCCTGCAGCTCAGCGGTCCGCACTTGGCACTCTACCAGCTTCTTGGCGACCTCGGCGGCCTTTCGCGATGCGTCGTCGAGCTGCGCCACCAACTTCTTGCGCAGATCCGCGGCCACAGCACCGGGGGGCAGGGCATCCAGATTGCCTTGAATTCGCTGCTGTTCGCGGTCCAAGGTGTCGCGCTGCTGCGCCAGGCCCTGCATGGTCAGCGCCAGATTTTCGATTTCCGCCTGATGGGTCAGCAGCTCTGTGATGGGGCCGGCAATCGCCTCTTCCGGCTTGCTGTTTTGCAGGTAGTAGCGCAGCGCTTGCATCACCGGGTTGGTCAAGCCCGCCTCCACCATCGTCACGGGCGTCTGCTCGACCAGCGCGGCGCTCGCCTGACTCTTGGCCGGCACCAGCACGGGAACAAACAGATCGTCGCCGGCTTTGACCAGATCCTTTGGAGGATTCACCAGATCCATGCCGCTTTGCCGGCGCAGGCGCACGTAGGCCAAGCTGGGCTGATCGCGGTTTGACTCAATGCGCACGGTCCGCGTAGAGACGCGCTTGCCCTGCAGGTGGATGCGCCCGCCGGTGATGCGCACGAGCCGCAGCTCATCGATGCGCGCATCGCTCTGAACCTGAAGGGAAAATCCGCTTTCTCGCGCGTACGGCACAAACGCCGTCTCATCCTTGCCCACGCGGCCGATAAAGCCCTCACCGGCAAAAGTCCCGTCGACGTAAAGGGTAATCGGCCCCGACTCCAGCGCCGACTCCTTGCCATTGCGCAACAGCACGGCGCGGAACGGCGCCTGATTGCTCTGCGGCTCGCGGAACAGGAACACATCGCGGCCGTCGATCTTGCGCGACACGATGTTGATCAGCGCCGCCGAGCGATCCGGAACAGTCACAGGCTTTTGCGCCTGATACGCATACAGCGCGCCCACTTCCTTGCCCACGACCAGCGCCTCAGCCTGGCGAGCGGCGGCGTCGCGGCGCTGTTGTTGCTCGCGGCGCACTTCGTCTGCGGACCGGCCGCGCTCGTAGTCCCCCGCTTTGTCTGCGTAGGCCGCTGGCCTGGGCGCCGGCGCGCTTTTCCGAGCTGCCGCGGGGCTTTTCTTGTACTCGTGCGACGGCGCTCCCGCTTCTTCCGCTTCTGCCATGGGCGCAGAGGGCGGCGGGGGTGGCGAAGGCGACTCGACGCCGACGTCGGATTCCGGTGGCGCCTCAGCATATTGCGGCAAGCGCGAGGAGAGATCGGGCCGCGGCACCCGATGCGGCGCGTGCAAGTTGTAGCGGAAGGACAGCGGCGAGCCGACAACTAGCGTCAGATCAATGTCTTTCCAGGCCTCGCCCGAGACATTGTCCACGATGGCCCAGCCCTGCAAAGTCACGCCCTTGTCGCCATCGACCCAAGCGCGGTAGGCCGGCCGCCACACCGGAACTTCATGGATGTAAGAGATAATCAGGTCATGGCTGCCGTCATCCGCCAGGCGCACTTGCACGCCCACCGGCTTCCACTGGCCGTCGCGCCGGGCGATGTCCATCGACTGCTGAAGGCCGGCGGCCAGGGCCTTGTCGCCGATCAACACCTTGCGCACCCCGGCCACAGGCGTTGCCATCAAGGTGCCGTCGTCACTGAGGAGCGTCAGCACCTGGCCCTGCTCGAGCTTGCCGTTTTCCCCTGGAATCTGCCCATTTTCGACGCCAACGACCTTGCCGGCCAAGTTGCCATCGCGGCTCTCAACCTGCACGTGGGCGCCGCGCAGCACCCCCAGCACGCCCTGGAGCCCGGTGGCGTGGCGCACTTCGCTGGGCAGTCTCGCCGCCGCTTCGTCACCCGATCGCTCTACCGGCAGGCTCACAGAAGAAGCCACGCTGCCTGAAAGATCCAGCACGGTCAGCGACTTGAGCACGTCGTTGATCTGGTCCGGGCGCACCCGCAGCTCTAGATCGCGGCCTTGAATGACCCCGCGGCGCTCAAAATAGCCCACGCCATTTTGGTACAGCACCACCTTGGTCACAGGCAATTCAGCTGAAGGCTTAACGAGTTGCGGGCTTGAGCACCCGGTCGCCAGCAGCAAGGCCGCCAGCTTCCATCCGGTTGCACCGCCAAAAAGTCGCCGCATTGCAGACCCCCAGGGCATTTGTAGCCGCGGCTGCATGATGGGCCCGCCAAGCGCCACGCGCAACTGCCCACGGGCATGCCTGCGCTAGCGCTTTGGCGGACCTAGGCCACGCCGGTGTTGTGCAGGGGACCTTACTGAAGGACCGCGCAGCCCGTGCACACCGTCTGGTAATTCAAGGCATTGCACTTGATCAGCTTGCCGGCCGACAGGCAACTGGCCGCGGTGTTGAAGGTCTTGACGCAGCCCGTGGTCGGGTTGCACGAGTCCAGGGTGCACGAACAGCCGTCATTGCACACCACCGCGGTCGCGCCGCTCACGCACTTGCCGGCCAAGCACTTATCTCCGGTCAAGCACTTGTTGGCGTCTTCGCAGGGCAGGGTGTTGTTGACATACGTGCACTTGCCCGCGGTGTCGCACGCGTCCGTGGTGCAGGCGTTGCCGTCATTGCACGGCACGGTGACCTTGGGCGTGCACTTGCCGGTCACGCAGGTGTCGCCGGTGGTGCAGTTGTTGCCGTCGCTGCAGACCGCGCCGCTGGCCGGCGTGAACACACAGGCGCCCGTTGCGGTATCGCAGCTGTCCGTCGTGCAGACATTGTTGTCATTGCACACTTTCTTGGCACCCGGCGAGCACTTGCCGGCGACGCACAGGTCGGTCAGCGTGCACAGGTTGCCGTCTTCGCACGCGCCCGCCAGCAGAGCCGTGTTGGCGCAAGCGCCAGTCAGGGTGTTGCACGAGTCCGCGGTGCAGGGATTGGCGTCGTCGCAGGACTTGGCCACGCCCGTGCACTTGCCGGCGGCGCAGACATCGTTCAGCGTGCACGCGTTTTTGTCATTGCACACCACGGTGTTGCTGCTCCAGCTGCAGGTGCCGGTCAACGGCGCGCAGGCGTCATCCGTGCAGACGTTGCCGTCCGCGCAGCTCTTGGCGGCCCCGGCTTTGCACATGCCCTGGGCACAAGCGTCCAGGAGCGTGCACTTGTCGCCATCGTCGCACGGCGCGGAGTTGGCTGTGCTGACGCAGCCCTTGAGCGGGTCGCAAGCGTCGTTGGTGCAGGCATTGCCGTCGTTGCAGTTGGGCGCGGTGGAGCCGACACACTTGCCGGTGACGCAGCCGTCAACCGTGGTGCACAGGTTGCCGTCGCTGCACGCCGTGCCGCTGAGCAGTTTGTACGCGCACAGGCCAGTTGCCGTGGTGCACGCATCGACTGTGCAGGCGTTCTTGTCGTCGCAATTGACCACCAAGCCCGCTGTACAGGCCCCCGCGGCGCAGCTGTCGCCGGTGGTGCACAGGTTGCCGTCTTCGCACTTGCCGGCGATCGGCGCGTTGCTGCACTTGCCGGTGAGCGTGTCGCAGGAGTCGGCGGTGCAGACGTTCTTGTCATCGCAGTTCACTTTGGTGAGCGGCGTGCACTTGCCGGCCGCACACGTGTCGCCGCCGGTGCAGGCGTTGTTGTCGTCGCACGCCAAGGTGTTGTTGGTGATGAAGCAGCCGAGGCCGGGCTGGCACGCATCGGTCGTGCAGAGGTTGTTGTCGTTGCAGTCCACCGGAGCGCCGCCGCAGCTGCCGCTCACGCACTTGTCTGCGCTGGTGCAGGCGTTGCCGTCCGTGCACGTCTTGCCGTCCGCCGCGTTGACAAAGGTGCACGTGCCCTTGCCGCCCACAATGCCGCTGCAAGTGCCTACAATGCAAGCGTTGGCCGTCGTGTTGCAGTTGAGGCTGGAGGTGCAGCAGCCCGCCGTCGCCGCGCCCAAGCATTTGCCAGCGCCGCATTTGTCGCCGGTGGTGCACAGCAAGCCGTCATTGCAGCTCGCGGTGTTGGGTTGGAACAAGCACTTGCCGGTGGTCGGGCTGCACAAGTCGTCGGTACACGGGTTGTTGTCGTTGCAGTTGGTGACGGTCTTGGGCGTGCACTTGCCCAGCAGACAGCTCTCGCCCTGGGTGCACAGGCTGTTGTCGTCGCAAGTCGCGGTGTTGTTGACGTAGGTGCAGGTGCCCGTCAAGGCGTTGCAGCTGTCCGTCGTGCACGGGTTGCTGTCATTGCACACCACGGCCACACCCGCACAGATGCCGCCCGAGCAGATGTCCTTGGCGGTACACGCTTTGCCGTCATTGCAGGCCAAGGTGTTGTTGGTAAAGCTGCACTTGCCGGTCGCCGCGACACACGCGTCCGTGGTGCAGCTGTTGTTGTCGTTGCAGGTCACGGCATTGACGCCCGCGCACTTGCCGGCCGCGCAGACGTCGCCGTTGGTGCACAGACTCTCGTCATCGCAAGGCAGGATGTTGTTGACATACAGGCACTTGCCCGTCGCCTTGTCGCAAGCGTCGTTGGTGCACGGGTTGCCGTCGTCGCAGCTGATGGCCGCCGCGCCCACGCACTTGCCCAACACGCACGCGTCGCCGGAGGTGCAGGCGTTGCCGTCGCTGCAGCTGCCGCTCACGGGCAGGGAGGTGCAGAGGCCAGTGGTCGGGTTGCACAGATCCGCCGTGCATACATTGGCGTCATCGCAGGACTTCTTGCCCGTTGGCGTGCACTTTCCGCCGCTGCAGACATCGCCCGTCGTACACGCGTTGCCGTCATTGCACGCGCTGGTCAGGTTGATCCAGGTGCAATTGCCGGTCACCGGCGAGCACGAGTCGGCCGTGCAGGCGTTGCCGTCGTCGCAATTCTTGACCTGGCCCACGCACTTGCCGAGCACGCAGCCGTCGCCCACGCTGCAGATGTTGCCGTCGTCGCAGCCGCCGCTGATGGGTGTAAAGGTGCACTTGCCGGTCGCCTTATCGCAACTGTCGACCGTGCAAGGATTCTTGTCATCGCAGCCCACCGTCTTGGGCACGCACGCGCCGGCCGCGCTGCACAAACCGCCCGCGGTGCAGAGGTTGCCGTCTTCGCAGGCGATGCCCACGCTGACCTTGTGGACGCAAACGCCCGTCAAGCACGCGTCCGCCGTGCACGGGTTGTTGTCATTGCAGACGGTGTTGGCGTTCAGCGCGGTGCACGGGCAAGCCTGCACGCCGGCCTGGCACGCGCCGTCTTTGCAGATGTCGCCCTTGCTGCAGCTGTTGCCGTCTTCGCACGCGACGGTGTTGTTGGCGTACGCACACGCGCCGGTCTTGGCATCGCAGCCGTCCGTGGTGCACAAGTTGCCGTCTTCGCAGTTCTTTGAAGTACCGCCGCACACGCCGAGCTTGCACAAGTCGCCCACCGTGCAAGCCGAGCCGTCATTGCAGGGCACGGTATTGGCGGCGAACAGGCACTGGCCGGTCTTTGGGCTACAACTATCTGAGGTGCAAGGGTTCTTGTCGTCGCAGACCAAGCCAATGCCGGCCTTGCACAGCCCGCCGCTGCAGGAATCGCCGGTGGTGCACAGGTTGCCGTCGGAGCAAGTCGCGGCGTTGGGCAGGGCGACGCACAAACCCGAGTTGGTGTCGCAACTGTCGTTGGTGCAGGGGTTATTGTCGTTGCAGTTGGCGGGGCCGCCTGCGCCGCACTTACCGCCCACGCAGCTGTCGCCGATGGTGCACGGGTTGCCATCCGAACAGGACCCCTGGCTGGCGCTAAACACGCAGCCGCCGGTCTTGGGGTCGCACGCGTCAGACGTGCACGGGTTGCCGTCGCTGCAGAGCTTGATCTTGCCGGGCGTGCAGATCTTGTTGCTGCAGATGTCCGCCTGGGTGCAGCCATTGCCGTCTTCGCACGGTGCGCCGTTGTTGGCGGTATAGACACATCCCAACTTGGCGTCGCAAGCGTCCTTGGTGCAAGGGTTCTTGTCATCGCAGCTCAACAGAGCGCCCGCGGTGCACTTGCCGGCCTTGCACGCGTCACTGGCCGTGCAGACATTGGCGTCGGCGTCGCAGGGCTTGCCTTCATCGATGGGCTTGGCGCCGCACTTGCCGGTCGCCGCGTCGCAGGCGTTGCCCAGGCACGCAGCCGAGCTGGGCGGGCAGACCACCACCGTCGCCGCCTTGACCTTGCAGGTGAAGGGGACTTGGGCCGTGTCACAGAACAGCGTGCCATTGCACAGGTTTCCGTCCTCCAAGCCCTTGCAGTCGCCGTCGGCCTGGCACAAACAGGCGTTGCTGCCGGGCTGGCACTTGCCGGCGGCACAGGTATCGCCGCTGGTGCAGGCGCTGCCGTCCTCGCAGGGCGCAGTGTTGGCGTCGTGCTCGCAACCCTTGACGGAGTTACAGCTATCGGTGGTGCAGGGGTTGCTGTCGTCGCAAGAGACCGTGGTGTCCTTGGCCAGGCCGATGCATGTGCCGTTGACGCACTCGTCAAAGTCGGTGCAGGCGTTGCCGTCGCTGCACGGCGCCGCGGTGTTCTTGTGCAGGCAGCCCTGGTCGCCGTCGCAGGCGTCGATGGTGCATGGGTTTTTGTCGTCGCAGTCCACCGGGGTGCCGCTGCAGCCCTTGTCTGAGCAGGTGTCGCTCGCGGTACAGGCGCTGTCGTCGTCGCAGCTCGCGCCCATCGGCTTTGGGCTGGTCACGCAGGTGCCGTCGAGCGGATTGCAGCTCGCCGAGGCGCACGGATCGGTGCTCGTGCACGCCTTTGCGCCGCCGCCTTTGCACTTTCCGCCTGAGCAGCTGTCGCCCGCCGTGCACAGGTCGCCGTCTTCGCAGACTTCGCCGTCCGCGGCCGTGGCCGTGCAGCCGTTTGCGGCGTCACAGGCGTCTGCGGTGCAGGGGTTGTTGTCGTCGCATGCAATCGCCGCGCCCACGCACTTGCCGGCCTTGCAGGTATCGCCGGTGGTGCACACGGACCCATCTTGGCATTCCGTGCCGTCGGCAAACACGCTGCTGACGCACTTGCCGGTGGCCTTGTCGCAGGCGTTGGCGGTGCACGGGTCGTTGTCGCTGCAGTCGAGCGGTGCGCCAATTTCGCAGAGGCCGGCCATGCACTTGTCGCCCGGGGTGCAGTCATTGCCGTCGCCATCGCAGCTCGCGCCGTCCGCCGCGGCGGTGTTGGCGCAGCCGTTGGCGGGGTCGCACGCGTCAGAAGTACACGGGTTGTTGTCGTTGCAGGACTTCTCCAGGCCGCCGACGCAAGCGCCGTTCTTGCACTGGTCTTTCTCCGTGCAGCCGTTGCCGTCGTCGCAGGCGCCCGTCGCGGGCGAATTCACGCAGCCACCGCTGGCCGGATCGCACGCGTCGGTGGTGCAGGGGTTGCCGTCAGTGCAGGTCTGCTCGTCCGTTTGGCCGTCGCAGTCGTTGTCGATGCCGTCGCACAGGTCAGCGGCCGGCGCCGCCGCGGAGCACGGTCCCAGGCCTTGGGCGCTACAACCGCGCTTGCCAGTGCAGGTTCCCGCTTCATTGCTCGCACTGCAGTTGGTCGCCATGCCGCCGGCGATCGCCGCTTCGCTGCACGCGCAGACCGCAGGGGCCGTGTCGCCGGGCTTGGCGGGGGCCATCGCGCAGCGCTTGGCCTTGGCTGCCGCGGTGCCGGCGAACTCTTGGCATGCATAACCCGCAGGGCACGTATCGCCGGCGCCGCAGGCCGGAGCACAGAAAGAGCCCAATTCCGGGGCGTATTGCACGCAAGCCGAGTCCGCGCCGCACTCGCCGTCCGCCGTGCAGGGGTTGCAGAGGGTGCCCAAAGCCGGCCCAGTGTCGCCATCTGCGGCCGCTGCATCGGAGTCGGTGCCGTCCGCAGCGGTGTCGGCGCCAGTCGCGTCGGGATCTGGCCCTGTTGCGTCGGGATCTGGCCCCGTTGCGTCGGGATCTGGCCCTGTTGCGTCGGGATCTGGCCCAGTCGCGTCAGGATCTGGCCCAGTCGCGTCGGGATCGGGCCCTGTGGTGTCCACGTCAGTCGAGGCTGCGTCCGGATCGCCGCCCGCGCTGTCCGCGTCGGTTGCGTCGGGATCGGCCGCGTCTGGTCCCGTCGAGTCTGGTCCCGTTGAGTCTGGTCCCGTTGAGTCTGGGCCAGTTGAGTCTGGGCCAGTTGAGTCAGGATCGGTCGATGCGGTGTCCGTACCGGCCCCGGCGTCTGTGCCGGCCGCATCGGGGTTGGGCGTGTCCGGCGCTGCGACGTCGCTCCCGGCCACATCCGCTTCGGCGCTATCTTGAACCCCTAGATCGGCGACCGTGGCGTCCGCAGAGGCGTCGATGCTGGTGCCCGCGGTCTCTTGCTGGGCCTCATCGCCGCAGCTGGCAAGCGCCGCCCCTAGCAGGCCCACTGCCCAGATGCCGCCAATCCGCCGCCGCCAATTCGCCTGATGTGCCAAGGTTTTCATGAGTTTCTCCCCGTTCCAAGCGTCGCGCAAGCCGAGCCGTGCTTTGGTTCCTGAACAACCCCTCATGATGAGCCAGCCGCCTTTCCCTGGCAAGTCGCTTCCGACGGGCCGGGGTGGCGCGTCACCCTCTAGCCCAGGCAGAATTCTCCCTGCGAATCTGGGGGTGTTTTAAGATGGCGAGCCTGGAAGCGCTGACCCGGCAGCCGATGCGCTTGCACCGCGCCGCCCCGCAGAGGGACACTTTGCCGCTGCGGCCTGGCCGCTGGGAGTTCGCCATGGCGCTCGCACCGGAACAACAGCGGCTTGTGGACGCGATGAGCGGCACTTGGTTGGGCGAGCTTCGCTCCCATCCGTCGCCTTGGGATCCCGCCGGCGGCTTGTCGGTCGGCCGCACCCAGGCACGGCCTGCGCTTGCTGGGGCGATTGTCGTGAGCGATTACGCGGAGGAGCGCGACGGGGTCATCGCCTTTCGCGGCCACGGGGTCTACAGCTGGGACAAAGTCCACGCCTGCTATCGCATGTACTGGTTTGACACCGTGCAGCCAGCGCCGCTTCTCCTGCCCGCCACGGGCCACTGGGACGACCAGGATCTGGTGTTCATGGTGGCCACGGACATCGCTGAACATCGCTATATCTATCGGTTTTTGGAGCCAGGCTACTACATCTTCCGCATCGAACTGCGCCGTGCGGGTGAGGACTGGCGCACCTTTGCCGAAGGCGACTACGTCCGCCAAGGGTGAGCGCGGCGCCGACCCGCTGTGCGCCTGCCGATTGCGGATGGCCCGTTCGCCGCGCCGGGGCGGCCAGGGCAATCGCAAGAACCGCTGGACCGCCCACACCGTCATTCCCGCGAAGGCGGGAACCCAGGCGAATGGTTTGGTTTTAGCCTGGGCCCCCGCCTCCGCGGGGGTGACGAAGGGGGCCAATTGGACCGCGCGGTCGTCTTGTAACCGCAGATCCATGCTTCTTGCGATAGCCCTG
>JBIKTV010000058.1:0-19762 GCA_044347905.1 Myxococcota bacterium
AGAAAACAGCGGGCTGCCCCACTCCAGCCACCGCGGCGATGATGGCCGTGACCTAGCGGGTTTCGCTTGTCTCATCCGCAGGTTCTGTGAGGGTCACCCCGCCAAATACCCGCCCTAGCGCCCGCCGAACCATAAACTGCGTGGCCACCGGCACGGTCGTCCGGCTGGAGCCGCACAGCGCCAAGGTGCGCCGCAAACTGTCGCAGGCGCCGTTGCATTTGGGGCAGTGGCGCAGGTGATCTTCCATCTGCCGGCACACGTCCGAGCTGATGTCGCCCTCCACGTGGCGCGAATACATCTGCAGCACATCCGGGCACGGCTCGGCCGCGTCGCCTTCTTCGCCCTCTGGCGTCGCCGGCTTCTCCAGCAACGGCGCCACCTGGGCCCGCACCGCCAGCCGCGCCCGGTGCAGCCGCGACTTGACCGCTTCGACCTTGAGCCCCAGAGCGTCGGCCACTTCCGGCGCCGTCATCCCTTCGACATCGCGCAACAGCAGCACTTCTCTGTACATCGGCGCCAGCCCGTCCATGGCGTGCTGCACTGCGTCGGCCAATTGCGCTTGGTCCATGCGCTCATCGGCCATCATGTCGGGCGAAGAAAGCCCGCGCATCTCCGCCGACTCGTCATCGCTCAGCGAGGCGTCCGCGTGAATCACCGATCGGGTGCGCCGGCGCTTCTTGATGCAAAAACTCCGGGCGATCTGATACAGCCAAGTCGACACCTGGGCCTGGCCGCGAAAGCCCCCCAGCGTGCGCATCGCCGCGAGCATGGTGTCCTGGACCACGTCCTCCGCCTCAGACGGCGACCGGCACATCTTGGCGGCAAAGCGACCGATGCGCGGCGCGTGGCGGCTCAACAGCTCTTGCAGGGCCCGCTGATCGCCCAGCTGGGCAGCGTGCACCAGGTCCATGTCTGCGGTCTGCGCGTTCCACGCCATGCTGATTCCACTGCCCCGGACAGGCCGGAGTGGCCGCAGCCTATACGCCTCGCCAGCCACTGCCAAGCAGCGCTGCCACAAGAGCGCCAATTCTCCGCACTTAGACGGACTTTGCCGACCCTGCTCGCATCGCTTCCGCGGCAGCGGACCAAGCCCCTGAGGCAAAGGAGGCGGCGGCGCCAGGCAATTGCCCTGGAATCTCAGAGGTAGCAGGTGCCTACGCTGCCCGGGATGACTTGACCCGTGCTGTCGAGCATCGGCGTACAACTGCCGCTGGCGCACGCGGGCGAGCCACTGGCGGTGTGGCAGCGCGGCCGACACAGCCCCGATCCAGAGCTGCCGATGTGGCACAGCAAGCCTTTTTCGCATTGGCTAGAGGCGTTGCACACGCTGCCATTGGCGCCGCTGCCGGGGCTGGCGCAGCTCTTGAACCAGCCGCTGGGGTTGCACTTTTGGCCGTCTGGGCAGCCGCTGTCGCTCAACGGGTCGCACGCCGCCGCGGGCTTGCACACGCCGATGCCCTGGCCGACTTCGCCCGCACCGTCAAAAACCAGCTTCTCGCACGGCACACCCGGTTTGCATGTCGCCGCGGGGTTGGCGCCGCTGTAGTCGCACAGGGAGCGGCAGAGCCCCGCCACGCAAAGCACGCCAATGGTGCAGTCGTTGGCCAGGCTGCACGGGTCGCCGTGGACCTTGACGCCTGCGGGATAGCACAGGTTCTGCTTGCCGTCCGGGAAACACTGCTGGCTGGACGGGCAGTTCTTGGACGTCAGCACGTCGCACACCGGTCCTGGGCAGGCGCCGCAGTCGGCCGCGCAGCTGGTACAGGTCTCGCCGCTGTCGCAGCTGCCGTTGCCGCAAAAGGCCGGGCAGGCCCCGCAGTCCGCCGGGCAACTCAAGCACGACTCGCCCGAACCGCCGCTGCACTTGCCGTCGCCGCAGCCGCTCGCGCTGTCGCTGCTGGTGGCATCGCCGGCCAAATCGCTGGACGCATCCTGGTTTTGCGCGGTGTCGTCGAACGGGGTGGCGTCGTCTACCGGCGTAGCGTCGCCTTGGGCATCCACCAGCGCGCCATCGCTTTGGCCGCTGTCCGCCAATTCCGCCCCTGCGCCGTCGCCTGAGTCCAGGTCGGCCGCGGCCGTGTCTGCATCCGCGTCGCCCCCCAGCGCGCCGATGTCATAGCCGCTGGTCTGATCCGAGCTGCCAAACGAGCTGTGCAGGTCCGGGCCCGCGTCGCCTTCGCCGGAGCCTTCCTGCACGGGATCCAGGCAGCCGCCGCTCAAAAGCAGCGAGGCCAGCGTCAGGACCGCCGCTGCGGAGCGGGCAAGCGCGGAGCGCCCAGGGCTACGGAGGCGAATTGTTGAGCTGAATCGCATAGCTGTTCTCAATGCAAACCAGCGACGGCTTGGTCCCCGGCTTGCGATACACGCGCACAAAGTAGTGGGCTGAGTTGTCCGAGCACAGGTTCATCCCCGGCGCCGCACCCTGGAAATTAGGCTTTGGCACTAGGCATTTGCACTCCCCCGCCTTCTCTGGCACGGGGGACTTGGCGTGGTCGCCAAAGGTCGACTGCTGCGGCTTGGCGTCGGAACCGCTGGGCGGCTGGCCGTAGAAGGAAGTCGTCCAGCTGTGCTCCGTGGTCGCGGTGCAGACCTGATCGGCGCCGGCACAGGACTTGCGGTGGACGTCAAACACAAACTGGCTGTTTGGATTGACCGTGAACTTGATGCGCACGTAGAACTGGTCGCAGCTGTTGTCGTCCGGCATGTCCTTGGCATAGAAGTGGAACCAGTCTCCGTCTTCGCCGGGCATGACATTGCCCTTGCCCAGCACGGTGTTGGATCCGTCCGGCATCTCACCCAACTCAATGTAATTGCCGCAGGTATTGCCCTTTAGGCCGTAGTTGGCGTCGCCTTGACACTCGCAGCCGTTGCTCAGGTCGCCGTCCACGTCAAACAGGCCCGGGCCGCACTTGCCCACGCCGCACTTGCCTTCTAGACACGCCGCCTGGCCGCCGGAGACCGCGGGGCAGCTGGCGCTGGCGTTGCCGTCGTCGGTGGAGCCGCTGCAGTCGTCGTCGACGCCGTTGCAGATTTCCTTAGCCACTGGGCTGACTTGCTTGCTGTTGTCGTCGCAGTCTCCCGGCTTGTCGCTGGCGTAGAGCTTGTTGCCGGTACACAAACACTTGGAATTGCTGGTTTGGCCGTAGTCGTCGCCGTCCGCGTCGATGTAGAACAGCTTGCAGCCCTCCGCGCCCTCTTCGTCGGTCTTGCCGTTGCAGTTGTCGTCGACGCCGGCCACGCCATTGCTCAGGCAAAGCTCGCTGGTGCCGGGTTTGACCATCTTGTCGGCGTCGTCGCAATCGCCGCCCTGGGCCAGCCATTCGGGGCCCTTCTTGGACGTGCAAAGGCAAGCGCTGTCGTCGTTATCGCCGTATTTATCGCCGTCTTTGTCTTTGTAGTAGATCAGGCAGCCCTTGGCCCCCGCTTCGTCGACTTGGCCGTTGCAGTTGTTGTCGCTGTTGTCGCAGAGCTCGTCGGCGCCGGGCTTGACCGCAGTCACTTGGTCATTGCAGTCGCCGCCCTGCTCGGCAAAGCCCTTGCCCGGGTCGCTGCACAGGCACATGCCGTTGCCGATGCCAAAGCCGTCTCCATCTGAATCCGCATAGAAAACCGTGCAGTCCACCGCGTCGTCTTCGTCGCTCTCGCCGTCGCAGTCGTTGTCGGCGCCGTCGCAGATTTCCACGCTGGGCAAATTGGCGGCGCACGGGGTCAGGCCCTCTGCGGTACAGATGCGGCTGGCCTTGCAAGTGCCAAATTCATTGGTTTTTTCGCAGCTCGTCGCCAAGCCGGCCGACACCCAGCCGGGCAGGCAGCCGCACTCGCCGGAGTCCGGCATGCACTGTTTGACGGTGCCCTCTACGCCCGGCACGCTGATGTCTTTGCAGGTAAAGCCGCTTTTGCAGTCCTTGTCTTCGGCGCAGCCAATGCCGCAGAAGCTGCCGTTGATCACCCCATCCTCGCCCGGAAAGGGCACGCAGAGGTTGTCGCCGATCTTGCCGCCGCTGGTGACGCAGTCGTCGTGGCCGTTGCACGGCTTGCACAGGTTGGTGTAGGTCGGCAAGCACACGTAGACCAAGTCGCTGCCGGGGGCCTGCGAGCACTTCCAGCCGGACGGGCAGGTGTCCTGGCAGGTACGGGTGCAGACCTTGCCCACCTCAGACTCAATGCAAAATCCCGAGTCGCAGGCGCTATTTTCGTCGCATTCGCAGCCCCAGCTGCCGGGGGACTGGCACGGCTTGTCGGGGTCGATGGTGATGTCGAGTTTGAGACCGGTGTCGACGCCTTCCGCGTCCTCTTGACTGACCGCGTCGATCTTGGCGTTCGTGTCGGTGATCGCGGTGTTGCCCTGGGGGGTGGTGGTGTCGGTGCTGCTGCAGCCCATCGCGGTCAGCGCAGCCCATGCGGTCAGCGCGGCCATGCCGCAGAGCCCCAGCCGGGCCAGCGCGGACGCAAATCGCAGCCCCAAGGGCGCTGCCGCCGCCACCTGCCTTGCCTCGCGCTGCTCCATGATCACCGTCCCGGTCGGGCTCCCCCGTCCTGCCCCTTTGCTACATCCTGCACGGATCCGCGCCATCGTGCAAAACTGTGACACTTCTGCGCGGCGCCTCCGCGGCTTCCCGGCGGCTACTGCAGCGCCGCATCCAGCGAAGTGTAGCCGCCCGCCCGGGCCATCTTCTTGATCTGCAAACCGATTTTTGCACCGGCCGGCAGCCCCGGCAACAGCCCTCCCAGGTCCAGGCTCGGCAGGTCCAGCTTGAGATTGTCCAGCCCCGGCACGCCCTTGGCCAACTGGTCGCTCAGCAGCTTGACGATCAGGTCTTCAAAGGTCTTTTTGCTGTCGGCAAAATCCTTAGAGATGCTCACCAGCTCGATTTGGTGCTCGATGGTCTTGTCGAGCGCGATGCTCAGCTGCTGCTGGCCCTCCGCGCCGGCCTTGAGCGCCAGCTGCGCGCCGACCTCCAGGCTCATGAAAAGCCCCAACTGCAAAGGCGGATCGCCGATCGGCAGGTTGACCTGGGCAAACGCGTCGCCGACCTGGAGCTTGACGGCCATCGGATTGGCGCTGCCGCAGCTCTCCAGCATCGGCTGCAGGAACAGGTCCAGGTCCAAGGTCGCGCCGTCCAGCGGGAAGGGCGAGCTCGCAGAATCCCCAGCCAGCGCGCCAA
Source organism: Myxococcota bacterium (assembly GCA_044347905.1). Lineage (GTDB taxonomy): Bacteria > Myxococcota_A > UBA9042 > UBA9042 > UBA9042 > SXRM01. The sequence continues at coordinate 5,166 of JBIKTV010000058.1, forward strand.
GATCCAGGCCCTTCTGGCTCAGCGCCCCGGCCAGCCACACGGCGTAGAGGGCCTGGTTGATAAAGTCGTCGTGCACGGCGATCTGCAGGCGCTGGCTCTGGTCGATGGCAAAGGCGTCCTCTACCGTGCCCATGCAGCCGCCGCGGCCAATCGCCCCCAAGACGCTGTGGGTCGTGCCCTTGGCGGCGGAGAAACCGGCGTCGATCTTGACGATTCCACCCTTGGGCGAGAAGGTCAGGTCCATCAGCTTGCTCACCAGCTGGATCGACGTGGCCGGCTGCCCCGGCAACAGACCGGGCAGGGCGATCGACTGGTTGATGGCAAACTGCTGCAAAATCCCCTGGAGCAGCGGCGGAATCTGATCGTTGAGCGCTTTGACCAGGGCGTCCGTGATCTGGCCCTTAAAGCCGTTCAGCACCAGGTTAAAGATGAAGTCAAACAGCCCCGCCAAGCCGTCCACATGGATCTTGAGGCCGTCGATCTGCGCGTCCGACTTGGTGATTTTGGTGTTGGCCTTGCCGCCGATGACTTCGATGCCCAGGCCGGCCAGCACGGTGATCTTGGCCATCTCCAGCTCGCCGGAGACCTTGAGCGTGATGGGGATCGGCCCCAGCTTCTGCTTGGCTTTGACGGCCACGTCGGTCTTGAAGTCGGGGATCTCGATCTTCATGTTCAGGCCGCCGTCCACCGGGGTCAGCGAGATTTTGGGCTTGCCAAACTTGAGGTTGCTGAGCTTGATCTCGGTATCGCCCTGTGACAGGCCGCCCGCGGGCAGCAGGCTGTTCACGTCCAGACCGGCCAGGACCACCTCCATCAGCGTCGCCAGATCGTCCGGCTTGCTGGGATCGTGGACACCGTCGTCCAAAAAGTCCTTGCCCAAGAAGACTTGCAGGCCTGCCGGCACCAGCGCTGCTTCAGGCTTGGCGGCGTCGACCGGGTAGTACAGGCCAGAAAAGTAAAATCCCCTGGTGGCCTTGGCCTTTTCGCCACCTTGGTCGCTCGTCTCTGCCAACAGCCGGTTCAGGCCGTGCTTGGCGCCGTGCTGGGCGGTCCAGGTGCCCACGCTGCACAGGCCGGTGTCGACCAGGCAGGTACCCGCCGGGCAATCGGCATCGGTCTGGCAGGATTTGATCTGGGCATACGCGGACTTGCCGTTCAAGGTCAAGGTCTTGACCCCGCTGGTCTGGTCGCCGGCGCTGCCCTTGACTGCCACAGACGGCTTGCCGTCCAACGTGCTGCCCCACGGCGGGTAGTCGATGGTGAGCAAGGGCGGCGTGCCGTCGACCACCACGCTGTGCTCTGCCTTGATCGAAGGCGCGATCTGCACCACAAAGGCCAGCTTGTAGGTGCCGTCCAGGGCAAAGCGCACGGTCTTTTCGTCCAGGATCTTATAGCCTTTTGCCGGGGACACCACGCTGAGGTCGACCTTGGCCTCGGGGATCAAGTTGTCATATGCGTCGCGCACGGCGCTGAGGAATTGCACCTTTTCTTCTTGTTTGTAGACCTGTTTGGCGGGCACAGCCTGAATGGTCAGCTGCGCCGGCTCTGCGGGCTGCACGTCCAGCAGCGCGGGGTGCAGGGTAAATAGCTCCCACGCTAGCGTTTCAGGCACGCACTGCACCTTGTGCTTGCCGGCTTTGGTCGAGGTCGCGTACAGGCCCTTGACGGTCACCGCGGCGGCCAGGTCCAGTGAAAACGGGAAATCGTTCACTAAGTTGCCATACGCGTCCTTGGCCACACAGGTGAGCTGCGAGGCGTTGCCGGCGCTGATCTGCGGCGGTTCAAGCTGGGTGTGCAGGTGGCGCGGCACGTCGGCGCGCACAGACAGCTCCACCGGGGTCTTGTCCTGCTTGCCCTCGACCGCGCACGCCACCGCCAGGGCTCCGGCGATCGTCGGCGTCAGCACCAGGCCGGCGGGCGGCTGCGGCTGGGCCGGCTCGCTCGTCAGCTCCAGGCCTTGGGTGATCGGATTGCCGTAGAGATCCGCAGCAGTACAGGCGAATTGCAGGGCGGTTCCCGCGGCCACCTCGCTGGGCGGCGGCGTGCCCGGTCCGTCGGCCACGGCGTACAGCAGCTGGGTGTCGACCTGAACGGGCCAGCCAGGCACCACAAAAAGCGGAGCGCCAGCGGGATCTTGCAGGGCAAACTGCGGCACCTGACAGCGCAATTGATAGCTGCCCACCGCGTGAAAGACCACCTGGGTGCCGGCGATCGACGCCGCGCCGGGCCCGCCTGGCTGCAGGTTGGCAACGCTCAGGGTCGCGGCCCCCGGCAGGTCGACTTCTGGCCCCAAGGTCCCCGCGGCACTTCCGGCCGGCGGCGGGGCAAAGGCGCGGCACTGCACCAGGTGCTTTTCACCCGCGCGCACTTCGCCGTCGCCGACATCGGTTTTCAAGATCAGCTTGCGCGGATCGACGCCGTTGAGCCCCGCAGCCGCGGAACCCTGATCGGCGCGGTCGTCGCTGCAGCCGGCCAAGGCGCTGAGCGCGGCGATCCCAGTCAACATTGGGATCCCAGTCAGCATGGGGATCCAGGCGAGTACAGGGATCCAGGCCAGGGGAGCCCGCCAGCGGTTCGCGCTACTGCGCGCGACAGGGGGGGCGCGTCCAATCGGTCCGGGCACGGCGACCTCGCGGGGTGCGCTTCAAGGGGCCTCCGCCATGGCGGCCGATGCTCTGAAGGCGTGGACTTCTCAGACTACGGCCCAATCGGCTGGGGCGCAACTTGGAAGGCTAGGCCGGGGCGCGGTTCCAATTCCGGGGTCCATAGAATGACCCCGGAAAACCTGGCCCCGCGCCACTGCTGGGTGGGCCGCAAGCGCTCCGGCCCCGCAGGATGTCCCCCTGTTGGCCTTGTCAAACTGGCTAAAGTCACCGCTTCCATGGCCGGCAGCGCCGCGGCGAGCCCTGGACCCCCTTTGGGGCTTCTCACCCGCTAGGCCGCATCGCCCAATCCTGGTGCTTGTCGCCACCGCTGTGCAGGCGCCATACTGCAGGCCTTGGAGGATTGATGGCGACTCAGGAGCCTACCGTCAGCGATTTGCCGCGGGTCGCCCCACGCCCGCTCGGTCTCGCTGTGGTGAGCGCTGCGCTGGTGGCCACTTTGGTCGCGGGGCTGTGGAGCGTCGGCGTGGCCATGCGCGAGATCGAGGCGCTCAGCGGTGCAGCCACGCTTCAGGCAGAGACGCTGGCGCTGCTGGCCGCCATTGCCCTGACCTTGGCGGTGCTGGCCCTGGGCCTGGCCTGGCGCGGCGAATTGCGCTTGCGGCGCAGCACGGACCGCCAGCTAGAAGCCCGCCGCAGCGTCGATCAGGCCGTGCAGGCCCAGAAGGCCGCTGAAGAAGCCAACGCCGTCAAAGGGCGCTTTTTGGCCAACCTGAGCCACGAGCTGCGCACGCCGCTGACCGGGGTCGTCGGCCTGACGGAGCTCATGCACGCCAGCGCCACGGACGCCCTGCAGCGCGATCGCCTCGCCACCGTGGAGCGCAGCAGCCGGGCCTTGCTGCAGCTCATCAACGATATCTTAGACTTTTCGCGGCTAGACAGCGGCCCGGTGCGCATGGTCCTGCAAGACACGGACGTGCGCGAGGTGCTGGACGAGGCCTGTGCGGTGACCGCGACCCTGGCCCAGTCCAAGGGGCTGGAGATGGTCCTGCGCGTGGATGCCCAGCTGCCGCAGTTGTGGCGCGCCGACCCGCTGCGGCTGCGCCAGGCCCTGACCAATTTGATGAGCAATGCGGTGAAATTTACTGACGCGGGCCATGTCCAAGTGGCGGTGAGCCAGAGCCCAGCCGGCGAGCTGGCTGTTGAGGTCACAGACAGCGGTCTTGGGATTGCCCCAGATGATATCGCTAGGCTTTTTCAGCCTTTTGGCCAGCTCGACGCCTCGCGGACCCGGCGCCACGGCGGCGCAGGGCTGGGGCTGGCGATCAGCCGCGAGCTCATCGAGCGCATGGGCGGGCGCATTGAAGTTCGCAGCGAGCCGGGGGTCGGCTCGACTTTTGCCGTGTATCTGCCGGCGGGGGAAGCCACGCCGCGCCACTTGCCGCCGCCTGTGGCGCTGGAGCGCCGCGCCGCTCGCATCTGCCTGGACCCCGGGCCGGTGCGCGATGCCTTGGCGGCCACCTTGGCCGCGATGGGCGTCGAGGTCGGGTTGATCGAGGGGGACCTTCCGCTACCCAGCGACGACGCTTGGACTTTTGCTGATTTGCCGCGCCTGGCCCGGCTGACCAGACCTTGGCCCCAGACGGCCGGGCTGGTGGCGATGGCGCGCTGGGTCGATGTCGACGCTGGCGCTGTGGCCCGCGCGGCTGGTGCAGCGACGATGCTGCTGAATCCCTGGCGTCATAAGGAGTTACAGCTGCTGCTCCAGGGCAAGGCTCCGCCGTTGGAGCGCTTGCCGGCCCCTGGGGAGGAGGATGCCGCGGTGCAGTGCGGGCCCGCCGAGGACCCGTCGCAGGCCTGCGTGTTGCTGGTAGAAGACGACCCGGTCTCTGCCACGGTGGTCAAGCTGATGCTCGGCCGGCTGGGCTTGGGGGTTGAACACGTCAGCGCCGGTCTGGCGGGGGTCGCAGCGGCCGCTCGGCGCCGCCACTCCATCGTGCTGATGGACTGTCAGCTCCCTGATATTGATGGGCTTGAGGCTTCGCGGCGCATCCGCCTTGCCGAGGATCGGGCCGGCCATGCCCGCACGCCGATCATCGCCATGACTGCCAGCGAGGCGCTGAGCGACGAATCGGTCCGCACGGACGCCGGTCTGGACGGCTTTCTGGCCAAACCCGCGTCCCTGGGCGAGCTGGCCGCGGCGCTCACCCAGCACGGGGTCCCCGTGCATGGCCAGCGCCGCGCCTCTGGGGCCGTGACGATCAGCGTGATGCACAAGTCATCGATCTAGCTGGTTATTGCCGCAGCGCTGCTACTGAGCGAGGATCTCCAGCTCAAAACTGCCCGCGCTGCCCGCCGGACCGGCGACGCCCACCACAAAATTGTACGGGTTCGCCGCGGAGCCAAACTTGACCGTCTCAGGCTGGCCGGCGCCGTTGGCATTGTTGCTGGAGCTGGGGCTGGCCTCGCAGCTGACCGCGCTGGCGACTGTGGGCGGGATGTCGTAGCGGGTCGCGCCCATGCGATAGGCGTACACGCTGATATCCTGGCCATTCTTGGGCGTGACGCGCACCGTCACCGGGGTGCCGCCGGCCACCGCAAAGCCGTAGAGCAGGTGATTGCCCGTATAGGACGGGTTGGCGGGCTCGACAAAGCAGGCCATCGACGAATTGGCGGCAAAACCCAGGTCCATCGGCGCGCCGGAGGCCAGGTTGCCCTGCACGCTCGCGTCAAACGGCTTGGACAGGAAGATCACCCCAGCGGGCCAGCTCGACGACTCCGTGACTTCGCACGCAGCGACGGACAGCGCGCAGGCCGCCATCAGGATTCCCCCCACAGTTCGCGTCAGGCCGTTCATCGTCCCTCCAATTGCCAGGTGGCTTGGTCAACTCAAGCAGGAGGCTAGCCTCGCGGCGACAAGCCGTCAATTCCCTGGCCCCGGCCGCCTAGAGGCTCCAATCCAGGGGTCCGCCCAAAAACGCCGTTCAGTGCCCAAAATTGTCAGTGATGCGGCGCAAATCCGCGCGAAACTTGGGGATCCCTGCCGGGGGTCGCCGCCAACTATATGAGATTTCACATCCAACCCACAGCCCGGCGGCGCGGCCCGGCTTTTGGCATCCTTTGTGCACTGTTGTGTAGCCGGGGGCGCCCCGAGCGCCATCCGCCGCTTGCGGGTCCGGGTTGGACTGAGGGGGACACCCTGGCGATGCGCGGCGCGGTGCAGCTCGGTTGGCGCCCCCTGCCTTTTTTGAACTGAGATCGCCCAGGTGGGGTCAGAGCGCGGCGTTGTCCAGCAGCCGCGTGCCGCCAAACCACGCCGCCACCAGCGCCCGGCCGGGGCGATCCAGCGCCTGCAGCGGCTCCAGGGTGTCGGCGTCCACCGCCGCAGCGTAGTCGACGCGCCCGCCGGCATGCTCGATCGCTTGGGCAAATTCGGCTTCCAACACGCGGAGATCGCGACCTTCTCGCGCCGCTTGCCCCAGTCGCGCTAGGCCCTGGGACAGCACCAAGGCTTGGCGCCGCTCATCGGCGGAAAGGTAGACATTGCGGCTCGACAGGGCCAACCCATCGGCGTCGCGGACGATGGGCGCACCCAGCACCTGGGTCGGATGGTCCAAGTCCAGGGCCATGCGCCGCAGAACCGCCAGTTGCTGCCAATCCTTCTCGCCAAACACCGCGACATCGGCCATCGCCAGGTTCAGCAGCTTGGCCACCACCGTCGCCACGCCGCGAAAATGCCCGGGCCGGCTGGCGCCACACCAGCGCTGCGAGACCTGCTCGACCTGGACGTGGGTTTGAAAGCCTTGTGGATACATGGCGGTGGGTAGAGGGGCAAACACCGCAGCCACCCCCGCGGCGGCGCATTGCTCGCAGTCGCTGACCAAAGTGCGCGGATAGCTAGCCAGATCCTCAGAGGCGCCGAACTGCAGGGGGTTGACAAAAATCGTCACAACAGCCAACTCGGCGTGCTGCTTGGCGATATTTACCAGGGATAGGTGGCCGGCGTGCAGCGCTCCCATGGTCGGCACAAGGCCCAAAGTGCGGCCCTCGCGGCGCCGGTCGCGACACCACTGGCGAAACTGCTCCGGCGTGCGCAGGACGACCACGCCGGCGATCCGCTCAGCGGACTCAACATATGTCTGATGGGGCATAAGGGCTCTCTGGCTAGGGAGTTGCGCGCCAATCTCAGCCGATGCTTTCTTTGCGCGGTGGGCTGGCCGCAGAGGCGTCGCTGTAGGTGTGTTCCGTCGCCGGGAAGCTGCCGTGCTGGACTTCGCTGCGGTAGCCGCGCAGGGCGGCGATCACGCTGTCGCCCAGATGCGCAAAGTGCTTGACGAATTTTGGCTTGAAGTGCGGATTGAGGCCCAGCATGTCGTACAACACCAGAATCTGGCCATCGCAGCCGTCGCCCGCGCCAATGCCGATGGTCGGAATCTCAAGCGCTGCGGTAACTTGCGCCGCGAGGTCGGCGGGGATCGCCTCCAACACCAGCGCGTAGCACCCCGCGGATTGCAGGGCCAACGCCGCTTGCAGCAAACGCTTTCTGGCTTTGTCGCCGCGGCCCTGGACCCGATGGCCGCCCATGGCGTGTACCGACTGCGGCGTCAGGCCAATGTGGCCCATCACGGGAATGCCAGCGTGAACAAGGGCTTGGACGATGGGTGCCACTTCGCTGCCGCCTTCGAGCTTGACGGCGTGGGCCCCGCCCTCGGCGAGCATGCGCCCGGCAGACACCAGGGCTACATCGGCATTGCGGTAGCTCAGGAATGGCAAGTCAGCCACAAGATGGGCTTTTTCCAATCCGCGCGCCACGGCTGCGGTGTGGTAGACGATGTGGTCGACCGTCACGGGCAGGGTGGTGTCCTGGCCCTGAATCACATTGCCCAGCGAATCGCCCACCAGCACCACTTCAATCCCCGCGGCGTCCACAAGGCGGGCAAAGGTCGCGTCATAGCACGTCACCGCGCTAATGCGCTGTTTGCGCTGCTTAAACTCGCGGAGGTGGTGGATGCGGATGCGCGTGGCGTGGGGCGCATCGACGGCATAAAGCCCGCGAACGTTGGGCTTGGGGCTCGCCGCGATCGGCAAGGGAATCGGCGCGGCAACGGGGGGGGGCGTGGAGAAGCGGGGCGAATCGCCCGGGGGCAGCGTATCGGTCATCGGGTGGCCTCCAGGGTTCGGTAGACCCCACCATGGCCGCCAGCGTAGAGGATCTCCTGGGCAGCGGCAAGCGCGGCGCTTGGCCCGGGCGATCGATTCTCAACGGGTATTCAGATAACGCTTGTTAATTCTATGGGTTGTCGCTGTTTATCGCCGGCGAATCCGCGCGTCCACGGCGATCGCTCCGCGGCCCGGCGGCAGGGCCAGCAGCGGGTTGACGTCCAGCTCGGCCAGCTCAGGCACCTCAGACGCCAGGTGAGACAGGCGCAGCAGCACCTCTTGCAGGGCCGATCGGTCGGCCGGCGGCGCGCCGCGAAAGCCGTCGAGCACCGCTTTGCCGCGGATGGCGTCCAGCAGCTCCGCCGCGTCGATGTCGTCCAGGGGCGCCAGGCGGAAGGCCACGTCGCGCCACAGCTCGACCGCCACGCCGCCCAAGCCAAACGCCACCAGCGGGCCAAACACCGGATCGTGGGTAATACCAGAGAAACACTCGATTCCCGCGGGGGCCATCGCCTGGATCAGCCAGCCTTCGACCGCCGGCAACAGCGCCTGGGCGGCCAGTCGCGCCTTCATCAGCTCCAGCGCTTCCACCAGGGCCACCGGATCGCCGATGCCCAGGGTCACGCCGCCCACATCCGACTTGTGGACGATGGACTGCGACTGCACCTTGAGCGCCAACGGGAATCCCACTCGCATCGCCGCAGCCACCAGCGCATCCGGACCGACCTCGGCCGGCACGACCTCTTCGCCCAGCACGTCAATGCCAATCAACTGAAGAACTTCGCGAACTTGTGTAGGTGTCAGCCAATGGCCCTCGGCCACCCCGGCCAGCAAGGCCCGCACCGCGTCCAGGCGCTCTTGCGGCAGGGCCAGCCACTGACCGTTGGGCCGCCGCAGCCATTCGCCGTAGCGCGCCGCCTGGGCCAGGGCGATTGCCGCGGACTCCGGGAAGGCGTAGCTGGGCAGCCGACCTTCGCGAAGCGAGGATAAAGCCTCGGGAATGCCGTGCTTGCCCAGAAAGCAGGTGACCACGGGCTTCTTGGAACGCGCGGCGCCTTCGCGAATGGCGTCGGCCACCTCTGCCGCGTTGGTGACGATCGGCGGCACAAAGATCGCCAGGACCGCGTCAAAGTTGTCGTCTTCGCACAGCAATTTAACCGCGCGCCGGTAGCCCTCTGGACTCGCCGAGGCGATCATGTCCACCGGGTTGCGCACCGAGGCCTCAGGCGGCAGGAACGAGCGGAGCTCTTCAGCGGTGTCTTCAGACAGTTCGGGCATCAGCAGGCCCTGGGCCATGCAGGCGTCCGTCGCCATGATCCCCGGGCCGCCGGCGTTGGTCACAATCGCGATGCGCCGACCCTTGGGCGCCGGCTGATTGGCCAGCAACATCGCGAGATCAAACAGTTGCTCTAGCGTATCGGCGCGCAGCACCCCGGACTGCCACAGCAGCGCGTCCACGGCGACATCCAGGCCCGCCAGCGCCCCGGTGTGCGAGGTGGCCGCGTGGGCCCCCGCCTCGCTGCGACCGGATTTCACCATCAGAATTGGCTTCTTGCGGGCGACGCGCCGGGCGATGTCGTGAAAGCGCTTGGAATTGCCAAAGGACTCCAAGTACAGGAGGATCACTTTGGTTTCCGGGTCGTTGCCCCAATACTCCAGGAGATCGTTGCCCGATACGTCGGCCTTGTTGCCCATGCTGACAAATTGGCGAACCCCCAAGCCCAGATCCGTCGCGTGCTCCAAGATCGCCTGGCCCAGGGCGCCGGACTGACTGGCGATCGCCACGCCTCCTGAGGGCGGCCAAGCCGGAGAAAACGTAGCATTCAAGCCGATTTGCGGGTCATTGTTCTGCACGCCCAGGCAGTTGGGCCCCACCATGCGCATGCCCGACTCGCGGACAATGGCGACGATCTTGTCTTGCAGCACCTTGCCTTCGCCGCCCAATTCGCCAAAGCCGGCGCTGATGACCACGATGCCGCGCACGCCCTTGGCCGCACACGCCTCGACCTCCGCCAGCACCTGCGAGGCCGGCACCGCCAGCACCGCGAGGTCGATCTCGTCCGGGATGTCCTTGAGCGTGGGCCAGGCCCGCACCCCCTGCACCGCGTGCACCGCCGGGTTGACCGGGTACACCGCGCCGGAGAAGCCGTGGGTCAAGAGGTTGTGGAGCAGCTCGCCGCCGATCGTGCCGCGCCGCCGCGATGCGCCAATGACCGCGACCGTGCGGGGCCGCAAGATGTACTCCACAGAAGCCCTTTCCATTTGCACCTTTGCGTATGGGTCGCCCGACCTCAGCGCGCCGATGGTAGAGCCATTTGGCCACGGCTTTGTCATGGCGATGTGGCGTTGCAGCGGATCGGCGCCCAAGGGGGGCGACTTCGCAACTCCGCTGCAATCCGCTACACTACCGCGCCCCGGCCCGCGGACCCCTTCAAGCCCCGGTGAACCGGCCCCTTGCACGCCCTGGAGACTGCTATGCCCGCACCCACCACGCCGCCCCGCTCCGTTGCCGAAATCCGCAAGGCGTTTCTGGACTTCTTTGCTGAGCAGGGCCACGCCGTGGTCGCCAGCCACTCGCTGCTGCCGCCCGCGGATCCCACGCTGCTGTTCGTCAACGCCGGCATGGTGCAGTTCAAGGACTACTTTACGGGCGCGAGGCCGGCGCCGTACAAGACCGCGACAAGCACCCAGAAGTGCCTGCGCGTCTCAGGAAAGCACAACGATCTTGAGAATGTCGGTCGCACCAAGCGCCACCACACCCTGTTTGAGATGCTGGGCAATTTCAGCTTTGGCGACTACTTCAAGGAAGGGGCGATCCGCTTTGCCTGGGGCTTTCTGACCGATTGGCTGCGCCTGGACAAAGAGCGCTTGGTCGTGACGTATTTTGGCGGCAATGAGCGCCTGCCGGCCGATCTGGAAGCCAAGGAATTGTGGGGAAAAATCGCCGGTCTGCCCGAGTCGCGCATCCGCCCCCTGGGGGAGAAGGACAACTTCTGGGCCATGGGCGACACCGGACCGTGTGGCCCCTGCACCGAGATCTACTTTGACCTCGACCCCAGCCAGGGCCCCGAGTGCACCGTCGAAGCCGACGACGGCCGCTACATGGAAGTGTGGAACTGCGTGTTTATGCAGTACGATCGCCAGGACGGCGTGCTGACCCCGCTCCCCGCGCCGTGCGTCGACACGGGCATGGGCCTAGAGCGCATCAGCTCGGTGGTGCAGGGCGCCGGATCCAACTACGACACGGACCTGTTCCTGGACCTGATTCGCTTGACGGAAGCCTCCTGCGGCCACACTTACGGCGGGCGCTTTGACCCTGAGGGCGTCATCAGCAATACCCCGGAGATTGAGACCGACGCCGCGTTTCGGGTCATCGCCGATCACGCCCGCGCCACCGCTTTCCTCATCGCGGAGGGCATTTACCCAGACAGCGAAGGCCGCGGCTATGTGCTGCGCCGGGTGATGCGCCGGGCGATTCGCTACGGTCGCAAGCTGGGCATGCACCAGCCGTTCTTGGCGCAAGTGGCCTGCAAAGTCGCGGACCTCCTGGGCGACGTGTTCCCCGAATTGCGCAGCCAGCGCGCGGTCATTGAGCGGGTGGTGCGCCAGGAAGAAGAGCGCTTTGGCCAGACCCTGGAGGCCGGGCTCAAGCTGATCTCTACAGAAGTCGCGCGCATTGCGGCTGAGGGCGGGCCGCGGGTCCTGCCGGGCGATTCCGTGTTCCTGCTGCACGATACCCACGGCTTCCCCACCGATTTGACCGCGCTCATCTGCGCCGAACAAGGCTTTGTCATTGACGCCGCGGGGTTTGATCTGGCCATGGCGGCGCAGAAGGCCCGCGGCAAGGCCAGCTGGAAGAAGGGCGTGGGCGATCTGGCTGAGCTGGCCAAAGAGCTCGAAGCGGACGGCCTCAGCAACCAGTTTGTGGGCTACGAACGCGATGAGAGCGACGCCGCGGTGTTGGCCCTGGTGGTCGACGGCCAGCGCGTGGAGCAATTGGCCGCGGGAACGGAGGCGCTCCTGGTGGTCGACCAGACGCCGTGCTACGCCGAAAGCGGCGGTCAGACGGGCGATCAGGGCCGCTTGGGCTGGGCCACGGGCTCCGCCAAAGTGCTGGACACCCAGAAGGCCGGCAACGGCCTGCACATTCACAAAATCCAGGTGGAAGCCGGGCTTTTGGTGCTGGGCACCCCGGTCAAGATCGCCGTAGACGCGGAGCGCCGAGCCAGCATTCGCGCCCACCACTCGGCGACCCACCTGCTGCACAAGGCCTTGCGCGACGTGCTGGGCAGCCACGTGCGCCAGCGCGGCTCTTTGGTTGAAGAAGGCCGCCTGCGCTTTGACTTTTCGCACTACGCGGCCCTGAGCGATGACGAGATCCGCGCGGTGGAACTGCACGCCAATCGCCGGGTGCTGGCCAACGCCGTGGCCCATGTCGAGCTCACCAACATGGACGCCGCCGTGGCCAAGGGGGCGATGGCCTTCTTTGGAGACAAGTACGGCGAAGTGGTGCGCGTGATGCAACTGGGCGACTCAATTGAGCTCTGTGGCGGTACCCACGTGGGCCGCACGGGTGACATTGGCCAGATCCAGATCGTCAGTGAGACGGCGGTGTCCGCGGGCGTGCGCCGGCTAGAGGCGGTGTGCCACCTGGCGGCCCTGGAGCTGAACCAGCAGACGGCTCAAAAACTCAATGAGTTGGCCCGGCGCCTGGGCGGTCCGGCCGATCAGCTGGGTGAGCGCCTGGACAAATTGCAGGACCAGCTCAAGGCCGCCCACCAAGAGTCCGACAAGTGGAAGCAAAAGGCCCTGTCCGGCAGCACCAGCGCGGCGAGCGAAGAGCGGCAAATCGCCAGCTACAAGGCGGTTTTCCGCATGGTTGAAGGTGCCGACGCCGCGTCTCTGCGCACCCTGGCGGATCAGGCCCGCGACCAGCTGGGCAGCGGTTGCGTGGCGCTTTTGTCGCTGATGGAGGGCGCCAAGGCCCTGCTGCTGGTCGCCTCGACCAAGGACGCGGTGGCCAAGCTGCCGGCGGGGCAGATCGTCGCGGAATTGGCGCCGTTGCTGGGCGGTCGCGGCGGCGGTCGGCCGGACCTGGCCCAGGCGGGCGGCAATACCCCGAGCGATCCTGCGGCCGTGCGCGAGGCGTTCTTCGCCGCGGTCAGTGCGCGCGCGGGAGCATAGGGTTTAGCCAGTTAATTCAACGATCAGACAGTTGCCTGGCACCTGTCCGATCCGCCTCTAGTTCCGCCGCTGCGTCCGGCTTTGGCAAAGCCCGGTGGCCGTTGTATCCTCTCCGCCCCGGCGCCGTCGCGCCCGACTGAGAGAGCCATGGCCCACGACCACCGCCCGCCCGCCCTGCCGCATGTCGGCCGCAACCCGCAGCGCAGCGATGGCCTCGCCAAAGTCCAGGGCACCACTCAATATGTCGACGACGTGCCCTTTGACGGCTGGTACGGCGCCACGGTGCGCACGCCCATCGCCCGCGGGGTGGTCAAAGCCGTGCGCTTCTTGGAGGGCCCGGACTGGCGCGAGTTTGTCATCGCCACCGCCAAAGACGTGCCGGCGCGGGCCAAGTCCGTGCACGCGCCCGACAATTCTCACGGCGATGCGGGCGAGGGCAGCGATCTGGTCGACCTCAACATCGTCCAATTGATCGAGCGAGATCAGCCCTATTTGGTGCGCGACGTGTTTCGCCACATGCACGAGCCGGTGGTGCTGCTGGCCCACCCGGATCCAGAGATCGTCCGCTGGGCGGCGACGCGGGTGGAGGTCATCTGCGAGGCCCTGCCGGCGGTGGTCGACTACGAACAGGAAATCACCCCGGGCCAGGTCCAGCGCGGCACGGATAACGCCTTGAAGACCTTGACCTTGCGCAAAGGCGCCGGCGAGAGCCAGGCCGAGATCGATCAGGTGTTCGCCGACGCCGCCTGCGTGGTCGAGGGCGAGTACCACACCGGCGCCCAGGAGCAGGCCTACATCGAGCCCCAGGGGATGATCGCCGACGTGCGCCTCGATCCCCAAGACCAGGCCCACCCCGGCTGGCCCAAAAAGCCTTTCAAGGTGCGGATCGAGGGCTCGCTGCAGTGCCCCTACTACGTGCACACGGCGATCAAGCACCTGTGCAACCTGCCGGATGAGCTGGTGGAAATCGCCCAGACGGCCACCGGTGGCGGTTTTGGCGGCAAAGAGGATTTTCCGTCGATTCTCGCCGGTCACGCCGTGCTGCTGTCGATGAAGGCGCGGCGGCCGGTCAAGATCATCTACGACCGCATCGAAGACATGCTGTGCACCACCAAGCGCCATCCCAGCCGCACGCGGTTGCGCAGTGCCCACGGCCCGGACGGCAAGCTGCTGGCCCTGCAGGCAGAAATCCTGATGGACGGCGGCGCTTACGTCACCTTGACGCCGGTGGTGCTGTCGCGCGGCACGCTCCACTGCGCCGGGCCGTATGAGATCCCCCACGTGCGCATTGACGCCAAAGCGGTGCTGACCAACACGCCGCCCAACGGCGCCTTCCGCGGTTTTGGCGCGCCGCAGACCATCTTTGCCATGGAGCGCCACCTGGACCGCGTGGCCGACCAACTGCGCATCGATCCTGCGGAATTGCGCCGGCGCAACTTCGTCAAGCCCGGCTTGGCGCTGTCGACCGGCCAGGTCATCCACGAGCAAGTCGATCTGGAGACCTGGACCAACACCGCGCTCGCGGACATCGGCTGGGACGAAAAACGCATCCAGTACAAGGCTTTTAACGACGATCAGCGCGCCCAAGGCCTGCCGCTGCGCCGCGGTGTCGGCATGGCTTCGTTCATGCACGGCTGCGGCTTTACCGGC
>JBIKTV010000322.1:0-6734 GCA_044347905.1 Myxococcota bacterium
CGCTCACTATGGTGGATATTTCCACATGTTTAAACTCTCAGCACTCGCCGGCGTCCGCCGCCAAACTGTCCCGCTGACAAACGCCGGTGGAACGTGCTAGCATGCCCGCCCCGCTGCGTAGACCGGGGATCTGGGCAAGGCCGCAAATCCTAAGCTCTCCGCCGCGCCTCCCCTATCCAGCCGCGATGCGATGACCCTCCCGTCGGCCGCAGCGCCCGCGCAAAAGCGCAAAGGTTCCCATGTCCGCTGAGTTGCACCGCGAGATCGCCCGCCGACGCACCTTTGCCATCATCAGCCACCCGGACGCCGGCAAGACCACGATCACAGAGAAGTTGCTGCTGTTTGGCGGGGCGATTCACCTCGCCGGCGCGGTCAAGGCCAAGCGCAACCAGAAATCGGCGACCTCGGACTGGATGGCGATCGAGCGCGAGCGCGGCATTTCCGTGTCCACCGCGGTGATGACCTTTGAGTACCGGGGCTTGCAACTCAACCTGCTGGACACCCCGGGCCACAACGACTTTAGCGAGGACACCTTCCGCACGCTGACGGCCGTGGACGCGGTGCTGATGGTGATCGACGCGACCAAGGGCGTGGAAACACAGACCAAGAAGCTGCTGGAGGTGTGCCGGCTCAAGCGCACGCCGGTCATCACGTTTATGAACAAGCTGGACCTGGAGGCGATGGATCCGCTGGATCTGCTGGATAATCTGGAGAAAGAGCTGCACATGGCCTGCACGCCGATGACCTGGCCGATCGGCGGCGGCAAGGAGTTTGAGGGCGTCTACGACCTGCGCGACAAGACCCTGAACTTCTACCTTTCTGCCGAGCGCGGCCGGGCCAATCAGCGCGAAGTCATTGGCGATCTGGGTTCAGAGCTGGCCAAGGACATGCTGGGCAAGCACCAAGAGCAGGTGATGGGCGAGATCGAGCTGCTGGAAGGCGCTTCAGAAGCCTATGATGAGAAGCGCTTTCTCCGCGGCCAGCAGACCCCGGTGTTCTTTGGCTCGGCGCTGCACAACTTTGGCGTGCAGGAGCTTCTGGACTGTTTCTGCGACCTTGCTCCGGTTCCGCAGCCGCGCGAGACGGTGCTGCGGGTCGTCGACGCGGAGGAGCCCAAGTTCACCGGCTTTGTCTTCAAGATCCAGGCCAACATGGACCGCCAGCACCGCGACCGCATGGCGTTTATCCGCATTGTCTCTGGGGTTTTTCGCCGCGGCATGACCCTGCGCCATGTCCGCACCGGCAAGGATCTGGCGGTGCGCAACGCCATGACCTTCCTGGCCCGCGACCGCTCCATCGTAGAGGAAGCTTATCCTGGCGATATTATTGGCATCCCCAACCACGGCACCATTCGCATCGCCGATACCTTTAGCGAGGGCGAGGCGCTGCGCTTTACCGGCGTGCCCAACTTTGCCCCAGAGCTTTTCCGGCGGGTGCGGCTCAAAGACCCGATGAAGCAAAAGCAATTGGCCAAGGGTCTGACGGAAGTCTGCGAAGAGGGCGCGGCGCAGCTGTTTCGGCCGCTCATCGGCTCGGACTACATCGTGGGCGCGGTGGGCTCGCTGCAGTTTGATGTGATCGAGGCGCGGCTCAAGGAAGAGTACAATGTCGACGCGGCTTTTGAGGGGATGTCGCTGCAAGTGTGCCGTTGGGTCACGCTGGCGGATCCCAGCAAGCGCGAGGCCTTTGAGAACGCCTACACCCGCGACCTTTTTACCGATGGCTCCGGCAACCTGTGCCTGTTGACCGAGACCCGCTTCCGCGCCGACTATATCGCCGACAAGAATCCGGGCGTTACGCTGCACAACACCATGGAATTGCACTAATCTCTGCTTGATCGCAGGGCAGGAGAACCGCTGATGAACCACGCTCAGGGCCAGTCGCCGCATCTGTGGGGTCAGGAAGAACCGTGGCCGGATCTGGCGACGGCGCAACAGCTTTTGATTCGCCACCGCGTCAGCCCGGAAGAGCTGCAGCTGGTGCGGCGCGCGGGCGAGTGGCTGGGGCCAGAGCTCAACGGCTACATCGACCAGTTCTACGGCTGGATGACGGATCAGCCTGAATTCGCGCTGTTTTTTAGCGACCCCCAGCGGCTACAGAGGGTCAAGCGCCTGCAGAACGCCTACTGGCAGAGCTTTTTTGGCGGCGAGCTGGACGAGCGCTATGTGCGCTATCGCCACGAAGTCGGCGCGGTGCATGCCCGCGTGGGCCTTGGCCTGCCTGCGTATTTTGCGGCGATGGACGTCTCGCTGACCCTGCTGGGCGAGCTGATGGCGGAGCGCGCGCCGAGCCAGGACGCCTACCTGCCGGCCCTGCGCGCGGTGACCAAGCTGGTGCACATCGACACGGCGATCGTCGTGGAAGCGTACTCGCGCATCGTCAATGAGAAAATCGGCGATCAGGCCCGCTCGATCCTGGAGATGTCGACACCGGTGACCTCGCTGTGGGAAGACATTCTGATGCTGCCGGTGGTGGGGATCGTCGATTCGCGGCGCGCCCACGACATCATGCGTTCGGTGCTGACGCGCATAGCCGAGACGCGCGCCCAGGTGTTTATCATGGACATCAGCGGCGTGTCCGTCATGGATACCGCGGTGGCGAACCACTTGATTAAGGTGACCAAAGCCACGCGACTGATGGGCTGTGAGTGCCTGCTTTCAGGGCTGAGCCCGGCGATTGCCCAGACGATCGTCGAACTGGGGATCGACGTGGGGGCGGTGCAGACCCGCGCCACGCTGCGCGACGCCCTGGAAGAGGGCTTTAGGCGCATTGGCATTGAAATCCGCCGCACGGGGGCCTAGCGAACGATGAATGACAGCCGTCCGCCGCCGGATACCTTAGAAGCTGAGGACGAGCGCGTCGCCTTTTCCGTGATTGAGCGGGTGGTCATCGCCACGCTGACTCGCGAATTGACCGAGGGCAGTACGCGGCGCATGCGGCGGGATCTGCTGGAATTGGTCCACCGGGTGCGCGCTAAGGCCGTGGTGGTCGACGTCAGCCCGCTGCCGCTGATGGACACCTGGGAGTTCAAGGTGCTGGGCGCCACGGCGGCGATGGTCCGGCTGATGGGCGCGCGCACCGTGCTGTGCGGCATGAGGCCGCAAGTGGTTGAGGTTTTTTGTTTGCTTGAAGCGGACTTGTCTGGCTTTGAGGCGACCGTGGCCACGGTGCATGACGCCCTGCAGTGGCTCCAGAGGCAGCCGACGTGAGCCAACGCTCAGGGCGCGACGACACGGCTCCGGGCCGCAGCCAAGACAACCGCAGCTCAGGGGCCGATGACGGCGCAACCCTTGAGCGCCGCCACGTTTTTTGGCTGGCGAGCGAGTCGGACTTGCAGGCATTGGTGGGCGGGCTGCGGCGACTGTTGCAGGCCCACCAGTGCGATTCGCTAGAGCAGGCGCGGATCATCACCGCGGCCTCAGAGCTGGGGCACAACATCCTCCGGTACGCCGATCGCGGCCACATCGCCGTCGCCCTGGGCATGCGCCACGGCCGGGCCTTTTGCGAGCTGATGGCGGTGGACCAGGGCCCCGGCATCGCCAGCATCGACGACGCCTTGACCGACCACTTCAGCTCGGGCAACGGTCTGGGCTTGGGCCTGCCCGGCGTGCGCCGCTTGGTCGATGACTTTGAGATCACTAGTGTTCCCGGCCAAGGCACCCGCGTGGTTGCGCGCCGCTGGTGGCGCCCATGAACCGCATCGTGGGGCGAAAGCCGGGCCTGCTGCACGCGCTTGCAGAAATGCCCAGGGAAGGGCGCCCGGGGCCGTGGACGGCGGAAGTCGGCGTGAGCCAGCTGCCCTGCCCGGGCGAGGTGGTCAGCGGCGATCGGGCGATCATCCAGCGTTTTGGCGATGTTCTTCATGTCGCCGTGGTCGATGTCGCCGGGCATGGGCGCCGCGCCTCGCACGTGGGCGATGAGCTGGAGGCCCACCTGCGGGCGCTGGGCGATCTGCCTGTTGCGTCCTGGCTTTACGCCGCCCATGAGCGCCTGCTGGGCAGCCAGGGGGCCGTGGCGGCGGTGCTGCGCCTGGACCTGAGCCGCGGAATCGGCGAGATTGCCGCGGTGGGCAACGTGCGCTCTGCTTGGTTTGGTCGGCTCAGCAAGCACCACGAGCCCAACGCGGGACTGCTGGGCGTGGCCATGCCGCGGGTGCAGTCCCAGCCGCTGCGGTGGACGGGGACTCAGGTTTTTGCTTTGGCCAGCGACGGCATTCGCTCTGAGGGCTGGACGGCCATGCAGCGAGAATGGCCCAATGTGGACTGCGAGACGCTGGCCCGGCGCACCACCCGGCTTTACCAGCGCCGCCACGACGACGCGACCACCGTTTGCGTGCGGGTGGTTCAGGCTCTGCCGGAGGGGACGTGAAAGAACGCCAGTCCCTTGCCCTTACTTGTCGAAATAGCCAAAGTTATCAAGGACGTTTCTTTCACGTCCAGAATTCTTTCACAGGCACTGCGGAGCCCAAAGGAGAGAGCGATGCTGGTGGGTGAAGTGCGCATCCACGATGTCGACCTGATTCCGGAGGCGCGGCGCAACGTTTGGCGCTTGGCGGCCGAGCTTTTGGTGGACCCCACCGCGTCCGCCCAGTTTGCCGTTGCGTTTTCCACGTGGGCGCGCACAGCTGGAGCCGGGCATCGCTGGCAGCTGACCCTGGATAACCTGAGCTACGGCACAGTGTTGCGCCTGAGCGGGCCGAGCGAGGGCTACCAGCAGGTGCAGAGCCTAGCGCCGTGGGCCTCTGCCTCCCGGACCGAGGCGTACCTGGCCTGGCAGGTCCCCATGAACCGCGAGACTCCGACCCAAGCGGAGATCGACGCGTTGCGGCAGCGCTTTGCCTGGCGTTCGCACCGCCAGCTCATGGCCGAACTGCGCAGCCGCAATCGCGAATTGCACGAGCACCAGCAGAACCTAGAGGGTCTGGTGGCAGAGCGCACCGCCGAGCTGCAGGCGGCCAAAGAACAGGCGGAGGGCGCGACCAAAGCCAAGTCGATGTTCCTGGCCAACATGAGCCACGAAATCCGCACGCCCATGAACGCGATCATCGGGCTCACCCACTTGGCCCTCAAGACGGATCTGTCGCCGCGCCAGCGGGATTACCTGAGCAAAGTTCACGATTCCTCGACCTCGCTGCTGGGGATCGTCAACGATGTGCTGGATTTCTCCAAGATCGAGGCCGGCCGGCTGGTCATCGAGCACACCGAATTTTCCATGACAGAGGTGCTGGACAACGTCAGCGCGGTCACGGCGCAATCGGCGACCGACAAGGGCCTGGCCCTGACCTTTGCCGTCGATCCGGCGCTGCCCCCGACCCTGCTGGGCGACCCGCTGCGGCTGCAGCAGATTCTCGTCAACTTGGTGAGCAATTCCGTCAAGTTTACTGAGCAAGGTGAGATTTTGGTGAGCATCCGCGTGGCCCAGCGCCAAGGCGATCAGATGCTGCTGGGCATGGTGGTGCGCGACACGGGCATCGGTATGAGCGCCGACCAAGTGCAGCGGCTGTTTCACGCTTTTGAGCAGGCGGACGGCTCGACGACGCGGCGCTACGGCGGCACGGGCCTCGGCTTGTCGATCATTCACCGCCTGGTGCAGATGATGCACGGCGAAGTGGCGGTGCAGAGCGCTTCCGGCGCGGGGACATCTTTTGAGGTGTCTATCCCCCTGGGCGTAGGGCTGCAGCGGCTCACCAGCCAAGCGAGCGCGACCCGCGTTCAGGGCCTGCGCTGCTTGGTGATTGAGGACACCCGGGTGTCGCGCGAGCTGCTGGTGGAGCTGGTGGGCGCCTGGGAAATGCGCGTCGACGCCGTGGCGAGCGCAGAAGAAGGTGCTGAACTGCTTGAAGAAGCCTGGGCCCATCACGCGCCGGTGCAGGTCGTGCTGCTGGATTGGCGCCTGCCCGGGGCGAGCGGGACCAAAGCGGTCGAGCTGCTGACCAATGCCGTGCCCAACCGCCGCGAGAGGCCGGCGTTCGTCATCGTCACCGCCTATGGCACCTCAGATGTCCGCGATTTGGCAGAGCAATCCGGGGTCCACCACGTACTGACCAAGCCGGTGCACGCCAGCGCCTTGATGGACGCGATTCAAGAAGTGGTGTTTTCGCAGCGCCCTGGCCATGCCCGCGCCGCCAACCCCGCGTGGAGCGAATTGCGCGGGGTGCGCGCCCTGGTGGTCGAAGACAACGCGATCAACCGCGACATCGCTGTGGAGCTGCTGGCCGCCGTGGGCGTGGAGGTGGCTACGGCGCACGATGGCCGCGAAGCCCTGAACTTCCTGACCCAAAGCAGCGATCCGCCGCCCGTGGATGTCGTGCTCATGGACCTGCAGATGCCGGTGCTGGACGGCTATGAAGCTACCAAGGCCATCCGCAGCCAGCGGCGCTTTGACGACCTGCCGGTGGTGGCGATGACCGCCCACGCCATGGCCGAAGAGCGCGATCGCTGCCTGGCGCTTGGCATGAACGACCATGTCGCCAAGCCGATCAACCCAGAGGTGCTGTATCGCACGCTGGCCAAGGTGATCCAGCGCAGTGGCGCTGCCGCTCTGCCGCTTGGCGAGGCAGTGGCGGTGGCGACTCCCGCGCCCATGGCCGCGGTGACTCTCGCCCCGCCGGTGGATCCCAAGGTTTTTGACCTCGCCATGGCGCTTCGCTGCACCGGAGGCCGGCCGGCGCTGCTGCGCGAGATGCTCCAGCGCTTTGCGGAGGCCCATGCCGACACGGTCAACACCCTGATCAA
>JBIKTV010000324.1:0-6724 GCA_044347905.1 Myxococcota bacterium
GAGCGACGCTGGCGGCCAGGTTTTGCCTTGCGATCGCTGAAGAATCGCCAACGGGGGCGAATTGGCCCGTGCCGGCGGCGGTTTCGGACAAGATGCTCCAGTCGTTCTTGGGGGACCGGACAAGACCCTCCGTTCGTTCAAGGATAGGGCCTCCACCGGCGAGATGCGCAGATTGCAACAGTTCTGTTACAGGGTTACAAACGCGGGTTTGCCGCTGCCGCCGTCGGCGCTGAGACCCGCCCGTGCCCCCTGTCGACCAGAGTCCCGCCCACCCTGTTCCCGCGTCTGGGATTTCGGCGACGCCGCAATGGGTTGCCGCGCTTACGGCGGTTCTGCTTCTGCCCCGCCTGTGGGAGCCGTTGGGGCGCGACCAAGCTGTGTTCGCCCTCGTGGGGCGGTTGGCCTGGGAAGGGAGGCTGCCCTACCGCGACGTGTTTGAGCATAAGCCGCCGGGATTGCTGATACTATATGCGCTGGCAGCACCGCTAGGCGACATGGCGCCGGCCCTTCTGGACACCGCGGCGGCAGCGCTGACCGCCGGGTTGCTGGTCGCCCTCCTGCAGCCGCTGGGCGAGAGAGCGGCGCTATTGGCGGGGCTGCTGTATGCGCTTTTGGCCCGCCATCCGACCTTTGGCGGCTTCTGGGACATCGCCCAGCCAGAGCCGCTCCAAGAGTTGGCGCTCGCCCTGGGTGCGTGGGCTGCGGTGAAGCAACGGTGGACAGCCCTGGGCCTAGCGGTCAGCGCCGCGTTGTCGTTGAAGTTTACGCTGTTCTTGGCGGCCCCTGTGGCGCTGCTGGCGGCTTGGCCGGACCGGCGGGCTGTCGGCCGCGTCGCCATGGGCTTGGCGCTGCCCCCTGCGCTCTTGGCCGCGTCGATGGGCCTCGCGGGTGGCCTGCAGCCGATGCTGGAGATCGTCGTGGCCTTCAATCAGCGCCACGCGGCCCACGGCGCCCTGGAGCTGCAGCAGTTTCCCTCCGCGCTTGCAGCCAATGCCCGGCACTTTGGCCTCGCCTTCGCTGGAGTGGCGATACTCGCTGTGATGTCGATTGGTTATGTTGGGCGCCGGCTTCGCGGGCTTGTCGGCCTCGTTCTGGTGGCTGCCGTGGCACAGGCGCTGGTTCAGGCCAAGCTGTGGGCGTGGCACTGGCAAGCCGCGGTCCTGCCGCTGTGCGCTCTGGCTGGCTTTGGCCTGGCTACCCTGCGCCCGCGCTGGCAAAACGCCTTGGGGGTCGCTGCGCTGCTCCTCGCCGTGCCGGGGTGGTTGCAGTACCACGGGCGCCATCCGTGGCCTGCGCATGTGGCGGGGTCGCTGAGTCGCGCGGAGTGGTTGCAGGGCTATACCTGGGGGCGACGCGACTGGTCTGCGATTGAGATTGCCGCCACAGGCGCCTGGCTTCGGCAACGCGCTCAGCCCCAGGATCTCCTGCTGGTGTGGGGATTTGAGCCGGGCATCTACCTCAGCTCGGGCCTGCGTCCCGCCACCCGCTGGATCTACGATTATCCATTGACTGTGGCGCTCGACCCCGAGCAGAAGCGAGCCGGCCTCGCAGAGATCGCCGCCAGTCTGCCCCAGACCCGCTGGTGGGTGGTCATGAGCGCCGATCGCAATGCGCTAGAATCGCAGCCGTCAGATGTGCAATTGCAGGCCATTCCGGAGCTCAGCGCGGCACTGCAGCGCGACTACACCTTGGCCGAGCGCGTGGGCGATGCGGCCATCTATCAGCGCACCGCCCCTCCGTCGCCCGCCGATCCACAAAATCCGTAGCCTTTATAGGGGGATGGGGCCGGGCGTGCCGCAGGCCGTTCAAGTCTCAATCAGCGTCGTTCGCAGCCCAATCAGCGCGCCACACGCCGTTCGCCCCACCAGCCAAAGCTGAACCTGGACCTTGCCGAGGCGCAGCACCCGCCACTGCGACGCCTGGTTGGCCAAGGCCTGCTGCAGCAACTGCACGTGATCTGGCGCCATGCCGCTGTTTTGCAGTCCAGCAAAGAACTTGGCTGGGTTCCACGTCAGGTCGACCGCGGTCGTCGGCGCAAGCCCCAGCGCCTGCAGAAGTTCGGCGGGCTCGACAGGGCCCTTCTTGTCCGTGCCGCTAAGCGCTTTCAGCTCCACGGGAAAGTCGGACTCACTCGTATAGAGCACGCCCTTGAGCTGACCGCCGGACTGCAGGGTGCCCACGGCTCGCTTGAGCTGCCCTAGGGCTTGGATTGCCTGCAGGCTCGGGTTGGCGGGACACTGGGGCAGGGCGCATATCCCCTTGACGCAGCTGAGTTTGGCGTAGATGGACTGCTTGCTCTTGCCGCCGGTCACGCTCAGGCGATAGCTGCCGTCGCTGGCTGGCGTCAGGCCCACCTGCACACTTCCGACGCCCGCGGCCGACTTGACCGCCGTCCAGCCACTGCCCACCTGGCGGTCCAAGGCGACAAAGAGCGGCGCACCCTTGGCGTAGGTGCTGATGTCAATGGTGAATTGCCCGCCCTTCGCCGCGTCAAACTGCCACTGAGCCGTCTGGCCCGCTTGATAGGCCACCCCGGAGCTCGCGCCAAAAGCCAGCTTGGTGGGAGTCGGCGCGCTCAAGGCGCCTTCGTTGTCGCCGTAGGGATCTACAGGCGCGTCCAACGGTTCTGGCGCGGGGGCGATGGGCTCTTGGTCCACGCAGCCGCCGAGGTGCAGCGCCGCGAGCGCCAAGGTCCACAGGGCAAATGAGGTCAGCTTCATAGCAGGGCTCCTTCTCCGCACGTTGGCCCGCAAAATGCAGGCGAGCGCGGTAGTGCAGGGGCCGTGCCAAAACTGGCCGATTGCAGATCAATGGGTTAGCGATGGCGCGCGGTATCGGCGGGTCTCAGGGGTGGTCTCAGATACCGGAGGTGGGAGCAAATAGGCCGCCTTGTACAGACGCGATCGACGACCTGGAAACGCGCTATGGACCCCAGCAACTCCACTCGGCCACGTAGCCCACAGCGGCCGCCGCTTGCACTTCTGCGTCGCTGGCGGTGAGGAAGTGGTCGCTGCCTTTGGCACTGTACAGGCGCGTCAGCTTGGTCTTGGCCCATTCGCTCGGCTGTGAGGCGCAATAGCCCAGCAGGTCCGCGCCAGTATACGTTGGCGATCCCTCATTGGCGTCCAGGCTGGGCATGTGATCTGTGCAGTCGGCGCAATAGCGCTGGTAGAGCGCCTGTAGAGGCTGCGCGGCACTGCTGGGGCCGTCAAACAGGTCAAACCCCTTGCCCTCGCTGGCATAACCGCCAGGCGCTTGCTGGGTCAAGCCAAACATGTGGTCGGTCACGCCCGGGGTTGTCGCGGTGAATCGCCAAACCGGGTGCTGCGCGGGCGCGGCGGGAGGCTGCACCACCGGCGGCTTTGCGCCACCCGTAAAGATGCGCTGGCTTCCCAGCAGGCGGCTGTTGCCGTGGCTGTCCGTGGCCACCAGCTCGACCAAGTGCCCGCAGGCGCCCAGACCCGCCGGCAGCGCAACGGTTTTGTCAAAGCCCACGGGGCCTTGGCACATCGCGTACCCTGGCCAAGCCGCACACACGTCCGGGCGCGCAACGTCCAGCGGCAGTTGGGCCCAGGGCTGGCCGTCCAAACGGGCCTCCACCTTGGCGACCGCGTAGTTGTCCAAGACCCAGCCGTTGAGGTGCACGCTCGTCGCCCAAGGCTGCTCAGCGGTTGGACTATCCAAGCTGCCAAACGCCGGGATCTTGGCGTCCAGCCCTTCAATCAGCGCCTTGACTGTCGCGAAGCCGCCCAGCACCAGGTAGGCCCGGGCACGCACCGTCGCCTTTGCCGGGATGCCAAAGCTGAACTGCGAGCGAAAGTTATTGAACACGCCGGCTTTCTGCCAGCCCTGAAAGCTCGCGAGGCGATTCTCATAGTACAGCGCCACCCCGTAGTCTTTGGTCTGGTTCTGCAGCGTCGCCCAGCCGCCCGGCGAGCTGAACGCTTTGACAAAAAAACCGTCGTTGGCGGGCTGGTCAATCACCACCTGCTGACCGCTCGAATCCAGCAGGACATTCAAGTTGGGCGTGCCATTGGCGCCAAAAGCGGCGTACAGCGTCGGAAATTCCTGAAGGGTCGCCGCGTGGGCCATGTCGGACAGATTATCGACCTGCATATCGATTTCGACCACGTTGTTCTGGATAAATCGCAGCCGCTGCGTATACCTCACATCGGACAAAAGCGTCTTCTTAGCCGGGTCATTGCAGCCGTTGTTGGCGCACTGCGGCTCTTGCCAGTCGGGATTCCAGTGGTTGGGCCGCACCACCGCCTTGAGCACGCCGTTGTCGCCGGAGATCCCCTCGATCGGCGAGCCGGCGTTGCACTCATTGCCGCCCTGCACGGGATTCCAACCCAGATAAGTGATGCTATTTGCGCAGGTGGTCGGCACCTGCTGGCAGCTCGCATTCCACGCGCACCCCTGCATCGCCCGCGCCGGATCGTACAGCGCCACTTGGACCTCGCGGCCTGTGTCATTCGCGTCGATTGCGTTGGTCTTGTTCATCCCCGGTCCCTGGTGAAAACCAAAGAACACGATCGACGCCCCCCATTCGCGGCGCACGCCCACCTTCAGCTGTCCATCGGCTTGCACCAGAAAATCGTCGGTGAACTCGCCCGCCTTGACCGTTTCGACCGAGCCAACTTGCGTCGCCAGCAACTCCGCGGCTACCGGAGCGGGTTTGGCCATGTCGACGCAGAACGCTCCGCCCGCATCGGCCGCGTCGGCATCGAGGGTTGTGTCCGGCTCACCAGCCGCGTCGGCATCGAGGGTTGTGTCCGGCGCACCAGCCGCGTCGGCATCGAGGGTTGTGTCCGGCGCACCAGTCGCGTCGGCATCGAGGGTTGTGTCCGGCGCATCGGCCGCGTCGGCGTCGAGGGTTGTGTCCGGCGCATCGGCCGCGTCGGCGTCGAGGGTTGTGTCCGGCGCATCGGCCGCGTCGGCGTCGAGGGTTGTGTCCGGCGCACCAACCGCGTCCGCATCGAGGGTTGTGTCCGGCGCGTCCGCCGCGGTGTCCAGCAAGGGCAGGTCAAAGCCATTGCCCGTTGCCGCAGCGCCGTCGCCCGGTTGGCTCGCTTCGCCGCAAGCTGCCGCCATCGCGATACATAGCGCCGCGCAGATCAGACCGCGCCAGCTCTGGACGGCCCATTGCCCCAGGATGTTCATGCGCAACCTCGCGACCGACGCCGGGCCGATCGAGGCAAAAATCGCCAGCGATTGGGCCAAGGCGCCCCTAGCTCTCCGCCAGACCGACCCACTGCGACGAGCGCTTCCACAGCTCTTCCGCCAACGCTTCATCGCGGGCGAGGCGCGAGGGCTTCTTGACCGCACTTTTGTCAAAGTACTCGCCGCTGAGCTGATCCGCCTCGGGCGAAGTCGCGCAGTGCAGCGTTGTCAGCGCCCCTTGGTCATTGGTGATCATAAACTGCTTGGCAATCCAGCGGAACGGTTGGGGAATCTGCCGCCAAACGTCCGAAGCCACTACGCCGGGGTGCAGGGAGTAGACCGTCACTCCCGTGCCTGCCAGCCTCTTGGCCAGGGCCTTGGCGGTCAGGACGTTCGCCAGCTTGGAGGCCGCGTACTCCGGCAGCCCCGTCACGTGGGCGGTGAGGCGGCGCTGATCGTCCAAATTCAGCTGCTTGCACTGGTAATGCGCGCGGCTGGCCACAAACACGATGCGCGCCGGGGCGCTGGCCTGTACCCGTTCCAGCAGCAACCGGGTAAACAGAAACGGCCCGACGTGGTTGGTGCCAAAAGTCAGCTCAAACCCGTCGTCCGTCAGCCCGCGCGATCCCGCCAGACCGGCGTTGTTGACCAGGATGTGCAGGGGCTCCCCGGAATCCAGAAAAGTCTGGGCGGCCTGGCGCACCTTGGCCAAATTCCCCAGGTCTAGCGCCAAGAACTGCAGGTCCGCAGCCGGCACCGCTTGGCGGATCTCCTGCATCGCCGCTTCTGCTTTGGCCTGGTTGCGGGCGGCCATCCACACCCGCGCGCCGGCCCGAGCCAGTTCGCGAGCCGTCACAAGGCCGATGCCCGTGTTTGCGCCGGTGACCAGCGCCGTTCTGCCCTTCAAGGAAACCGCGACGCCGGCCATGGTAACTCCAACAATAAGATAAAGTTACGCGACCACCCAGGTCGAGCGTCCGTTGATCAGCGCCTGCAGATCGGCTTTCTTGCTGCTGCGGATTTGATCGACCTGACCGCACAGCGCCTCGTCAAAAGTCGTCCGCTCGACCGACCGGATCACGCCGATCGGCACCGGGAATTCCGGCCAGGTCATCCGCGCCAGCAAAAAGGCCCGGGTCGGATCGGCGTCATGGGCGTCGTGGATCCAGGCATCGGCCTCGCTCAGGCCATTCTCGCCCAGGGTAAACACCTCTGGACGCAGGCCGCTCAGCCGGATGCCCTTGTCGCGATTGGTCCCAAAGATCATGGGCTTGCCGTGTTCAAGTGCGATGGTCCGATCCGACCGATGCTCCTTTTGCGACAAGTGGTCCCAAGCGCCATCGTTGAAGATGTTGCAGTTCTGGAACACCTCGACGAACGCCGTGCCCTTGAACGCCGCCGCCTGGGCGAGCACGTCAGCCGCGCCTTTGGCATCCACGTCGATAAAGCGCCCGACAAAAGCCGCTTCCGCACCCACAGCTACACTCAGCGGGTTAAACGGGTGGTCCACTGATCCAAACGGACTCGACTTGGTCTTCTTGCCAAACTCGCTGGTCGGCGA
>JBIKTV010000323.1:0-6724 GCA_044347905.1 Myxococcota bacterium
GTGGGTAATTGGCATCGCGGCGACAGCGGCTTGGCTGACGACAGCGGGCTGCGGCAGTGACGACACGCCGACCAAGACCGGCAGCGACGCGAATTCACCTGCGGATACCTCGGCGACCGACCTCTCTACGGCGGACACGGGCACGGTGGACAGCGGCAGCGCGGACACCGGATCAACGTGTGGCGCCCTGCCCGGCTGCCTCAACGCTTCAGGGCAAGAGGACTTGAGCCTCTGCCCCAAGCCGGCGAACGATTACCAGTGCGTCAAGGGCTGTTGTGTCGCCAAGTTGGTCTGCAAGGTCAACGCCGACTGCACCGCGCAACTGGGCATCGCCGCGGGCTGCTCCAACAAGGACCTGACCTGCGTGTGCGACGCCGAGGCCGGCGAATGCGTCCAGGGCATGTGCGGCGGCGATGGCGATTGCGCCAAGGGCGAAGTGTGCTCGCAGGGCGGCTGCAAAGCCCCTCTCGCCGCAGGCGATCTCAGCGCCCGCCTCTTGCGCCCCGTGTGGATTGCCCGGCCGGGCAACAGCGTGGACGCCGTGCTGGGTTTGGGCGCCCAGGCCCGCGATGACAAGGGCAACGTCAAGGTAGACGCGGAGTTTGACTGGACCCTGAGCGATGGCGGCAGCTTTAGCCTAGAGGGCGGCGCGCTCAAAGCCCTGGACAAAGCCGGCAAGGCGACGATCACCGCCAAGGTCAAGGGATCGAGCAAGGCCGCGTCGGCCAAAGCAAACTTGTGGAATTTGGGGCCCCTGCCGGCCGGCAAGAAGCTGCGCGTGACCGCGGTGGACGAGTTTGACAGCGCGCCGCTGACCGGCAAAGTGGTGGTCATTGGCTTGGCCGACGCACCTACGCCTGACGCGGCTGTGGTGGTCGATCTGGTCGATGGACAGGCGGCTTTTGGCGACGTGGCGTTCCCGGCGGACATCCACCTGATCCCCAAGGATCACGCGCCCATCTCCGTGCTGCGCTACAAGGCGGACGCGGCGGCCGACCTGCTTTTGCCAAGCCCGCTGCAGCACTTTGCCGAGCTCGAGTTTGACGAAGCCGGAGCGATTGTCGCCAGCAAGACCCAGGTGATCCACGGCGACGCGGTGACCGGCACGGTCGTGTACCCGGGCGAAGGCGAGGCCTCTTTGGGCCTGACCGCGCTGGCTTTTGGCCCGCAACTGCTCAACTTTTCCGTGGACTCGATCCTCGGCCCCAACGTTCGCCGGCCGTTTGACAAGGATGCGCCGACGTTTGTGAACCCCGATCCGGGCAAACCGCAGGAGATTCCGGGCGGCGTTACTTTCTCTCTGGGCAAGCCGGTGGTGACGCATTACGTGGTCGCCGGGGCGCCGGGTGGCCATACCGTTTGGACCCTGGCCGGGCGCTTGGCGCTGAGCGGTCTGCTGGAAGAGATCGGCAAGATCTTTGACGCGGTGGACGGCGGCCTGGACATCGGCAAGGTCGTGAGCGTGCTGTTGCCGTACCTGAGCGGCTTCTCTTCGCACGTGAGCGAGATCGCCTTGGGCGAGACCCTGAGCAGCCCGATCAAGCTGGTGGCGCCGTTGGAGCCCAAGTTCCCGCTGCTGCTCAAGACCCAAGTGGTGGTACCGCCAATGCCCAAGTACGCCGCTGGCTGGGCCGATCTGGTGTTTGTGATTGGCGGCGCGCTGATGCCGATGGGCGAGATTGTGCCGCTGGGTCTGACCGCGGGCGCCGACTCGCAGGGCAAAGAGGATCCGGCGGACGGCAAGGTCGACGCCGACCTCAAAGAAGCGGGCGACCAACCGCTCAAGCTCGCGGTGGGCCCTTTGCACAGCGGCCTGCAGGTGGGCGCCGATAACCACGTGTTTGTGACCGCAGCCGTGGTTTTGGCGGAGAAGGGCAAGAAGGAAGGCGGATCGATCATCATCAGCGCGCCCAAGCCGGTGCCCAGCGCCTATAACCCTGGCGATTTCATGGCGCTTCCCGAGGGATCGAGCCTGGTCAAGGCCACTGGTAAGCTCAAGGTTGCCGCCGTCGCCGGGGCTGGATTTTACCGGGTCAATGTCACGGGGGCGAACGGCCAGGCCTGGCTGGTGCTGGTGCCTGAGGCCAAAGAGTTCCAATTGCCCGACCTGAGCGCTTACGGCGCCACGCTGACGGCGGCGAACTGCAAGAAGGCCCTGGTCGGCGCGTTTGAACTGAGCAAGGCCATGACGCTGCAAGAGCTGGTGGCTCCGGGCGGGCTGAATGACCTGGTGCGGTTGGTGCGGCGCACGTCGTTTACCGACGCGGCCCAGTAGACCCAAGCAGATTCCTTGAGGTTTCGCAGAGTGACAGCTCAATAGAGTTGTGGTTTTGCGCGTCCTTTGGGCCCGTGGAAAATCTAGTCGATTTTCCGCGGGCCCATTTGCTTGCTGGGTGAGTCGCAATTGCGCGCCCCTTATCGGGTTCGTCGCACCGCTCCGCGAGAGGCCTTGTCGAGCTAGGTTTCCGCGCGTCCTTAGGCGGACATCGGCCGGGCGATCAGGCCAGATCGCCGTCGGTCTTGCGCGAAAACCGCCCCTCGCGAAGCAGAAAACGATCGACGCAAGGCAACTGCCCCGGCGCTACGCCGCGTTGACTGGCCAGCGCCGCACCGTGGGCCTCGATCCACTGCAGGTGGTCCGGGCTCAGCGGATCCCAGGGCAGGACATTGACCGGCGCGTCCGGCCCCTGGGTCAGGAACTCCGGCATGATCAGCGGACCTGGGCCCTGTTCGCGCAGCGCGGCACACGCGGCCTCTGCCTGGCGCCAGAGTTGGAGGCGCTGCAGGGTGTGCCAAGTCGGCGGGGGCAGCAGAATTGCGCCGCCGGCGCTGTGGGCCTGCAGGGCATCCGCGGGGCGCAGCCACTGCAGATCGGTGGTTTCGTGCGGATCCAGCGCCGCCGCCTGGCCTTGAGGCAGCTGAGCCGCGACAAACCAAGTGTCAAAGCGCCGCAGCTCGGTCGGCGGGGTCAGCCAGTGGGCAAACACCGCGAGCCCGCGCAGATCGATGCGCCAACTGCGGCGGCGAAAGGCGGCGTGCCAATCGGCGGAAGCGAGGCGATGGCCCTGGCGCTTGGCGTCGATTTCCGCAGAGAAGGCGCGGACTTCTTCTAGGGTCACCCCTTCGCCGCGGGCGTCGACGGCCAGCAACACGTGGGCTTCTTCGTGCAGCTCGCGCACCGCCGCCACCAGCACGGCGCGGGCCTCTTCGCGCGACAGGCCCGGCAGGCCCGGCAACCGGCCAAGCGCCGTGGCGTCCTGGTCTTCGCGGTCGATCTTGCCGCCCGGAAACACCGTAGCCCCCGGCATAAAGCCGCTTTTGCCGTGGCGGCGCACCAGCAGCACTTCTACGTCGTCGCCGGCATCGCGCAGAAGCACAACGGTCGAGGCGGGGAGGATCGGCCGGGGATTCTCCGTCTCCGTCGCTACTTGCACGGCGGATTGGCCTGCACGTCGATCAGCCGCTGGACGTAGCCGGGCAGCACCTGGGTGAACAGCGCCTCATTGGTGATCTTGACGAGCTTGCCGGCGGCATAAGGCGAGGGGCCAAGGCCGTTGCCCCAGCTGCCTTGAATCCAGCAGGGCATGCCGACGCACTCCTCGTCCGACCAAGCCGCGGTGCACGCCTGCATGTTGTTGATCTGCCAAAACTTGCTGGGCGAAGAAGCCAGAGCCTGAATCGCTAGGCGGCTCGCCCACTTGCTGGGCAGGCGGTGATCGTGCTCAAACTGGATGCGCTGGTAGCGGTAGAAGGCTTTCTTGAGGTAGTTATACGGCTCGCGGTCGACCCACCAGGAGTTTTCATCGCAGCCCTTGCCGGTTTTGGTGATGGGCCAGGCGGCGGGCGAACAGACGATGCTGGCCGGCAGGGAGCCTGTGGCGGGCGGGTAGGTGACGGCGTGGCTGCCGGTCTTGGAGAAATGGCAGGTCGAGTCGGTGGCGCCTGGGCCGTCTGAGACGATGCCGTCCGCTTCATTGGCCGGGGCTTGGCTGATCGAGCAGCGGTCGAGCGGCCCTTCCACGTCCAAGAGGAACAAGGTGTTCTTGAGCGCGTCGGTGTTGCCGTAGGTGGCCAGGGCCTTGGTGGTGGCGATGAGGCCGGTGCCGATGGTGAGAAAGCCGCAGCGGCTCTTGTCCACCCACGATGCGGCGGACTTGAGCAGCATGACCTCTTTGACGGCGGCGGCTTGAGCTCCGCTGCCGTATTCATCGATGCCCTCAGACTTGTTGGATCCTGGGCCCATGCCGGGAAGATTGAACACCACCACGCCGATTTTGAGCGCACCGGCCAGCTTGGTGAGCCCCGGGACATATTCGGGGTAGGCGTTGCTGTCGTAGTCGCCCACCACGACCATCAGCGGGCACGGGGCTTTGTCCGTGCAGCCCTGGGGCTTGAGCACGGCGCCCTGTAGGGCCAGCTGCTGGTCCAGGTGCTTGACGGCAACAGAGAGCGCCAGCTTGTCGACCGCGCCGATCGCCACAGAGCCGTTGCCGTCAGCGGTGGAGCTGGCGTCGCCGCTGGTCGTTCCGCCGCCGCTGGCCGCTGGGGTGGTTTCATCGCTGCCGCAGGCACCAAGGGCGAAGGCGGCCGCCGCGGCGAGGGGGAAGCGCAACCAGGGCGAGGAGCAAAAAGGCGGGCGGGACATGGGACCTCCAGGGCAGACGGACACAGTGTAGCGGCAGTGGCCAGTCGCGTACAGACAACCGCGGTTTCACTAAAGATAAACAAATACATTCAAAATGTTAGGCAGAGCTCCGCCCTAGACTCCGCAGGATCGATCGCCGCCCCAGTGGAGGTGATCGGCCGCGCGCCTTGGGCAGGGGCACGGATGCGGCCGGCGATCCCCAGCGACGCAGAGGCAACCCTGCCAGACCGTTGATCCTTGCCGAATTTCCTGCGCCTGCGGCCCCGTGCCCAGAGGCCTCTGAAGGGCCTGTTGGCGTTGACACAAAGCGCCTTTTGCCCCTATTCTCCCCCAAGTGGGAGGAAGTGGATCAAAGCGGATCAAAGTGGTCCGCAACGGCCGATTCCTCGCCGGCCGCCGGTCCGGCCCACATGCCTGCTGTTTGTGCAGCAATTGCTCTGGAAACCGCTCAGGCGGCGCCCAGGGGCAGAGGCGCCCATGGCGATCCGCTTCCGCGGCCAGTTCGTACAGCGCGTCGATGACAAGGCGCGGCTGGCGATCCCTGCGAGCTATCGCCAAGTGCTTGATGCTGCTGGGGATCGCCGATTGATCCTGGTGCGCTCGGTGGCGGGAAACTGCATCCAGGCGTGGCCAGAAGCGGATTGGCTGGAGTACGAGGATCGCATCCTCGCCCTGCCGGCCAACAACCCGATGGTCATGAACTTGCTGCGCTTTCAAGTGGCGAGCCATGTCCAGGTGGAGCCTGACAACCACGGCCGAGTGGTCCTGCCGCCGACGCTGCGCGCGTATGCCGGGATCGAACCCGGCGGCGAGGTGGTGATCGCCAGCATGTCCAAGCGCTTTGAGATCTGGGCCCGGGAACCCTGGGACCGCGACCAAGAGCGCATCCTCGCTGAACTGCCGAACTGGAGTGCGGAAATCGCCAAGCTGGGCCTATAGCTGCGGCTGGCGTATGGCGAGAGGCGGCAGCACCTGCGCGCAACTCTGGGAGGCTCTTTGGCAACTTCGTCCTGGCAAAACTCCTCGGCCGAGACCGCGGTGAATCCCAAAGATCCCCAGGGATCGACCGGGTTTTCGCACGTGACGGTGCTGCTGCAGGAGGCTGTACAGGCCGTGACCCAGGCCCCCGTGTGGGCTGAGGAACCGGGCGAGGCGGCGGGGCCGTGGATTGCAGATTGCACCCTGGGCGGCGGCGGTCACTCTTTGGCGCTGCTGCAGGCCCTGCCCTCCGCGCGGCTGCTGGCGTTTGATCGCGACCCGCAAGCCCTGGCGGCTGCTGCGGAGCGACTGGCGGCGTACGGCGACCGGGTGGAGTACGTCCACGCGCCGTTTGCCGAATTGGCCGGGGAATGTCGGCGGCGAGGCATCGCCCAACTGCACGGGATTGTTGCTGACCTTGGGGTGTCATCCCACCAGTTTGACACCGCGGCGCGCGGCTTCTCCTTTCGCATGGACGGCCCCCTGGACATGCGCATGGATCCCAGCCGCGGCCCCACGGTGCTAGAGCTGTTGGGCGACGTGCGCCTAGAGGATCTGGCCGATGTGCTCTATGCCTACGGCGACATCCGCAGGTCGATAGGCACGGCGCGGATCGTGCTGGAAGAGGTGGCCAAGGGCGCGGTGACCACGCTGGCGCTGGCGGAGAGGCTGGCGGCGCGGCTGGGGCGGGACGGCGGCAAGTCCAAAATCCACCCGGCGACGCAGGTCTTTCAGGCGCTGCGCATCTGGGTGAACGGCGAGCTCGATCAGCTAGAGGCCCTTCTGGCCCAAGGACCCGGGCTGCTGAGCGAGGGAGCGGCGCTGGCGGTGATCAGCTTCCACTCCGGAGAGGACCGGCTGGTCAAGCACCGCTTTGCGGAATTGGCCAAGCGCGGCGGGGACTTTACCCTGCCCCAACGCAAGCCGATCATCGCGGGCGAGGCGGAATTGAGCGCCAATCCGCGGGCGCGCTCGGCCAAGCTGAGGGTGCTGCAACGGCGGCTCGCGGAGACGGATCAAGGCCAGGACGAAGAGTTGGACGAAGACGACCAGGACGAAGGGCAAGACCAAGCTTAGGGCAGCGGTTTGGGTGAAGGCCGA
>JBIKTV010000325.1:0-6703 GCA_044347905.1 Myxococcota bacterium
TGGACCAGAGCGCCGAGCGCATCCTGTACGTGCAGGAAGGCGGCAAAATCACGGTGCATATCCAGATCAGCTACACCGGCGAAGACCAGAACTTCAGCTGGGTGCTGCCGCTGCAGAAGGTGCCGGACGGCGGCGGGCTCAAGCCGAGCTCGGACTCGATTTTTGCCGCGCTGGAGCAAAACACCGCGCCGCAGTTTCAGTTGAACTGGAAGGCCAATGGCGATTGCCAGCCGCCGATGCAGTGCATGTACGCCAGCGCGGGCGGCGGTCCGGGCGCCAATGACGGCGGCACCAAGGGCGGCGTGCAAGTGCTGCTGCAACAAAATGTCGGGCCGTATGAGGCGGTGGTCATCAAGGGCACCAGCGGCAGCGAGATCATCGACTGGCTCAACGCCAACAAGTTTGTGCAACCCGCGTCTACCCAGCCGCTTATCAACCAGTACGTCAAGGAAAACTACGTCTTCTTGGCGCTAAAGCTGCAGAAAGACAAGAGCGCTGGCGATTTGGTTCCCGTGGCGGTGACGCTGGATGAAGTGGGGCCGTGCCTGCCGATCCGCCTGACCGCGCTGGCGACCGCGCCGGACATGCCGATTGTGGCGTGGGTGCTGGGCAAGGCCAGAGCGATCCCCAAGAATTTCCTGCATGTTGAGCTGAACGACGCGGCGATCGACTGGTTCAACCCCGGCGGCAACTACAAGACCGTGGTGTCCAAGGCGGTGGACCTGGGGTCGGGCCACGCTTTCTTGACGGAGTTGGCCAAGAAGACCAGCGATCTGCCGATCCAGTTTGCAAGCAGCTCTTGGGATATCAAGGACTTTGAGAAGGTAACGGACCCGGGCAAGTTCATGCAGCTGATGCTGGAGAAGGGCCTGCCGCGCACCACCCAGGTGCAGAACCTCATCAAGAAATACATCAAGAAACCCGATGCTTTTAAGGATGTGGACGACCAGAGCTACTACAACTGCATTCAGAATGCCTCCTCCGGCATGAACGAAGGGGTGTGCAAGAGCTACCTGGACGCCGCCATCGCCGCGGGCTTTGACGGGGCGGCCTTTGCCAAAGAGCTGGATGAATTGGTGATTCAGCCTCTCAAGGCGCTGGACGGGCAGTACAAGGCCCAGCCGTACTTGACGCGGCTCTACACCACCCTCTCCAAAGAAGAGATGAACAAAGACCCGATCTTTGGCTACAACGCCGAGCTGCCGGACGTGTCGAATCTGCACACTGCGGAAGGCACGCCGATCTGCGCGGCCGGCAGCAAGCAGGCGACCAAGGCCAAGCTCAAGTTTGCCGACGGCTTTGAGATGACCCTGGACATCCCCAAAGACACGCTCGGCACCTGCGGTTTTTCGCCCAACCAGAGCGTGGGCTTTGGCAAGGGCACGGGGCCGGTGGTCAGCCAGGGCGGTCAGCCGCTCGCTCGCGTGCAAGTGCTGGATGAGAAAGGCCCTGCCCGGACCATCGACCAGAGCGACGCCGACCGGGTGGACGCGCAACTCAACGCCGCGCAGCTGGGCAAAGACAGCCTGAGCGCTGAGTTTATCGCCTCGCTCAAGCCGGTGACGTGGAATGCCCACAGCTCCAGCGGACCTGCCGCGACCTCACCGGCCAACGCCAGCAGCGACGATGGGGGTTGCAGCAGCGGCCCGGTCGGCGCACCGCTCGGCAGTGTGGGTGCCGTTGGCCTTGCGCTGGGCGCTTGGTGGTTGCGCCGCCGCCGCGTCCAGGCTTAGTCAATCCGCTGCGATTCAAATCTCCATACTTTGCAAGCCGTTCAGAAGGATAACGATGCTCACCAAATTGCGTTCCAAGACTATTGCCCTTGCAATTGCAGCGGTTTCTACGACTGCCATCGCGATGCCGGCGTATGCCTGCGGCGGCTTCTTCTGCTTTACGCAGCCCGTGGACCAGAGCGCCGAGCGCATCCTGTACGTGCAGGAAGGCGGCAAAATCACGGTGCATATCCAGATCAGCTACACCGGCGAAGACCAGAACTTCAGCTGGGTGCTGCCGCTGCAGAAGGTGCCGGACGGCGGCGGGCTCAAGCCCAGCTCGGACTCGGTGTTTCAGCTGCTGGAGCAATACACGGCGCCGCGCTTTCAGCTGAATTGGAAGCAGAACGGCGATTGCCAAGCGCCAGTTTGCTACCTGGAAGACTCGGCTGCGGGCGGCGGCGGGCCACCCAATGCCGGCGGCGGCGGGGGCGGCGTGCAAGTGCTGCTGCAGCAGAACGTGGGGCCGTATGAGGCGGTGGTGATCAAGGGCACCAGCGGCGCCGAGGTCATCGACTGGCTCAACGCCAACAAGTTTGTGCAACCCGCGGCTACTCAACCGCTTATCGGGCAATACGTTAAGGAAAACTATGTGTTCTTGGCGCTAAAGCTGCAAAAAGACAAGAGTGCTGGCGATCTCGTGCCCATCGCAGTGACCTTGGACGAGCTGGGGCCCTGCCTGCCGATCCGCTTGACGGCACTGGCCACCGCGCCCGACATGCCCATCGTCGCGTGGATCGTCGGCAAGGCCAGGGCGATCCCTAAGAATTTCTTGCACGTAGAGCTGAACGACGCGGCGATCGACTGGTTCAAGCCCGGCAGCAACTACAAGACCGTGGTGTCCAAAGCGGTGGACCTGGGCTCAGGCCACGCCTTCCTGACGGAAATGGCCAAGAAGACTGCGGAGGTGGCCATCCCCTTTGCCAGCGACCAGTGGAACATCAAGGATTTTGACGGTATCACTGAGCCGGGCAAGTTCCTCAACCTGATGTTCCAAAAGCAGATGCCGCGGACCACGCAAATCCAGAATCTTATCAAGAAGTACGTCAAGAAGCCTGATGCTTTTAAAGACGTTGACGATCAGACGTACTACAACTGCATTCAGAATTCGGCTTCGATGCCCGGCGAGGGCCAGTGCAAGACCTACCTGGACGCCGCCATCGCCGCGGGGTTTGACGGTCCGGCCTTTGCCAAGGAACTCAATGAGTTGGTCATCGAGCCGCTGCAGAAGCTGCAGGCCCAGTACAAGGGCCAGCCCTACCTGACCCGGCTGTACACCACGCTGTCCAAAGAGGAAATGAACAAGGACCCGATCTTTGGCTTTAACGGCGATCTCCCCGACGTGTCGAACCAGCACACCGCTGACGCGACGCCGATGTGCGAGGGCGGCAGCAAGCAGGCCAGCAAGGCGGCGCTCAAGTTCAAGGACGGCTTTGAGATGACCGTGGCCCTGCCGCCAGAAGCGACGCAGAGCTGCTACTTTGGCGGCGGAACAGCGGATTTTGGCAAGGGCAGCGGGCCGTTGGTTGAAGGCGGCGGCTTGGCCATGGCCAAAGTGCAGGTGATGGACGAGAGCGGCGCACCGCGCGACATCGATCAGAGCGACGCCGACCGCGTGGACGCCCAGCTCAACGCGGCGCAACTGGGCAAAGCCAGCCTGAGCGCTGAGTTTATCGCTAGCCTCAAGCCCGTGACCTGGAACGCCCACACCTCCAAGCCCACGGCGACAACCCCCGCGGTCAAGCCAGCGGTCAGCACCAGTGACGACGGCGGCTGCAGCGCGGGGCCCAACGGCATGGCGTCGGCTTGGCTGGCTCTGGCGGGCGCCGCGGGCATCGTCGGCTGGCGGCGTAGGAACAAGAAGGTCTGAAACATGAGCAACTTGCAAGGCGCGGGTGGTACGCCGGGCGGCATCACCCATTTCTTTGTCGGCGGCGGCCTCGCGGGTCTGGGCCTCTACCTGCTGTTTTCGCGGGTGGTCGTGAGCAGCGGCGGCATGTGGAACGGCTACTTTGGCGCCCACTACGGCGCTGGGCCGAGCTTGGGCGTCACCGTGGGGCCGTTTGTCGCCGGCGTGGCCCTGCTTTTCTTTGACGGCCGCAGCAAGCTCGGCTGGGGCATGAGCATCGGCAGCTTGATCCTGCTGGCCGCGGAGATCGTCACCAGCCTGCGGGTGCACTTTGAGCCCACGCGGCTGCCGGTGTTGCTGGCGATGATCGCCATGGTCGGCGCGGGTTTTGGCCTCATCGGCCGCTCGCTGCGCTCCTCCTGAGCCGGCAAGAAGCCGTCAGCCCCGCGGCTTCATGCGGTACGCGACAAAATCGCCCACGCTGTCCAGCTTGAGATAGGGGTTGCTCTGGCGCTGGTCGCCCAAGGTCGCTTCCGGCGTCGGCCCGTAGTCGTGGCCCGGCAGCACGCGGGTCTGCGGGTCGAGCTTGGCCAAGGTGTTATGCAGGCTGGCAAAAAGTTCCTGGGCGTCGCCGCCCGGCAGATCGCAGCGGCCACAACCGTCGACAAACAGCGTGTCCCCGGTCAACAGCTTGTCTCCGCGCTGGGCATCGCGGCAGAGCAAACACTGTGAACCCGGCGTATGTCCTGGGGTATGCAGCATCTGCACCAGGGCGCCGCCGCCGAGGTCAAGCGTGTCGCCCGGCTGATGCAGCACGCAGTCCGCCAGCCAGCCCAGCCCCTTGAGCCACGGCTGCTCAGCCTTCTGCACGTGAATCCGCGCCGGATAGCGCTCGAGCAGCGCCTCCACGCCGTTGCGGTGGTCGGGGTGATGGTGCGTCAGGACGATGTCGGTCACCACCCGATCGAGCTCCGCGGCCCGCGCCAGAATCCGCTCCGGCTCCCACGCAGGATCGACCACGGCTAGGCGGCCGCGCTGGGTCGGCACCAGCAAATAGACGAAATTG
This sequence comes from Myxococcota bacterium, assembly GCA_044347905.1. GTDB lineage: Bacteria > Myxococcota_A > UBA9042 > UBA9042 > UBA9042 > SXRM01. The sequence goes on from JBIKTV010000325.1 coordinate 4,688, forward strand.
GCCATGTCGCCCAGGGCCATGCGCTCAATGGTCAGCGCGGGTGGCTCAGACTGGACGTTTATCAAGTTGTCGTTCATCATATCCTTGGGCGGCTAGAGGGAATCCATAATCGAAGGCGCGGTGGCCAAAGCCAGCGGCGTGCCCTTGGTGAGGCAGAGCAGGCCCTGCTCAAGCCAGCGCAGCGTCGCCACCTTGCGATCGCCGATCGCCGTCGACTTGAGCATCAGATCCAGGGTCGCGAGCGTCGCCACGGCCATCTCCAGCCGGCCAGGCCGCGACGAACGCAGCTGCGCCGCGATGTTCTTGAAGCGAAACGGGTGCAATCCCAGGCTGCTGCAGATCTCGTCGTCGCTCCGCCCCATGCTCAGGCCGGCCTGGATCTGCAGCATCAGCTGATAGTGGCTGGCCAAAAAGCCCAGAATGCGCAGCACCTCGCCGTCGCGCTCCGTGGGCTCCACGTGGGCAATCAGCAGGTGCAGCACCGTCACGGCCCGCTGGGGGTCATCTGTGGCAATCGCGTCGGTCAGCACCCAGGCACCGGCGTCGCGGTCCAAAGGCACTGTAGAGTCAACGGACTGCATCGTCACCGTGCCGTCAGGCCCAGCGTCCAAAAGCAGGCGATCGGCAGTCTGGCGCAACCTCGCCGGATCGGTGCCGCCCAGACGGTCCCAGATCTTCTGCGCCACCCCGCGCTCAATCCGCGTCCGCGTGGTCGCCCCGGTCGACTCCAGGTAGGTCTGCAAGGTCAGTGAGGTCATCGCCGCCACTTCAACGACCGCGCCCATCTGGCAAATCAGCTTAAAGAATCGGCCTGTGCGCGGCAGATGCGTGGCGGTGAAGATCAGCACAAACGGCGGATCGCCATCGTCGGGGCGCACGGACAGCAGCAGCTGCTCGACGGGATCGTTGCCCTCGTCCTCTTTGGCGCCCTCTTTGGCCGCCTTGCTTCGGCCCTTGGTCTTGGCGGCTCCAAGGACAAAATCATCGACATGGCAAACAGTTATCACGCGCCGACCGCCAAACAGCGACGAGGCCCGCGCCTCATGGGCGATCAGGTGGTGCTTGCTCTGCTGCGGACTGGAGGAGATGGCCGCGTAGTCGCCGTCCGCGTAGTCGATGTTCTGATAGTCCAGGGTGCGATCGCCGCGAGACAAAGCTGCGTTTTCAATACGCTTTGCCGCAGCGTTGAGGGCTTGGGGATCGGCGCCCACCCGCTCCGTGTTCTTGCCGCGATCAGGTTGCTCGGCCGACACCACCAGATAGGCGGCGCGCAGAGGTCCGTTCTGGAGGTGCGCCTGTAACTGCGGGCCATCCATCAGGATCATCGGCCCAGCCGCGGGAGTGGCGGCGCGTTTGGCATCTGGAGGTGAGGCGGGGCGAGTGCTCATAGGCGCATCCAAACACGGCTGAGGCGGCGGGGCAAGCGCTACCCGCTGCGGGCGGGCAATTACTTCGCAGTGGCCCATTGACAGCTCTGGCGGAGGCGCGTAATCTCTCCCTCGTCGCTGCCCCGCGCGGGCGTTGACGGGCGCCGAGAGGCACCATTCCGATGTAGCTCAGTCGGTAGAGCAGGTGACTGTTAATCACCGGGTCCGCGGTTCAAGTCCGTGCATCGGAGCCAGATTGCGAAAGCAGCGCAGAGCCTCGGGGAGCAATTCCCGGGGCTTTTGTCGTTTTAACGCCTGCGCGCGCCAGAGTGCCCATTCGCCTCAGCGCGCCAGCAGCTCCGCCTTGCCCACCAGCTCCACCTTGCCCTGCAGCCCGTTGCTCAGCCAGAGCTTGCCCGCGTCGTCCACCAGCACGCATTCCACGCCCGGCCAGTGCGCCACCAGCTTTAGGGCCTTCTCGCGGCCCAGCACCATCAGCGCGGTCGAAAGCGCGTCGGCGACCGTGGCATCGGCCGTCACCACGCTGGCGCTCTGCAGGCCGCGGGCCGGCTGACCTGTGCGGGTGTCGAGAATGTGGTGGTAGCGAATGCCGTCGCGCTCAAAGAAGTGCTCGTAGTCGCCGCTGGTG
>JBIKTV010000326.1:0-6696 GCA_044347905.1 Myxococcota bacterium
CAGCGCGTTGGCGGGCAAGCTCAGCACCAGGTGGTGTACGTCGCTCGGGTTGTCGGGGTGCGTTAGGCGGCGGTTTTCCAGCACGGTGGCCAGCAGCGGCTCGGCGGCGGTGTACTGCGGGCCGGGGGCGATGGGCGGAGGAGGGGGAGGCGCGTCGGGAGTCTGCATGGGGCGATTGTCGCTGGGGGTTGGGTCTGGGGCAAGCGGTTGGTGCTGTTGGAGCGGCTCTGCGGGTGGCTTGATCGACTCTCGTTCCAAAAGCGCGCACAGATGGCGATGTCAGGATTCGCCGCCATGAACGATTGGCCGCACCTCACCCGCCGTCGTTCCATCCACAACTGCCAGCGGTTGCTCGCCATCAATAGGGAATTGATGAAGCCCAGCCCTGCGATCCCTCACTTGACCTTGATCGCGCCTTTGCTGCCAGAGAACTGGCCGAGGCTCTGGAGCCCCGTACCCGGCTTTGCGCTGACAAAGACCTCATACGCTTCCGCCTTGCAGACACACGACGCCGGCGCGATTCCAGAAGCCCCAGAGCCGCTACCGGCCTTGTACGAGCCGTCGACTTCGTAGAGGTCGATTTCGTCACCGGGCAGGATGTCTAGGACAGCCCCCTTGCCGTCGCACTGCTTGACGTCAGAAGTCGACACGGAACACGCGCCAAACTGCAGTTGGACAGTCCCTCTGCCAAGGGCGAAGAAGCCGGTATCCGGCGTCGAATCGCTGTACATCTTGGTGTTCAGCCCACCGGCGACATCGCTCGGATCGTTGTGGCACTCGGGCGCAATGATGTTGTACCAACACTGTTTCTTGCTTCCCCACCCTGAGCAAACGGTGGTAGCCGCGAGCTTGAATACGACACTCCCGGGCTTGCCCACGCCGCGCAGCTGTCCTTGTGCCGAGTACAGCGCAACCACGTCGACGTCAGCGCCCGGACTTGACGATGCGCAATCTAGGTTGCTTTCCGGAGTTCCGTCGATGGTGACGTACCGCAGGGCCGCTGATGGCTGGCACAGCGCGCAACTGGACCCGGCGCAATCGCCGTTGGGACTTGCCGGCTTGCCACCCGAATAGGTGCAGCAGTCGCCAGATTTGGCGCATCCATCATCGCAGTAGCAGCCGCCGGGGCCCATTTGCCCGCAGTACGAGTCGCAGACGTGGCCAACAATGGGGCAGTCCGCTTTGCAGTTCGCCGAGGTCTCGCCAGCTTCGCACTTCAAGTTGCCGCAGACGGGGCCCGTTGCAGAACAGTCCTTGCTGCAGGTCGCATAGCTCTCGCCAGCTTCGCACTTGAAGTCGCCGCAAACTGGCGCTGTGAGCGGGCAGTCCTTGCTGCAGGTCGCATTGCTCTCACCGGGTTCGCACTTGAAGTCGCCGCACACGCTGGTCTGGTTGGGGACGATGCACGCGTTCACGACGCAGGTCTTTCCGCCGCCGCAGGCCTTGGGTGCGGCCAGGACCTTGCACCCCGCTTGGTTGGTGATGCAGTCCTGGATTTCGCCCGCGGCTGTGCAAACTGCGACTGTGCACGGCGCGGGGCATTCGCAGTCCTTCGAGCAGTAATCGGTCTCTGTGCCCTCACAGATGCCGTTGCCGCAGACGTAGGTGTAGCCGCCGCCACCTGGGCTGCCGCTGGCCTGGCAGCCAAGGGCAGCCCAAGTCAGAAGGGCCACAAACCAGAATTCGTGCCTAAGAGCGATGCGCATGTTTGGGGCTCCCGTTGAGCCGACGAGGCTCGGTTTCGCATGGTCCATCAAGCCAGACTGACCGCGCTGCGCGGCAAGTGAGCGGTTCGGCTCGGGCGCAGCGAGTCTAGACCAGCGAGGCGGGCAGGGCAATTGTGACGACGCAGGCTGACGCAGTTGCCAAGCCCATTCATAGGAAACCATCGACAAGACCAAGCCGGTGCCGTAGAACGCGGTGCTCCTCGACCTCCACGGCCAAGGCCCGGGCGACGGCGCCACCCGAAGTCCCCTCCGACCCTCCCACTTCTTGCCGGCACCGCGTAAACTCAGCGCGCGGCCTAGCCGCGGAGGTCCAATGTACCGGTTCGTCAATTTCAAGGGCTTTGCCGATGCGACATTGGACCTGCGCACGCCTGTCACCATCCTGATAGGCCGCAACGGCGCCGGGAAGAGCAACGTTGTCGAAGCCCTTGAGCTTGTCAGCGCGCTACTCCACGGCGATTCGACGGACGGCGTGGGTGAGCCGAGCGCCCGGCCGCGAATCCCCATCCGAGGCGGGCTGAAGCAGTGCGTGCGGCGCGGGGCCACCGGGTTTGAAATCCACGTTGCGGTGCAAGACGACCTGCGCTACTGCCTAAAAATGGAGGAGCGCGAGACCCTTGGGGCCCGTGGCCGGTCGAGGTTGACCACTTTCGAGACGCTGAGCTACGGCCAAACCACAATTGCCACGGATGTGAACGATATTGGCCGGCGGACTGTGCAACTGGACGGCAAGTCGCTGATGGGGATCGATGATCGGTCGTGGTTCGCCGCTGGCAGCAACGTGCTCGCAAATGCCGGGCCAGATTGCGCCGCCGCCGCTCAAAGCGTCGCAAAGAATGCTGGCCAGGTCAGTGTTGTTCAGCCGGATCCGACAGCGATGCGCGCCTTTGTGCCGCTCGACGACGCAACGCTGCACCGCAACGCCGACAACCTGGCCTCTTGCCTGTATGCCTTGGAAACCGGCACGCAAAGGCAACGCGCCGCCCATCGGCAAATTGTCCAGGTGCTCAGAACAGTGCCGGAAGAGCCAATTGGCGCCCTTGCCGCGGTCGACGTCGAAGGCCGGCTCGTCTCCTTCCGCGTCGTTTATGACAACGGCGAGTGGGCGCTGGCCAATGTCTTGTCGGACGGGACGCTCCACCTGCTGGGCGTCGCTGCAGCCCTCGAAACCATGCCAGAAGATTCAGTGGTGGTTTTTGAAGAGGTCGATCGCGGGCTCCATCCGAGCAAGGTGCATGAGCTGTTGGCATTTTGCACAGCCGTTGCCCGTGAACGGCACCTGCGAGTCCTCATCACCACCCACAATCCCGCCACCCTTGACGCCTTGACCCCGGAACAGCGCCAAGGCGTCGTCGTCTGCCACTGGGACGCCGCTGCTAAGGCGTCGCTCCTGACGCCCTTGCATGAACTGCACGACTATCTCTCCGTGCTCACCGCTAGCTCCCTCGGCGCAGCAGCAAGCGCCGGCGTCATCGACGAAGCAGCACGTGTGCCTACGGCAGAAGAGGACGCGGCAAAAATGGCCCAAGCGTTGACCTGGATCGACAACCTCCGCGGCCAGGAGGAACAATGACCGTCTGCCTGATCGACACCAGCGTGTTTGTCGAACTCTTGGACGTGCCGGGCATGGCCGCGCAGCGCGAGACCTTGATCGCTGAGTTGCGCCGCAAAGTCGAGGCTAATGAACAGTTGGTCTTGCCCGTCACCACAATTCTCGAAACCGGTAACCACATCGGCCAGCACGGAGATGGCAACCAGCGCCGCACTGTCGCGAAGAAATTCATCGGCCAGGTCCAGGCTGCGATGGAAGGCAAAGCGCCATTTCGGCCCATTGCTTATCTCGACGAAGAGCGCCTCGCCCATCTACTCCACGGATTTCCGGCTTGGGCCCAACGCACGGACCCCAGGGGCAAGGGCAGCGGCTTTGGCGACTGGTCCATTGCCGACGAGTGGCGCCGACTCCGCGAAGAGCTGCCGCATCGGCGCATTTACGTCTGGACCCTGGACAGTCAGCTCGCGCACTGCGACAGCCATCCATGATCCCGGCGTGGTGCTAAACTCGCCTCTTGCCGCCCTCAGGCCCCGCGCCAACCTACTGCTGCGCTGCTGCTCAGCGCGCCAGCCAAGGAGTTCCGTGATTACCCGCTTTGAAGCTGAGGCTTTTGGCTGCATCCGCAGCGCCGGGCTTGATCTTACGCCGCTGCACGCCTTGATCGGCCCAAACGATTCGGGCAAGACAACGAACTGCGCGCGGAAGAGGTCACGATCGTCACGCGCACGACGGAAGAGGGCACTCACCTGACGCCGATGAGCCAGACGACCCACTTCGCCGATCGCAGCCGCGTCTATCAGCTCGGCGAACTCTGGCTGAGCTACGCCGATGGGACGCTGGAAGGCGAACTGCTGGGGCCGCCGTGATCGTGCGGCAGGTATTCCTGGCCGGTGAAGGGCGTTGCGACATCGGCAACGCCGCGGACGTGGTCGATCGCATCCGCAGCCGGGCCTGAGATCGCGACCGCGCCTCCGCTATCCCTTAGCGCGTAGTTGGCTCAGTTCGCCGTCGTCAAGGTCCCAAAGGACTGACGCAGCGGCCCAGACCCGCCCGATTTGCCTCCCGCATTGCACCACCCCCTCCATCAGCGCTATACCCCAAATCCCGGCCATGCTCAGGAACCCGCCGGCGCTCCGGAGGTCCATGGGCCCGACCTACGCATTCACCTTGGGCCTCTCCGCCGCGCTGCTGTTCCTCGTGCAGCCGCTTTGGACTCGCTTTTGCCTGCCGCAACTCGGCGGCGCCCCGGCCGTCTGGAACACCGCGATGGTGTTCTTCCAAGCCGTGCTGCTGCTGGCTTACGCTTACGCCCACCTGCTCAGCACCCGCGCGAGTGAATCGGCCATCCGCAAGATCCACGCCGTCGTCGTCTTGATGGCGCTTGTCAGCCTCATCGGCTTAGGCCAAGCCCCCGATCTATCTGGCTATTCGTCGCCCACCTTGGCCCTGGTCGTCAGCGCCGCTCTGGGCATTGGCCCCGGCTTCTTTGCGCTTTCAACCACGAGTCCCTTGCTCCAGCGCTGGTATAGCCGCGCCCGCCCACAGGCCAATCCCTATGCGCTCTACGCCGCGAGCAACCTCGGCAGCTTCGCCGGGCTGTTTGCCTACCCCTTGCTGGAGCCGTGGGTGGGCGTGGCCGATCTGGCGCATCTGTGGCAAGCGGGCGCGCTGATGTGGGCCCTGCTGCTGATTCGCTGTCTGGCTTGGCCTTGGGCGCCCCAAACACCGGCGGATCATCAACCGGCGATCGCCGCTCCGCCATGGCGCGAATTGCCGTGGCTGCAGTGGCTGCTGTTGGCCGCGGTGCCGGCGGCGGCGAGTGTCGCGGTGACTTCGTGGTTGTCCGCGGCGGTCGCCTCTGTTCCGCTGCTGTGGGCCGTGCCCTTGGGCCTGTATTTGCTGAGTTTTGTCGTGGTGTTTGCCGTGCGCCGGCCGCCTCAAGCTTGGCTCGCCCGCGGCCTGCCGCTGACGTTGACCCCCGTGGCCCTGCTATTGGCCCTGCAAGCCAACCATCCGCCGGCGCTGGTGGTGCCGCTGCACCTGGCGGCGTTCTTTGCCCTGTGTCTGGCGGCCCACGGCAAGCTGGCAGAGCTTCGCCCACAGGCTTCTGGATTGACGGCGTTTTACCTGGTTCAGTCGAGTGGCGGCGTGATTGGCAGCGGCCTTGCGGCCCTGGCGGCGCCGGTTCTGATCAGCGGGCTGGGCGAATACCCCTTGGCCCTGGCGCTGGGTGCCGCAGTCGCGATGAATTCACCCGTAGGCGCTGGGCGTTGGCGCTGGATCGCTGCGCTGTTGCCGGCCGCGTTGGCCGTGCTTGCGGCGACGCAGGGCCCCTTGGCTCGCACCGCGGCGTTTGCCCTCGCAGCGGTGGCCGTCCACGGGCTGTCGGGCCACGGCCGGCAATACGCCCTTGCCTGGTTCGCGGTCGTCGCAGCTGCCGGTTTTCAGCCGCCCCCATCCGCCGGCGCGACCCGCTGGACCAGCCGCAGCTTCTTTGGCGTCCACCGCGTCGCCGACGACGAATCCTCAGGCTTTCGCCAGCTTTTCCACGGCATCACCGCCCACGGCCGCCAGGAATTGGCCGAGCGCGACCAGTGCCGACCGACCCTCTACTACCATCCAGACGGCCCCGCCGGCCAGCTGCTGGGCCAGCGACCCTTGCCCGCGGGCGCTTCCGTGGGCGCGGTGGGCCAGGGGACGGGGGCTCTGAGCTGCTATGCCCAGCCGCACCACGGGCGCTGGGTATTTTACGAAATCGACCGCGAAGTCGACCACATCGCCCGCGATCCCCAGTGGTTCACCTATCTGCAAAATGCCCGCCGGCCGGTCGAGACGCTGATCGGCGACGCCCGCGTGTCCCTGGCCCGCCCCGGCCAAGGGCCTTTTGACGTCCTCATCCTGGACGCTTACTCCGCCGACTCGATCCCGCTGCATCTCTTGACCCGCGAGGCCCTGGGGCTCTACGGCGCCAAGCTCAAGCCCGGCGGCATCTTGCTGTTTCACTTGTCAAATCGCTACTTTGACCTCGCGCCGATCCTCAGCGCCTTGGCCCAAGACGGCGGCTGGCACGGGCGGATCCGCGATGACGCCCGCCTTCCGGAGTCCGCTTTGCGCCAAGGCCGCACGGAGTCGCGCTGGGCCGTGCTGGCGCGCCAACCTAGCGATTTTGCGGTCCTGCTTGGGGATTCGCGCTGGCAACCTCTCCCGCCGCCTGGGCCCTTGTGGACCGATGACCGCGCCTCTGCCGGGCACGCGCTGCGCTGGGATTGGCTGCTAGGTCAGTAGGCCTTACTGGCAGGTCGCCTGCACCACCGCGAGGTCGTCGATGTACACGCCCTTGCCGGTGTTGTAGTTGCCGTCAATGATATCAAACAGGAAAGAGACCTTGACGTTCTGGGTATAGCCGGCGGGCAGGGC
>JBIKTV010000327.1:0-6674 GCA_044347905.1 Myxococcota bacterium
GGAGATCCAAATGCCGGACGACTTCTGCTCCTGCGAAACCCCATCGACGGTGATGACATAGCGCGATGTCTCCGCTGGAACGCGGTGGGCAAACAGGATGTCATTGAGCGCGTGGTGGTCCAGGGGTACGCCGTTGACCAGAATCTCCATGCGCCAGAGCGCCCGGCTGACCATGGCCCCGGAGGCGATGAGATCCAGCTGTTCGCCAAAGTCGCGGGAGCAAGCGGAGCAGAAGAAGCCCGCGGAACTGCTGGCACTATTGACGCCCAACATGGGGGCACCGACGCCTTCGCCCCAGGGCCGCACCGCGTGGGAGGCGCGCAGGAACGTGCCGTCGCCGCCGACCGAGACCACCAGGTCCGCCCAGCGCGCGAGCGGCGGTGTCAGCTTGGGCACCACCTTGAAACTGAGCTGGCGCCCGCGCAATTCGGCTTCGACGGCCTCTGCGCTGGCCTGATTCTCCAAGTGCGCTTGCAGCACCCTCTCTGCCAGGGGATCGCGAACGCCCAAGGCGTGTTGGAGCTTGGCGTCCGGGCGCGACTCCAACAAGTCGATGGCGCTCGCTTTGCGCACAACGACCACCCGGCGCACCGTCAGGGGTTCGCCAATGCGGTGGGGGACACGGAGGGCCTGCAGAGCCGATGGCCTCATGAATTCCTGAGCGATGGCGGGAGCATCGAAGGCGAACGGGGCTACCTTAGGGGGCATCAACAAAGTTCAGTGCGGGACTCTGGGCGTTGTCGCACCGCAGAGCTACGTGGTCGGGAAGCGCATGTGGCCGGCATCAGTGGCGAGGTCAGAAAATTCAGGAGCTGTATCCCTTGGCTCGTCGGCGTCCGAATCCTGCTGCATGGGCAAGATCACCGAAAACTCAGATCCGACCCCTCGCTCCGAGGTAAACACCAGCGAGCCGCCGTGGGCGCGGACGATCTGCCGCGAAATGTCCAAGCCCAGGCCCAAGCCGCGCTCACCTTTGGTGGTAAAGAACGGTTCAAAGATGCGATCTTGCACCTCTTGCGGGATGCCAGGACCGCTGTCGCGAACCGTCACCGTAGCGGCGTGGCTGCTCGCGTCGACCACGACTTCAATGGTGCCCTGGCCGCCCATCGCCTCACTGGCGTTGCGGATGAGGTTGATCAGCACCTGGCGGATGCGCCCAGAGTCGATGTTGACCAGCGGCTCCTGGCGGTGCTCTGCGCGGATTTGCACCGACTGCATCGAGCGATCGCAAGTGATAAAGCGCAACACGCCGTTGACGAGGTCAGACAGGTCGCACGGTGCCAGCTGCACGCTGCCGCGCCCACCGCCGGCGAACTGGCGAATCTCATCCACCAAGCCCAGGATGCGGCGCTGGGCCTCAAGCATCATCTCAGAGGCCTCGCAAATCTCACTGTCTTCTGGATACTTGTGCGCGATCAGGTCGGCTAGCAGCAGAGGGCTCAGGTGATTCTTGACCTCGTGGGCAATGCCGCTCGCCAATCGCCCCAGGGTGCCCATGCGCTCGGCGATGATGAGCCGCTGTTGAGTGGCGAGCAGCTGATCGCGGGCGGCCTGCAGTTGCTGGATCACCCGCTCCCGGGATTGCTGCATGCGCAGGTGATTGAGGGCGATGCCGACCATCGAGCCCATCACCGAGGCGAAGTGCAGATCGGTCTCATCAAACGCGCTGACACTGCGGCGGTTTTCAAACTCGACAAAGCCCAGCATCTCATCGCTGACTAAGATGGGCACCACCATGAGCGAGCGAACGTTGTTGATCACCACGGAATCGGCGGTGGCAAAGCGCTCATCCGTCGAGGCGTCGGCGGTGATCACGGCACAGCGCTCTTTGAGCACCTTGTCGGCAATCGTCTTAGAAATGACCCGGGCTTCGCCGAGTTCTCCGCTCCTGAAGGTGTCGACCTGCACGCCCACATGGCCCTCGCGCTCGCGCATGAGGTTGGGCACCAAGCGGCCTTCATCGTCCAAAAGCACCACAGAGGCGGCGTCAGCGCGCAGCACTTGCAGCACCAAGTCCAGGATGCCCGGCAGCGACTCCTGAAGGTCCGAATAGCGCTGCAGCGCCCGGCTCACCTCAGTCAGAATGGCAAAGTGCCTGGTTTTGCGCAGCAATTGCAGAGTGCTGGCGTCCGTTGTGATGGTCTGGGACACGCCCAGCGACGCCAGATAGTCGTCCGCGTTGATCCGGCTCGCCACCACCGGCCCGGAAATCGGATCCATGGAGCGCACCAGGCGCGGCTCCAAATCATTGGAATTCTGAACGACTTTGACCGCAGTGTCGGCGTTGGCCTTGACGATCTCAAAGCCCAGCAGGGTCGTGCCGATGCGCAGCACGTCGCCCGGACGCACCTCAGAGCTCGCCATCCGCACGCCGTTGAGGAACGTGCCGTTGTGGCTCTTGAGGTCGCGGGCCATCAGCCGGCCCTCGGCAAAGCTCAGCTCCAGATGCTCGCGCGAGGCCCGGCCGTCGGGCACAAACACCGCACACGTGTTCGCCCGCCCCACGACCAACCCCGCGCCGACCGGAAAGGTCTGGCCCTGCAGGTCGCCGTTGAGAATGCGGAGCAGCACTTGGGGAGGGGTGTTCATGCCGGCTTTAGCAACCGTGCGCAGCGGACGCGCCAACAGAAAATGGTGCGGCGGTTGCCCATGGGTGTCAAGCACAGCGAACCGGGACGGCGCCCCCTCCAATTGGCAGGTCCAGATGTCACTCCTTCGCCCAACCGCGCCCCTATCCGCCGGGGGATCGGCCATTCTGATCGGAATTCTTGGCGCCATGGCCATCCAGACTATGCTCTGCGGTTCAGTGCGCCCGGCAATGTCGTTCCGCGGCGCAAGGATGCGATGGCTCAGCCCGCCCCAATGCCTGATGTCGCCCTGCCCCAAGGGACAGCCGCGCCCGGTGGCGAGACGCAGCCTATCCTACAAGTGCGCGACGTCTATAAGTCTTTTGGCGATCAGCAGGTGTTGCGCGGCATCGACCTGGACATTCACTCGGGCGAAGTGCTCGTGATCATCGGCGGTTCTGGGTCGGGCAAGAGCGTGCTGATCAAGCACCTGGTGGCGCTGCTGCGCCCGGACCGCGGGCAGGTGCTGTTTCACGGCCAGAACCTGTTTGACATGGACGACCACGCCCTGCTGGAAGCGCGCAAGAACTTTGGCATGCTGTTTCAGAACGGCGCGCTCTTTGATTCGATGAGTGTTTACGACAACGTGGCCTTTCCGCTGCGCGAGCACCTGCGGCTCAAGAAGCCCGAGGAACGCGAGCGGGTGATGGCGTCGCTGACCGAGCTCAAGGTCGACCACGCGTCGCACAAGTTCCCCGGTGAATTGTCGGGCGGCATGCGCAAACGCGTGGCCCTGGCGCGGGCGACGATTCTGCGGCCGCAGATCCTGATCTATGACGAGCCGACCACAGGGCTCGACCCGGTGATGATCAAGCAGGTCGACGACATGATCGCCGAGACCCAAGAGCGCCTAAAGATCACTTCGGTGGTCATTTCTCACGACATGGCGAGCACTTTTCGCATTGCTCATCGGATTGCTATGCTGTACCAGGGCGAAATTGTTGAAGTCGGCCCGCCAGCGATGTTTAAAGCCAGCGCCAATCCGGTGGTGCGGACGTTTATCTTTGTCAGCGGCACGGGTCCGCTACAGGCCGGTACTGGGGAGGCTGCATGAGCACGCGCACTAGCGCCATCGCCGTGGGCCTGTTGACGGTGTCCGCCTTGGCCGCGGTCGTCGTAGGCGTCTCTTTTAGCAACCGCGGGATCGGTTCAGGTCCAGGGACTTACACGCTGCGGGCCAGCTTTGACGACGTCACAGGCATCGCCGCGGGCACCAAGGTGACGATCGCCGGTGTGCGCGTGGGCGAGGTCGCCACCCTGCAGCTCAAGGGCCATCGCGTCGAGGTCAAGCTGCGATTGCTTAATGACGTCCAGGCTTTCTCCGGACTCAAGGACACGGAGGGCCGGCTCAAGAACAGCGCGGCGCTGACGCGGTTGCAGGCGAGCTTGCTGGGCGACTACTACCTGGAGCTGGCGCCGGGTGTGGAAGGCAAAAAGCTGGGGCCCAATGAAGAGATCCCGGTGGTGGTCACGGCGACGGCGCTACAGCAAACCCTACAGAAGATGGACAAGGCCGCCGATATCATTCCCAAAATCGACATGATCGTCAGCGATGTCTCCAAAGTGACGCACAACGCCGCGCAGGTGCTGGGGTCAGACAGCGGTGCCGACAAAATCGCTGAGATTACTCAGAATCTTGTGGCGGCGAGCAAGAACCTGTCTGAGACCACGGGATCCCTGCGCGACCGGCTGGCGACGGGGGTGCTGGCGCCGGGCGGGCAGCTCGATCGCGGCTTGCAGGGCTTTGCGGAGACGGCGGTCAAGCTGTCTGAGCTGAGCGACAAGCTCGACAAGATGGTCACAAGAACGTCATCGAGTGTCGACGTCGGAAGCGCCTCGCTGCTGAGAAGTGTCGAGCATATTGAGGTCGTGACTTCGCAAGTTCGCGATCTGATTGGCAAGAATCGCGCAGGTGTCGACGATACGGTGGGCACCGTGACCAACGCGCTCAAGAAGGCCCAAGACGCCCTGGGGCGGGTGGACAAGGTCTTGGCGAGCGCCGAGCAGATCGCCGGAGACATGGCGGCGGGCAAAGGCAACATCGGCCGGCTGCTCAAGGATGAGACGTTGGTGCGCGAGAGCGAGCAGATCATGACCAGCTCTGCCAATTTGCTCAAGCGATACATTGATATGGAGTTTGGCGTCGACTACCGCCTGGCCGCCCATGCGATCCGCGCTCAGGAGCCCGGGGCCCGCGCCTGGCAGTCCCACCTGAGCCTGCGGCTGCAGCCCAACAGCGAGAAGTACGTGCTGGCGACCGTCCACCAGGACAACCTGCCGGTGGTGCGGAGCTTTAGCCGGGTCACGAGCAGTGCCGGCGGTGGCGACCCGCCGCTCCTCAATGAAACGTTTACAGAAAGCGAGTCGAGCGTGCGCTTTGGCCTCCAGTACGCCCGGCGCTTTGGCTCAGTGGTGCTGCGCGGCGGCTTGATTGAAAACACCGCGGGCGGCGGCGCGGACATTGAGCTAGTGCGCCACAAACTCTCTGTTTCTGTAGATATGTTCCGCTTTACCGATGGGCCACGGCCGCGGATGCGCGCCTCTGCCATCTGGTATTTTGTGCCGCACCTGTACGCCTGGGTCGGCGGCGACGAGCTGTTCTTCCCCACCACCCGGGCCGACGTGTTCTACGGCCTGGGCCTGAGCTTTACCGACAACGATCTGCTGGTGCTCTTTGCCGCAGCGCCCAAGGTGTCGGTGCAGTAGGCGCCGGCTTGCTGCAAAAAGCCGCTGGATCTACCCTTCTGCCGCGCGCCCGGCTGCGCAGAAGGCCCCCCATGGTCAACATCCCAATTCGCCAGCCTAATTTGCTGATTCCCGGCCCTGAGATCGACCTGGAGCTGTGGCCCGTCGTGGCGTGCGATCAGTACACCAGCCAGCCCAAGTATTGGCAGGAGACGGAAAAGCAGGTGGGGGAGTCGCCCAGCACCCTGCAGCTGATCCTGCCCGAAATCTACTTGGGCGAGGGCGATGAGCAGCGAATTGCCAGTATTCACAAGGCTATGGTCAAGATACTGGACGGCGGGCTGCTGGTGGAGCACCGCGGCTGCGTGTTGGTGGAGCGCACCACCGACGGGCCCCACGGCTCGCGGATCCGCCATGGCGTGGTGGCGGAGATCGATCTGGAGGCCTACGACTACCGCCGGGGCTCGCAGAGCCTGATTCGCGCGACGGAGGGCACGATCCTGGAGCGGATTCCGCCGCGGGTGCGGGTGCGGGCCGGCGCGCCGCTGGAGCTGCCGCACATCCACCTGCTGATCGACGACCCGCAGCAGCAGGCGATCGCCCCGGTGGCCGCGCGCAAGGATCACCTCAAGCTGCTTTATGACATCAAGCTATTGCAGGGCGGAGGCCGGGTGCGCGGCTGGGCGATGGATGAGTCCGCTGAGACCCAGCTGTTTGCCGCGCTTGGGAACCTGGCGGATCCCGCGCAGTACGCCAGCCAGCACCACTTGGGCAGCGACGCGCCGGTGCTGCTGTTCGCGGTGGGCGACGGCAATCACTCGCTCGCCACGGCCAAAAGTGTCTGGGAAACCACGCGCGAACGGCTGCTGGGCGAGGGGCTGGAGCTGGCCGCGGCGCTGCAGCACCCGGCGCGCTGGGCGCTGGTGGAGGTGATGAACCTGCACGACCCGGGGCTGAGCTTTGAGCCGATCCACCGCGTGCTGTTTGACGTGCGCCAGGATCCGCTCTTGGCGCTCAGCGAAGCTTTTGGGGGGACCCTGCTGCAAACCCCGATGAAGGCTGAGGATCTGCCCGATGCGGTGATCAAGCACGGCGGCCACGTGGCCGGGCTCTGCACCGATCAAGGCGCGTGGCTGCTGGAGTTTACCCAGCCCGACCAGCACTTGCCGGTGGCGACGGTGCAGCGCTGGCTGGACACCTGGCTGGCTGCGGGCGGTGCGGGGCAAATCGACTATGTCCACGGCGCCGACGTGACCCTGGAGCTGGGCACCCAAACGGGCCACGCGGGGCTATTGCTGCCGGCCATGCCCAAAGACGAGCTGTTTGCTACGGTGGCGCTCGACGGCGCCCTGCCGCGCAAGA
>JBIKTV010000328.1:0-6615 GCA_044347905.1 Myxococcota bacterium
CGCAGGGTTTTGGCTGGTTGGTGTGGGGGTGGGCTGGCGAGTTGGGTGGGGAGACGGGGGACGCGAGCGCAGCACCGCGCCAAGGCTAGGGCTCAAGGTGCTGGGCTGTGTCGCCCAAGTGCTTGCGAAGCCACAGGTATCCGGCCCGATGGGCGCTGTTGGCCTGGATGGTCTCGGGCACGGAATAGTCGCTGGTGTAGCCATTGCCGCCGCCGACAGTGTAGCTGAACAGGTCTAACCAGCCGATGCCGTGCTGCGTGGCCCGGGCGGCAGAATGCTGAAAGGTATCGTCCAAGCCCGTTTCACCTAGGCCAGGGAGCCCCACAAACTGGAACTCCTCGCCGTCTGTGCGCACCACCAAAGCGCCTACGGTGATCAGGCCCTGGCCCACCACTCCGGGCTGGTTTGAGAGCCGGTCCACACCGGCCACTAGGTAGGTGGCGACTGGCTTGTCGGCCGCAGTAGGCCTGTCATGGTCACCCTTTACGTTCTTGCAGTGCTCCAACAATAGTGCGCGCAGCCGCGCAGTGCTGGTATCGCGCTCCAAGCGCCAGCGGTCGATTTCAGCCCGGTGGTTCGGCAGCGAAACAGGGCTAAAGGTGGCGCGGGTGCCAAAGCCGGTGTCCGCGCGTTCGAACCATACCACCAGCGTTTCGCCCTGCTGCGTTAGGTGCTGGGCGTAGACGCCATGTGGGCGATCGCCGTAGGGCAGCAGCCACGCAATCGCATTGCTCAGCGTTGCGAAGTTACAGCACGGTGCGGCCGGCAGAGACAGCGTGACGAAGCCGTCTTGCAGCAAATCTACCTGGACGACGGCCTGGTTTTGCACGGTGCGCAGGTAGCCTTGGATGGCGGTGTGGTGGGTCATGGTGGCTCTGGCGTTGGGTGATCGCCGCTTGTGCTTGGGTCGAGGTGGAGTTTGGTGGTTGGGTGCTGGGGCTTGCCGGGGAAAGGGTGGGGCCGAGTGCTATGGTACCACCCGGGATGGGCGGGGCCCAGAATGCCAGCTTGGGGGCCGGCAATAGTTGCGCCGATGGGGGTTGGCTGCCAGGTGCGCTGAAGTTGTAGGCGGCATCGAAGCTGGTTTGTACCGGTACAGCAACCGTCGCGGGATGACTAGTGCATGGCTGGGCGACACCGGAAGGCTGCCGCAAACGGCAAAAGCCCGGTCGCTGCTGGCGATTCAGCACTCGGGCGGGCCGGCAAGAAATGGCGAGGGCCTGCTGCCAAGTGTCCAGCCCCATAGCCAAGCCCAATCGCCTGCTGTCACCGCCCCGCCACCTTGCGACTCCAGCCGAGCCGTATTACCCTCCAAGCTCGCAGCCAGTGCGCCCGTCCAAGCCCTTCGCTGCAAGCTTTTTGAGTGTATAGACGTCTATACACTCAAAAAGCTTGCAGCCCCCTGTCCAAAACCAGCCAATTTCACTAGGAGCCCCCATGCCGACAGAAATCGAACCCGTTGATCCTAAAGCCGCTTATGCCGATCTCCTGGAGCAACTGCGCCTCCTGTCGCGAGACATGCTCCTGGCCTTCCGCCTCCAGGTCGGCAAGATCCTCCTCGACCGCTTCTTCGACGGCAACGTCCACGACTACCGCAACCACAGTGGCTCCAAAGACACCAGCTTCGCCGCCTTCGTCCGAACGTGCCCCACCGACCTGACCGACCTGGGCTTGGGCGGCCAAGTCGCCCGCCAGTGCATCAACGCCCGCGTGACGTACGACATGCTGCCGGCCAGCGTGCGCGACGGCCTGCTGTTCAGCCACGTAGTCGAGCTCGCCCGCCTCGGCGACCCCACCACCCGCGCGCGGTTGGCGATGGACACGACGCTGCAGAAGTGGTCGGTCGACCAGCTCAAGGACGCCATCGGCCAGGTGCACCAGGGCAATTACTACGACACCGACAGCGCTACGCCCGGCACGCAGCCGCCAGAGCCGAAGGACGAGCCCGAGAAGAAGGCGCAGCCCGGTCGGTTGGTCGCGCGGCTGGAGCGGGCGGTTGAGGACCTGGATGTGTGGCAAACGGAATGGCGGGCGGCGGATACGGACAAGCTGCGCGGACCGCAGCGCGAGCGCTTTAGGAAGGCGCTGGCCGACCTGAAGGCCAAGGTCGCGGCGATGGAGAGCGCGCTGGGGTAGCGGCGGTTTTTGCGGATCGCCGCACAGCGGCGATTGCCGTCCGCGAAGGCGGACGGCGCTATGATAGCCCGCCAATTCATTGGCTGGGTCTTGTTTTTTGGCTGGTTCGCAGCCCCCGATGCCGGCGAACACCGACGACCCGGCACCGTCGCCGGATTGGAGCCATCCGCTCCCTCACGGTCGCGGTTCGTTGGGCTCCGCTGACGCGTCGCCATCCGCTCCCTCACGGTCGCGGTTCGTTGGGCTCCGCTGACGCGTCGCCATCCGCTCCCTCACGGTCGCGGTTCCTTGGGCTCCGCTGGCGGTGCGGCTTGACGCTGGCGACGGGGTGACCCACCCCCTAAGCTCTTGCTGGCGTTAACGATTTTAACCGGTCGGGCCAGAGACCCGCCCCTACCCGGACGGGGTGTGACTTTTCGAAAGGCCCGACCCAGCCCGGAGGGCTTTTCAGATGTAGGCTCGGGGCTTTAGCCCCGGGTCCTCCCTCGGCGGCTTAGGCCTTGGCCTGCGGCCGAGGTTCTGTTCGCCTGGACCCATGTCCGGGTACGAGCGGGCCTCCGCGCCCGCGACCGACGACAGCGATGGAGGCACAACCGTTCGAGAAAAGCGCTTCCGAGGTTACGCCAAGCCTGTCTGGCGCCGGGTGCGAGCCAGGCGAGACGTGCCGTGACGTGGATCTGTCGCCAACGGCGGTCGCCACCATCGGGATCACCGGTCGCAGGCGCGGAGGCCTGCTCGTACCCGGTCTTGGCTGGCGGCGGCTCCTGTCCCAGCCCAAGGCGACCGTTTGCCCTGGCGGTGACAGCGTGGGCTGGCGTTGGGCCCGCCCCCAACCCATGCACCGCCCGCGCCAGGTCAGGCCTACGGCCCACTTCGGACCCGCGGGAAGGGCGACCACCTTGACGCCACCCCGGTGGCATCGCAAGGTAGAGGTGGGGGCGCAAAGTCGGGAGGGCGACGTGGCAAATACTCAAAATCTGCGGGGATGGGCGCTGGCCGCCGGGCTCGCGGCGCTGCTGGGTGCGACCTCAACGGCGCAGGCGGCGGACACCTGGACCACGCCCTTTGCCGGGGTCAAGCGCCTGCACCGCACTGGGCCAGACAAGCTGAACATCGAGGCGGCGGTCATCGACCTGTGCGCCGCCGGCGTGTCGGTGCGCCACACGGCGTTTGAGGAGCGGCAGAAGAAGACCTCAAGCTTTGCCGCGGCGGTGGGCGCCCAGGTGGCGATCAACGCTGACTTTTCCTGCCGGCCGATCGACGTCGATCCGGTGAAGAGCCCGTTTAAGCCCTGCGTGAACAAGCCGGCCTACGTGACCTACGGCATCGCCGCCCACGCCGGGGTGCCGTGGCCGCAGACCCTGTCTAAAGACGCCCTGCTTGCCTTTGGCACGGAGCGCGCTGAGATGTGGGACGACGCGCAAAACAAGGACTTTGACCCGGCGTGGATGCAGGAGGTGCTGAGCGGCCACTGGTCACTGGTGATCGACGGCAAGCTCACCGGCGCTGACTGCCCCATCGACCCGCGCACCGGGGTGGGCCTGTCGGCCGACGGCAACAAGCTGATTCTTATAGTGGTGGATGGGCGGAACGGCTGGCGCGGCATGACCTGCGTTGAGATGGCTCAGGTGTTGATCGAGCTGGGGGCGGACCGGGCCTTTAACCTGGACGGCGGCGGCTCCTCGACCTTTTGGCAGCAGGGCCAGGGGGTGCTCAACCACCCTTCAGACGGGGTGGAGCGCGTCGTTGGCCCGCACCTGGCCATTTACGCCAAGGGCGGCGGGCCGGCGCCGCACTGCGAGCGGCCGTCGGTCGTGGACCCCGGCTATCCGCTGCCGGCCTACCAGCCGCTGGGTCCGCCGGCGTGGCTGCAGGCCGTTCAGCCCCAGCGGGTGTTTGACACGCGCAAGCCGGCCTCGTCGGCGCCGCTGCAGGGCCTGGTCAAGGACGCCCAAGGCCGCATGGTCGCAGGGTCAAGCGCGAATTGGGGCGATGCGCAGCTGGTGCCGGCGGGCGCGAGTGCAGTGGTGCTGAACCTCGCCGCGGCAGAAGCGGCCAGCGCCGGGTACCTGACGGCGTGGTCGGGCGCGGCGCCGATGCCCAACGTGTCGATCCTCAACTACGACGCCGCTGCGGCCGCCGCCAACATGGGGCCGGTGCGCCTGGGTGCCAAGGGCACGGTGGCGGTCTACACCCACGCCACCAGCCACGTGATCGGCGACTTTCAGGGCGTTTTTGCCCAGACAGGGGCGGGTTTTAGCGCCGCCAGCCCCTATCGCGCCCTGGACACCCGCGACACCGACAAGCCGCTGCTGCCCGGCCAGCCGCGCAAAATCATCGACGCCGACCCGGCGCTGCATGCCGTGGCCCTGGCGGTAACAGCGGTGACCCCGATGTACCCGGGGTTCATGCGGATTTACCCCTGCGACCAGGCCGCGCCGGAGACCTCCAACGTCAATTTTGCCCAAGGCGAAAACCGCGCTGCAGCGGTGCTGGCGCCGATGGGGCTGGGCGGGATTTGCGCGGTCTCGTCGGTCCCCAGCCACCTGGTGGTCGACGTTTTTGGCAGCTTTGCCGCGGGCAAGGGCTCGCCGTGGCAGGCGGTGGCGCCGGTGCGGCTCATCGACACCCGCCTGCCCGCGGGCCGCTGGACGGGCAAGGTTCAGCCGGGCAAAGAGCTGGAGCTGCGCTTTGCCGATATGCCGGGCTTTCCGGCCGATGCCGTCGGCGTGTCGTTCAACCTCACCGCGGTGGCGCCGCGCAGCGACGGTTTTCTGGCCTTTGGCCCCTGCGGCAAGCCCGCGGCGACCTCCAACCTCAACTTTCGCGAGCACCAGACCGTCGCCAGCGCCGCGTGGATGGGCCTGGGCCCCAAGGGCGCGCTGTGCCTCAAGGCCGGCGGCCGCAGCCACGTGGTCGTTGACCTCACTGGGGTTTTTCTGGCCGTGCCGCCGCCGCCGCCGCCACCGCCGGTCGACACGGGTGCGGGCGAGCTCGACGCCGGCCCCAGCTCCAGCGACGCCAGCGCGGCCGACGCGAGCGCCAGCGAGACCAGCGGCGGTGAGACCAGTGCCAGTGAGACCAGTGCCAGCGACGTCACTTGGTGGGATGTCGAGACGATCTGGTACATCGACGACGCCGAGTCTGCCGAGGTCAGCGCCGCCGAAGTCGCGGCCGCCCCAGACGCCGGCGCCAGTGACGCCACCGCGCCGCTCGACCTGGACGCTGCCGCCACCGCCTCGACCGCCGGGGGCGGCGTGGGCGACGCTGCGCCCGGCTCGCCCGCAGGTGCCGCAGCGGCGCCAGCGGGTCCCGCGGACAGTGGCTGTCACGCCGGCGCCCGGCCCGCTCCGGCGGCGCTGTGGCTGGCATGGGGCGCGGCGCTGGCCCTGGCTTGGCGGCGGGGCCGGCGCTCCTCGCGCGGCCATGAACCGGTCGGGCCAGAGACCCGCCCCTACCCGGACACGGCGCAACCTTGCGAAGGGCCTGACCCAGCCCGGAGGGCTTTTCAGATGTAGGCTCGGGGCTTTAGCCCCGGGTCCTCCCTCGGCGGCTTCAGCCTTGGCCTGCGGCCGAGGTTCTGGTCGCCTGGACCCATGTCCGGGTACGAGCGGGCCTCCGTGCCCGCGACCTTGATCCAGCTAGCCCTTGTGAGGAGCCGATGAGTGCTGAGGTTCACTTAAGAAATCAGCGCCCACGGCTGCGTGAGCCCGGCGCCAGCTACTTCGTCACATGGTGCCTCGCGCAAGGCGCCTCGCCCCTGACGGCCGAGGAACGGACAGTCATTGCAGACTGCCTGCGGTACTTCGACGGGAATCGCTACCACTTGGCCGCGTGGGTGGTCATGGACGACCACGTACATGTGGTGGTGACGCCGCTGCAGTCTCACAGTCTGGACTCCCTGCTGCATTCGTGGCGGTCCTATTCTGCGCACCGGCTCGTACCTTTGGGCCGGCGTACGCCAGTCTGGCGCCGCGACGAGCACGACCGCATCGTGCGCCTAGATGCGGAGTTGGCAGAGAAGGTGCGCTACGTCGCAGAGAATCCGTGGCGCCGCTGGCCGAACGCTGGTCCGTACCCTTGGGTCTTTCCCCAACCTGGGTCGTAGGTCGCAGGCGCGGAGGCCTGCTCGTACCCGGACGAGCCTGACGTGACGTGGATCTGTCGCCAACGGCGGTCGCCACCATCGGGATCACCGGTCGCAGGCGCGGAGGCCTGCTCGTACCCGGTCTTGGCTGGCGGTGGTTGAGCGCGGACGCGGGCCTCGCCTGGCGGTGCGGTTTGACGCTGGCGATGGGGTGACCCACCCCCTAAGCTCGTGCTGGCGTTAACGATTTTAACCGGTCGGGCCAGAGACCCGCCCCTACCCGAACACGGCGCAACCTTGCGAAAGGCCTGACCCAGCCCGGAGGGCTTTTCAGATGTTGCCTGCGGCTTTAGCCGCCTGGCCCCCTCCTTGACCGCAAGGCGGCCAGGCCG